>JBAXUY010000051.1:0-19814 GCA_037129475.1 Planctomycetia bacterium | reverse complement strand
GTATGAAGGCAAGCGAAGCCATGGATGGCGCAGCGCAGCCGGAGTCGAGTGAGCGGAGGGCTGGAGGCCCGCAGCGAACGTCCGGCGACGGAGCACGGGCAGCCCCTCACCGGCGCCACCGCACGTCACGCCTTTGCGGCGTGTTCTTCGGCGACGAGCTCGAGGTCGGAGGCGAGGTACTTCACCGTCGCCGTCGGGGCGAGGTTGAAGTAGACACGGCCGTCGGTCTGCCAGCGAGAGCCGTCGTAGAGAAACTCGGCCGTGGCGGCTCGGATGTTCGAGACGGCCTCGACGTGCTCCATGCCGCCCCCCTCGATCGCCTCGAAGCTGACCTCGATCGCGACGAGCGCCTTGAGACCGCGCGACTTCCGGTCGCGGGCGTAGACCACGTCGTCGTCGAAGGCGACGTCGGTCCAATGCAGGCCGCGAGGCTTGCCGCTCTGGCTCGCCCTCTCGATGAACTTCGCTTCGAGCTGCTCCCGCTGCCGATGAAAGTCGCGCTGGGCGCGGGCGAGCCGCTCCGCCTGCCGGGCGACGCGGATCGGCCGCAGGGCGAGTGCCGTGGCCAGGCCGGCCACGACGGCGACCGCGAACGTGGCGATCAGGTACAACGCGTTGCCCACGGCGGACGCCTCCTGGAGACGGGATCGAACACCCTGAAGTCTACGACCGCCTGGCAAACCGTCAAAAACGAAACCTGCGATGACAGCGAAACAGCGCACATCGAGACCGGCAAAACGCGGGAACACCCGCGGGAAATCGCGTCCCCACCCCGTGCTTGGCGCCCACCAATCGATCGCCGGCGGCTTCACGAAGGCCGTGGAGCGGGCGGTGGAAACGGGCTGCGAGTGCCTGCAGGTGTTCACCAGGAACATCAACCGCTGGGACGTGTCGCCGCTCGACCCGGCCCACGCGGCCGCCTTCCGCCGGGCGGTGCACGACGCGGGCCTGCGGCTCGTGATCGCGCACGACTCCTATCTCATCAATCCGGCGGCGGCCGATGAGACACTCCGTCGAAAGTCGATCGCCGGGCTCGTCACGGAGCTCGAGCGGGCCGACACGCTCGGGATCCCGTGGGTCGTGGCCCATCCGGGCGCCGCTGGCGAACAGCCGCTCGACGTCGCCGTGGCCCGCGCCGCCGACGGGATCGCCGCCGCCCTCGAGGCCACGAAGGGCCTCGCCGCCGGCGTGCTCATCGAAACGACCGCGGGCCAGGGCTCCTGCCTCGGAGCGTCGTTCACCGAAATCGGCAGGATGCTCAAGCGGATCGACGCCGTGCCCGGCCTGCGCCGACGGGTGGGCGTGTGCCTCGACACCTGCCACGTCTTCGCGGCCGGCTACGCGTTGGAGCCACGGACGGCGCTCGACGCCACCCTGCGGGAGTTCGACAGCTGCATCGGCCTCGAGAGGCTCATCGCGATTCACGCCAACGATTCGAAGAAGGATCGCGGCTCGCGGGTCGACCGGCACGAGGCGATCGGCAAGGGCAGGATCGGCCGAGAGGCGTTCCGGCTGATCATGAACCATCCTCGCCTGCGCGGAATCCCGCTGTTCCTCGAGACACCGAAAGAAGACGCCCAGGGCCTGATGTCGCCGAAGCAGGACCGCGCGAATCTCGCGACGCTGCGCCACATGGTGAGCGCTACGGCTCGCGCGGGATCGAGCGGCCGTGCGGGTCGCTCTCCTCGGAGCCCACGTCGGCCTCGATCCGGCGCCTGAGGCCGGCGCCGAGGTGATGCTCGATCCACTCGGCGGGCGGATGCAGATGGTCGAGCGGCAGATCGGCGTGGCGCCCCAGCCAGGCCTCCCAGAGCCGGTGCGATCGCACCACCGTCTCCGCCTCCGCGCGGCCCACGGCCGTGAGCCCCCAGCGGCCGTCGTCTTGCACGATACGCCTCCGAACCGCGAGCCACATGACTGCCGCCCACCCGCTCGCCGAGCGGATGGGCGGCAGCACCGCGGCGTTGTTCGCTTCATCGGCCCGCCAGAGGAGCGCGAGCGTGTCTTCGCAGGTCACGCGCCACCCGAGCGCCACGCGTGCCGCGAGCCGCGCCATCACGCCGTCCTCCGGGGCGAGGATCGCCGCGACCGTGTATTCGAGCCCCAGCACGACGGCGATCATGCCCGCCGCGCTCGTGTTGAACCGCCACGCCGCGAGATACCCGAGGGCCGCCGCCACGACCCCGAGCACCATCGCCACGAGCGCCATCGTGTGGAGCCGCCGCACGAGCAGTTCGGCGGTCGCGGCCGGCACGACGAGCATCGCCACGACGAGAATCGCCCCCACCGCCTCGAAGCTCGCCACGGTCACGAGCGCCGTCGCAGCGAGCAGGCCGGTCGTCACGGCGGCCACCGGCATGCCCACGGCCCGGGCAGCGTTCACGTCGAACGCCACGAAGACCTGCTCCTTCCAGGTGACGACGAGACCGAGAGCCACGACGGCGAGCACGCCTGCGCCGGTCAGAAACGCCCGGGGCATCTCCAGGCCCGCGAGAGTCACCGTATCGAACGGCACGAGTTCGAGGATGCCGTAGAGGACGCAGCCCGGATCGAGATCGATTCGCGAGGCCGCGGCCGTGACGATCACCACGCCGAGGGCGAAGAGCGTCGTGAATACCACACCCGTGCCGGCGTCCTCCGCAAGGCCGCCCTCGCGGCGCAGCACCTGCACGAGCAGCACGGTCACGAGCGCCGCCGCCACCGCACCCACGAGCACGAGCAGCCCACCGGGCCGCCCGCCAGCCAGCACGGCGATCACGATCCCGGGCAGCACGGCGTGGCTGATCGCATCGCCGAGCAGGCTCATCCTCCGGACGACGAGCAGCGTGCCCACGAGCGCACATCCGGCAGCCACGACGGCTGCCGTCGCGATCGCCCAGGCGTGCATGGCACCCAACTCCTCCCACCCGGTTGTCCACGTGTCCATCATGCTCGCCTCACGCGCTCCGCGAATCCACGCCGGCCCATCTGCGGGCGGCATCGCGGGCGGCGCGCCGCCGAGCGAACCAGCCTCGTTCGGGGGCGAGGAAGAACGACACTGCAAACAGCGCCGCCGCCACGAGCACGATCGTCGGCCCGGTGGCCAGCCGGGGCACGGCGGCGCTGGCGGCCACGCCTCCGACGGCCGCCACGAGGCCGATCACGCCCGCGAGGATGAGCATCGTGGGCACGCGGTCGGTCCACTGCCGCGCTGCGACCGGAGGGATCACCACGAGCGCCGTCACGAGCACGGCTCCCGCCGCCGGAAGGCCCACGACGACCATCGCCGCCACGAGCGCCACGAGCGCGTAATCGATCAGGGCGACCGGCCACCCGGTGGCGGCCGCGAAGGCGGGGTCGAACGAGACGAGCGTCGCCTCCTTGAGGGCGATCCACACGACGAACACCACCGCAGACGACACGACTGCGAGCGTGACCGCGTCGGCGGCGGTCAGCGCCGCGGTATGCCCGAGCAGGAAATGCTCGAGGCCGCCGGAGCCGGGAACGCCGCGGGCCGACAGGCCCGACAGCAGCGCGATGCCGATCCCGAACGAGACGCTGAGCACCAGCGCCGTGGCGGCGTCGTCGCGGGTGCGGGTGCAGCGCCGGATCAAGACGAGACACCCGAGGCTCGCCACAGCCGCCACGAATGCCCCCACGAGCAGCGTGGGCAGGTCGCGCCGGCCCGTCACCAGAAACGCGGCGACCACGCCGGCGAGCGTGGCATGGGAAGCGGCATCGCCGGCGAGCGCCCGGCGGCGGAGTACGCCAAACGAGCCCACGACCCCCGCTGCGAAGCCCACCACGGCCACGGCCAGCGCCACGACGAGCGTGTTGTAGGGGATGCCGGCGGGCGCGGTCATGCCGTGCGGCCTCCGCGTTCGACCGCGCGACCGAGCTCGTCGAGCACGTCGATGTGGCCGGCGTAGGTGCGGCGCAGGTTGTCCGGCGTGAGCACGGTCGCGGTCGGCCCCGCCGCCACGAGCCGCATGTCGACGAGCGCCGCCCCGTCGAACCAGTCGGCAGCCGTCCGCAGATCATGGTGCACCACGACCACGAGCCGCCCTTCCCGGCGCAGGTCGTCGAGCACACGGAAAATCCGCTCCTGCGAGCGGGCGTCGACCCCGGCCATCGGCTCGTCGAGAAAGTAGAGGTCGGCATTCTGCGCGAGCGCCCGAGCGAGAAACACCCGCTGCTGCTGGCCGCCGGAGAGCCGGCCGATCTGCCGATCCGCAAGATCGGCGAGGCCGACACGGTCGAGCGCCGCCCTGGCGCCGTCGCGTTCCGCGGCGCCCGGACGGCGAAACCACCCCAACCTCGCGTAGGTGCCCATCAGCACCACGTCCATCACGTTGACGGGGAAGTCCCAATCGACCGTCTCGCGTTGCGGCACGTAGCCGATCCGATCGCGCACCTCGGCAAACGGTCGTCCGAAGAGCGTCACGTGCCCGCCGGCCAGCGGCACGAGCCCGAGCGCCGCCTTGAGAAGCGTGCTTTTGCCGGCGCCATTGGGTCCGAGAATGCCGAACAATCCCGGGGCCTCGATGACGAGGTCGATGTTCCAGAGCACTGGCCGGCGGCCGTAGGCGACCGTGACGTCGTGGAATTCGACGGCCGGGGAGACGGCGGGGCCGGCGGGGGTCATCACTGTTCTCCGACGAGTTCCGCCACGATCGTCTCGGCGTTCGTCCGCAGGACGGACTCGAGCGTTTCGGCACCGCTGCCCGCCCCACCGAGCGAATCGGAGTAGAGCCGACCGCCGAGCGATACCGGCTGGCCGCGTGCCCGGGCGCCTTCTTGAAGCGCCTGCACGTTGCGATCCGAGACGCTCGTCTCCACGAACACGGCCGGAATTTTCCGCGTCACGACCAGGTCGACGAGCCGATTGATGTCGGCGAGCCCGGCTTCGCTTTCGGTGCTCGTGCCCTGCACGCCGACGACCTCGATGGCATAGGCGCGGCCGAAGTAGCGGAAGGCGTCGTGCGCGGTCACGAGCACGCGCCGCTCGGCGGGAATCGTCGCGATGCGGCCACGCACCTCCTCGTCGAGCCGTTCGAGACGCGCCGCGTGGCTACGGGCCCGGTCCGCGTACACGGCGGCACCCGACGGATCGACCTTCGAGAGCGCCTCGGCGACCGCGGGCGCACACATGCTCCAGAGCCGGGCGTCGAACCAGACGTGCGGGTCGTAGAGGCCCGGCGCGACCTCGAGCAGCCGGTCGCGCGGCAACGCCTCGGCGACGGCCACGACGTGGGTGCGCGTGGCAAGTTTCTCGAGCAACTCCCCGAGCTTGCCTTCCAGATGGAGTCCCGATGCGACCACCAGATCGGCACGGGCCAACCGGTCGGCGTCACGGGGCGTCGCCTTGTACCCATGGGGATCGATGCCCGGTCCCATCAGGCAGTCGAGGGACACCCGGTCGCCAGCCACCTGGCGAACGAGGTCGGCGACGACGGTCGTCGTGGCCAGCACCCGCGGGGCATCACGCTCGGCCGCACAACCCGCACCGCTCCACGACACGGCCGCGGCGAGTCCGGCACACACGCCGCTCAACCACGCCTTTTTTGAGCCATCAAAAGCCATTTTTTGACACCTCAAAAATTCTACCGCGTCGCGTTCGGGGTGGCAATGCGGCCGAGGGTCGACCGGCGCCGACCGGCGCGTTGACCGCCGTGGAGGGCATACTTACCTTGGCAGGAGTTCGGCCGGCGGTCACGCGAGAGCCCCCATGAAATCGAGTTATTTCAAGCGGTTTCGGATGGACGCGGACCTGACGGTGCGGTGGCATCCACGGCCGCTTCCGGCGGGCTATCGGTTCGTGCCCTGGAACGAAGCACTGCTCGATGTTCACGCCAGGACGAAGTTTCGGGCGTTCCGCAGCGAGATCGACGCCACCGTGTTTCCCTGCCTCGGCGACCTCGAAGGGTGTCGACGGCTGATGCGCGAGATTCGCGGCAAGCCAGGCTTTCTGCCGACTGCCACCTGGCTCGTCGTCTGCAACGATGCCCTCGGTGATCTCGAATGGTGCGGCACGATCCAGGGAGTCGTCGATCGGCTCGGCATGGGCTCGATTCAGAATATCGGCATCGTCCCTTCACACCGTGGCCGGGGGCTCGGCACCTGCCTCATCGAGCAGACGCTCGCGGGCTTCCGCGGGCACGGGCTCAGGCGCGCGTCGCTCGAGGTCACGGCGAGCAACACCCGGGCCGTGCGGCTTTACCAGCAGCTCGGATTCCGGAAGGCGAAGACGGTTTACAAGGTCGTCGACGCCCAGCCGGCGACCGCCGCAGCCTGCGCAGACGTCGTGGCGACGGACTCGCTCCTCGTGGCGGAAGCCGCCTGCCTGTGAAGCAGTCCCTCTTCTCCGCCACGCTCGACAACGGCATCGTCCTCCTCGGCGAGGATCTGCCCGGCCTGGAATCGGTGGCGATCGCGTTCCATACGCCGGCCGGGGCAGTGCACGACGGGCCCGGACGCTGCGGGCTCGCGACCCTCTCCGGCGAGATGATGCTCCGCGGTGCCGGCGGGCGATCGAGCCGCGAGATCGTCGAGGCACTCGAGGGAGCCGGCGTCCAGTGGTCGCAGGCCGTCTCCGCGAGTCACGCGAGCTTCGCGGGCGCGATGGTCTCGCGCCAACTGCCCGAGGCGCTGTCCATCTACGTCGACATCCTCCGCCGCCCCCGGCTCGAATCCGACCAGCTCGAAAACGCCCGGCAGATGGTGCTGCAAAACCTCGCCGGCACCGAGGACGATCCGGCGCATCGGGCGATGTCGACGCTCAGGCAACTTCACTATCCGGCTCCGTGGGGCATGCCCAGCGAGGGCATTTCGGCCGAGGTCGAGGCGCTCGATCTCCAAGCGATCCGCGGCTTCGTCGCCACCCATGTGCGGCCGGCCGGCACGATCATCGCCATCGCGGGCCGGATCGACTGGCCGGATTTCGTGCGTCGCATGTCGGTGCTGGTCGGCGATTGGCAGGCGGGAGCGGCGCCGGTGATTCATCCCGGATCGCGCGGACCGCGGTTTCGCCACGTGCCCCACGAGTCGCAGCAGACCCACATCGCCATGGCGTGGTCGGCTCCGCCCTACCGTTGCGACGAGTCGTACGAGGCGACGGCTGCGCTCGCGATCCTCGGTGGCGGCTCGAGTGCGCGGCTGTTCACCGAGGTTCGTGAACGGCGCGGGCTGTGCTACAGCGTGTCGGCCGGCTACCAGACGCTCCGCGACCACGCGGCGGCCGTCTGCTACTCGGGCACGAGCGCCGCCCGCGCCCAGGAGACGCTCGACGTGATGGTGGCGGAGATCGCGCGGCTGCCGGGCACGATCGAATCGGAGGAACTCGACCGCGTGAAAGCCCGGGCCAAGAGCGGCCTCGTCATGCAGCAGGAGTCGAGCGCGGCGCGGGCCGGTGCCATCGCCCGGCAGTGGTACCACCTCGGCGCCGTTCGGACGCTCGCCGATGAACTGGCCCGCTACGATCGGCTCTCGGTCGCCACGATCGAGGCCTGGCTGGCGGCCAATCCCGTCCGCGACCTGTCGGTCGTTTCGCTCGGCCGCGAGCCGTTGGAGGTGACCGATGCAATTTCGGCATGAACGGCTGCCCAACGGCCTCGACGTGATCGCCGAGATCACCGCCGGCGCGCTTTCGACGAGCGTCGGCTTCTTCGTGAAGACCGGCGCCCGCGACGAAACCGACGCGCTCTGGGGCGTGAGCCATTTTCTCGAACACATGGTGTTCAAGGGCACGCATGATCTTTCCGGCGACGAGATCAACCGCCGATTCGACTGGATGGGAGCCGCGGCGAACGCCTTCACGAGCGAGGAGGACACGGTGTACCACGCCGCCGTGCTCCCGGAGCAGCAGCACGAGGCCGTGTCGCTCCTGGCGCGCATGATGCGGCCGGCACTCCGTGACGAGGATTTCCAGACCGAAAAACTGGTCATCCTCGAGGAGATCCGGATGTACGAGGACCAGCCGCCCTTCGGCGCCGACGATCGCTGCCGGGCGGCGTTCTTCGCCGGCCACCCGCTGGCCCGCAGCGTGCTTGGCACGGTCGACTCGATCACGGCGCTCCCCGTCGAGGCGATGCGCGAGTATCACCGCCGCCGCTACGCACCCGACACCATGGTGCTGGCGGCCACCGGCGCCGTCGATTTCACGGCGCTCGTCGAGTCGGCACGCCGGCATTGCGGCGACTGGGAGCCGCAGTCGCCGCCGCCTCGCACCGTGCCGTCGGTGGCCCACCCCGACGGAGGCGGTTCGCGCATGGAGTCGATCACGCGGCCGGGAGCGACGCTCGAGTATGCGGTGCGGATGTCCGCGGGCCCCGATGGCGGCGACGATGACCGATATCCGGCGAAGCTTCTCGCGGTGATTCTCGGCGACGAGTCGGGAAGCCGCCTCTACTGGTCGCTGGTCGACTCCGGGGAAGCGGAGCACGCGTCGCTCCATCACCACGACTTTCTCGACGCGGGCATCTTCGCCACGCAGCTCTCGTGCGACGCCGCCGACGTGGAGCCGTTTCTCTCCCGGATCGTGGATCTCTACGCCGCGGCGGCCCGGCAAGGCATCACGCATGCCGAGGTCGGCCAGGCACGCAACAAGCTCGCTGGTCGCGTGGTGCTGGCGGGTGAGCGACCGCGGCGTCGACTGTTCGGCGTGGGCTTGGAATGGTCCCACACGGGCCGCTACCGCTCCGTGGCCGACGACCTCGCGATCGTGGAGGGGATCGGCCTCGACGACGTGCACCGGGTGCTGGCCCGCTGGCCGCTCGTCGGCCCGTCCGCCACGGTGCTGGCCGGCCCGCACGCTCCCACTTCCGCCTGACGGTGCCGCGAGGCACAATCTCGGCATGATGACACCGTTTGCCATCGCGACCCCGATCGTTCCCCTGTTCGCCAACCGCTGGCTGATCGCCGTGCCGCCGATCTGGCTCGTGGGTGCGGGCGGGGCCGTCGCCCTCGTCGGCATCCTCGCAGCCTGGGGTCTGCTCCGCGCGGTGCAGCCACGGGCCGCCACCGAGGCGCGGGCGAGCCTCGGCGATGGGTTCGCCGGACCGCTGGGCTGGCTCCTGCTCGCGCTCACGTTCGTGGCCGTGGCCTTCGCGCCGCTGGTGCCGCTCGGCCAGATCGCCCGCTCGCTCTCGAGGATGGCGTCGAGCGACAGTCTCGACCGCACGGTGACGGTCGCACCCCACGCCGCGCTCCAGCCGATCGAGCTCGACCTGCGTCCACAGGAGCTCGCCTCCTTCTCACTCGAAAGCTCCGCACCGCTCACCGTACGCACCCAGCAGGCGATCGAGGGCTTCGCGATGGCGAAGGTGCCCGACGTCGATCTGAAGACGGCGACGCCCTGGACCTGGAAGCGCAGCGAAGGGGCCACGAGCCCCTTCCTCGGCGCCCGGGCGCGGCTCGAAGCCACCAACCCGTCGGCCGACCCGGTCACGCTCCGCGTGCGCGGAAGCCTCGAGCCCGAGTTCCCCCAGGCGGGCATCCTGCCCTGGACGGCGGCCGTGCTGCTTACGATCGCCGCGGCCTACGCCCTCTTCCGGCTCGTGCCGCGTCGCGTGGCGGCAGTGGCGGCCACGACCACGAAAGAAGCGATCGGCCAGCCGGTGTTCACCGTGGCGCTCGTCGTGGGCGCCGTGCTGCTCGTGCTGTTCATCGTGATTCCCTACAACACGTTCGGCGAAGACGTGAAGATGCTCAAGGACAGTGGCCTCACGCTCATCAAGGTGTTGGCCCTGCTCGTGGTCGTCTGGACGGCGAGCGTGGCGGTGGCCGACGAGATCGAGGGCCGCACGGCACTCACCGTGCTTTCGAAGCCGCTCACCCGGCCGCAGTTCATTCTCGGCAAGTTCGCCGGCCTGGTGCTCGTGGCCCTGCTCGTGTTCCTGATCCTGGGCAGCGTGCTGATGGCCACGACGAGCCTCAAGGTGGTGTACGACGCCCGCGAGTCGTCGAAAGTCGACCCGCTGTGGCGCGACTGCGCCGACGAGATGATCACGGTCGTGCCGGGCCTCGTGCTCTCGCTGCTGGAGACGATCCTCCTCGCCGCCGTGAGCCTCGCCGTCTCGACCCGCCTCGGCATGATCCCCAATCTCATCATCTGCTTCACGATCTACGCGCTCGGCCACCTCGTGCCGCTCATCGTGCAGTCGAGCGTGGGCAAGTTCGCGATCGTACGGTTCGTGGGGCAGTTGTTCGCGACGCTCCTGCCCGTGCTCGAACACTTCACGATCGAGGCGGCCGTCGTCGGCGGTGTGCCCGTGCCGTGGACCTACCTCGGCTGGGCGGCGCTCTACGCCGCCCTCTACTCGGCCGTTGCCCTGTTCGTGGCCCTCGTCCTCTTCCAAAACCGCGACCTGGCCTGATCGTTCACCGTACGAGGCCGGTGCGGCCGGTCACGCCGATGAGGCCGAGGCCGTCGGTCGCCTGGCCGGGCAGCGATTGCCCGCCGATCGTCTGCCACGGAGTCGAGGTCGCCTCCGCCTTCCCGTCGAAGAAGAGCGTGATGCCGCCCGGCAGCCGGCGCTCGATCCGCGGCCCCACCTCGAGGCCGATGCGGCCCCACTGCTCGTTCTGCCCCACGAGCGTGCGCACCTCGATCGCCTCTCGGCCGAGTGCGTGCTCCGCCGCCATGCCGACGCCTCCGACAAGCTTCGCGGGCCCCTCGCTGATCATGGTGCGGTCGGCCTGCATCCCTGCCATCACATCGACGCCCTCGATGCGCCTGCGCACCTCGGCTGTCAGCGGCTGCCGCACCTGATCGGGCGCCGTCGGCCCCTTCACCACGACGCCGAGCGCCGCAGCCTCGTCCTCGACTTCGAGGTCGCTCGCCCGCAGGGCGGCAGCGATCGACGACACGCCGTCGAAGTCGTGCAGCTGCAGTTCGTCCGCCCGGCCGCCGACCGCCGCCACGACGCACGCCAGCACGACCACGACTCTCATGCCCCGCCTCCCGCTTGGTTTCTTCGGCACATGACGGCCGTCAACTCCCAAAAACCGGCTCGGGGCTGCCCATACTCCGTCGCCGGACGTTCGCTGCGCCCCTCCTGGGCTCCGCTCACTCGGACTCACTAACGCTGCGCCATCCTGGCTCCGCTGGTGAGTAACGCCGGCTCCCGGAGTACGGGCAGCCCCTCGCCTCCCTCGTGGCGACAGAGCTCCAGCTCTGTCGATCGACAGGCCTGGAGGCCTGTCGCTACAGCGTTAAGAACGTTCGGCGGAGTCGGTCGGTGGGCGCGATTCAGCAGCGACTACGGGAGCCCGAAGCCGGCGCGCCTCAGGCAACCTAGCCCGTCTTGCGGCGTGAGAGTGGTGGGAGCGGTCGGGCGGAGGCTGCGGGATGGGTGATCGACACCGGCGGCTGGTGCTCGCTGCCGAATGTCGTGCAGGAGAGGCAGTCGATGACGCGGTTGGCGATCTCGAGGGCCGCGGCCCCCGCCGATGCGGAGACGAGCGGAGCGCGGCCGGTGCGGATCGCCGCCAGGAAGTCGTCGTGCTCGCACGCAATCGCGTTGGCGTCTGGAACCGTCAGCGTCTCGCGCGGGAGCACGGCGGTGAAGAACGCGTCTTTCATGGCGGCCCGCTCGGCGGGCGGCACGGCCGAGGCGACGAATCGCCCCGCCTGCACGTCCGGAGACGCACCGATCACCTCGACCGTCTTGGCATTGAAGTCGACCGCTGCGAGAGCCGTGGCCGACCAGATCGACACCGTGCGTCGTAGCACGGGGCTGATGCGCGAGGCGGCGAGATCGGCCACGAGGCCCGACGAGAACGTGAGCCTCGCCTTGACGGCGTCTTCGTGGCCGCCGGTCGCAGCGAGGCCGTGGGCCTCCACGTGCTCGAGCCGTCCCGGCTCGAGCGAGAGCACGAGGTCGATATCGTGGATCAGCAGATCGTGCACGACGCCGACGTCCATGGAGCGAAACGTGAAGGGGGCCAGCCGTGCCGATTCGATCACCGTGGGCCGGCCGATCTGCTCCACGGCCAGCTTCCAGGCCGGGTTGAACCGCTCCACGTGCCCCACGGCAACGATCCGGCCGTGCCGGCGGGCCGTCGTCACGATCGCACGGGCGTCTTCGACCTCGGCTGCGATCGGTTTTTCGACGAGCAGATCGATGCCGGCCTCGAGCAGTGGAAGCGACACGCTCGCATGGAGACCGGTGGGTGTCGCCACCACGGCCGCTGCGACGCGGCCAACGAGATCGCGCGGATCGGACGCGGCCAGGCAGCCGTGCGCCTGAGCCACGCGGGCCGCGGCGTCCGGCGAGGCATCGACCACCGCCACGAGCTCCACGTCGTCGCGGCCGGCGAGCAGGCGGGCATGGATCGTGCCCAGATGTCCGCAGCCCACCACCGCCATCTTCGTCTTCGTCATGCAGCCCTCCGGCGTTCCCGGGCGCGGCCATGCCGCCCCTCGTGTTGATGGGTCAGAAAATCGAGCAGTTCCACGACGGGCGGCCCAAGCATGCCCTGCGACTGCAGAATCTCGCGGGCCGATGCCAGCCCGACCTTTGCCCGGTAGACGAGCCGATGGGCTTCGGTGACCGCGGCGATCGCGTCGGCCGTGAAGCCGCCTCGACGCAGCGCCACGACGTTCACGCAGCGCGGCCGCGCAGGCATCCCCTCGCAGAGCATGAACGGGGGAATGTCGTGCAGCACGCGCGACACACCCGCCACGAACGACCAGCCGCCGATCGTGGTCCAGTGGTGCACCGCCACGGCTCCCGAGAGCGACGCATGCGAGTGCACCCGCACGTGGCCGCCGAGCAGCGTGCCGTTGGCGATGATCACGTGGTCACCGATCCGGCAGTCGTGGGCCACATGGCAGCATGCCATGAGGAAGTTCCCATTCCCCACGACCGTCTCACCGTCTTCCTTTTCGGTCGCCCGATTGATCGTGACACCCTCACGAATCACGTTGTCGTCGCCGATCACCACACGGGTCGGGCTGCCGCGATAGCTCACGTCTTGCGGCTCGGCCCCGATCACGCAGTTGGGAAAGATCCGGTTGCGGGCCCCGATCCGCACGTCGCCCGTGATGGTCACGTTGTTTTCGACGATCGTGTCCGGCCCGATCACCGCACCGGCGGAAATCACGCTGAAATGGCCGACCCGGACACCGGAGCCGAGCACGGCCCCCGGCTCGACGACAGCCGTCGGCGCCACGACCGCCGCTCCGCGCGCGGCACCGTCGAGCCGGTGGATATGTCGCTCGGATGGCTCGTGTTCTTCGCCCACGCTCGTATCCTTTCGCCGCTCAGGTCGGCACGCAGGCGCCGTGCTCGACCGCCGCAGCCATGAGCCGGGCGGCGAGGGCCGCATTGAGGCGATGGCCGCTGCGGTACGCCCGTACGTGCCCGTGGATCGGACGGCCCGCGAGCGCCAGATCCCCCACGAGATCGAGAACCTTGTGACGCACACACTCGTCGGGCCAACGCAGCCGGTTGTCGATCGGACCATGCGGGCCGAAAACGATGAGATCCTGCATGGTCACGTCGAGCCCGAGCCCAGCGGCCCGCAGCCGGTCAGCCTCTTCCAGCGTGATGAACGTGCGCGCCGCCGCGAGCTCGCGCCGATAGGAATCTGGCGTCACTTCGATCGAAAACTCCTGCCGCCCGATCGGCCCGGCCCCATAATCGAGCACGTAGTCGACCGAGAGCCCGGAAAACCGTGGCGGCAGGGCCTCGATCCATGCCTCGTCATCGCCCACCCGCACCCGCTCGTGAACCACGATCGGATCAATGGGCGCATCGACCGCCACCACCCCCGCGGCGTCGATCGCATCGACGAAGGCCCGCGCCGACCCGTCGAGCCTCGGCAGCTCGTCGGCCGTCAGCGACACGACGCAACAATCGACGCCGAGCGCGGCCAGCGCGCTCAGAAGATGCTCCACCATCTCGATCCGTGCGCCATCCACCTCGAGATTCGTACGGGCCACGGCATCGACCCGGTTGCCGACCGTGGCAGCCAAGCGGTGGGCGGTCGTTCCATCGTCACGCACGAACACCACCCCTGCACCGGCCGCAGCCGGACGGATCTCCACCCGGTTGTCGAGGCCGCTCCAGTACCCCTTTCCCGTCACCACCACGGAACGGCGAACCGTCTGCTGCGACCGTGGGCGGCAGGTGGATTCCATGATTCGCGACACTCGTTTCGGCGACTCCCGTGACGGACTGCCCGCCGAGCCGGCGCTGTGCTTCCGCGGAGCGGACTACCGTCGGGGCTGCTGGGCCCCGGCGGCGACCGCAGCACCATTGAGCATCTTGAGGATGTCCGGCGTGATGTCGATGCCAGGCTCGAGGTACACGATCGGCTTCGTGATGCCGCGCAGGATCTGGTTGCGGTCGGAGTTGTCCACCGGCTCGCCATCGAACCGGTGCACCACGGCGATCCGGTGCTCGCGGGCGAACTGGGCCACCGCGTTCTCGATCTCCGTGTAGACCTGGAGGTAGACCTTCGCCTCACGGTCCATGAAGTCCTTCTTCTGGAGCTGGGCGTTGACGTTGAAGTCGCCCTGTGCCTTGGCCACCTCGGCCTCGAGCTTCTTGTATTCCGGCGTGCCCACGTTGAAGCCCTTGAGCTGCTCCATGAGCCCGTTGATCCGGTCGCGCTCGGCCTTGAGGCCATTCTCGGCGGCCATGACCTCGTCCTTCATCTTGTCCATCGCCGCCTTGAAGCGGTTGTGGTTCTTGAAGACGTAGCCCACGTCGATCACGGCCACGTGCGTCGCCGGGCTGGCCGCCTGCGGCGCCTGGGCCGGGGCCTGGCCGAATGCGGAAACTTCGACGGTGGCCAGCACGGCCACACACAGAACGCCTGCCAGTTGCGACTTCACGGAATGCACTCCTTGCTTTGTTGACTCGTGGCGGTGCCGCGGGGAATCCGGGGAGGGCGGGATGATGCCAACCCCGCCACGCCGGCTCAAGGCCAAAAACCCGCGTGAAACGTGGCTTTCCCGCGGATCTGCGATGCGCGACCGCCGGCTTCGGGCTCCCCGTAGCGACAGAGCTCCAAATCTGTCGATCGACAGGCCTGGAGGCCTGTTGCTACAGCGCTCAGCAGTTTCGGCGGAGTCGGGAAGGTGGGCACGCGCAGACGAAGGGAGCCGTTGAGGACTATGGGCGTCTGATCAAAACCCACGAGTCCTGTACTCTCAACACGACCGGAGTCGAGCATGCCTACCGCCGGCTCCGATTGCGGGTGGTTATCGAATGCCCTGCTGTCCGGCGAAACGTTACGGGGCTGCCCCTCGCCGCATTGGGCGCGCTCACCGATGGCGACCGAGACGGTCGCCCCACGGCTACTTCGGCGCGGCGAGGACGACGTCGAGCTTCACTTCGGCGCCCGCCCGCTGCACCACGACGGGCACCGTGTCGCCTGCCTTGTGCTTGCGGAGGGCGCTGTCGAAGTCTTCGAGGCCCGTCACGGCGCTGTCGCCGAGCCGGATGATGACGTCGCCACCCTGGAGGCCACCGCGGGCGGCGGGCGAGTCTTTCGTGACGCCGGTGATCGCGTAGCCTTTGCCCGGCTTGCCGAAGTCGGGGATGCTGCCGAAGTAGGGGCGGTCGCCGCCGCGGGCGAACATCTTCGACGCGACTTCGACGTATGCCGGTCGCTCGGGTGCCGTGGCGAGTTCCTTGACGAGATCGGCGACGAGCCGCGTGAGCCGCACCATGCCCGCGTAGTTGAGCTTGTCGGCGGTGTCGGTCGGGCGGTGGTAATCGGTATGGGAGCCCGTGAACAGGTGCAGCACGGGGATCTTGCGGGCGTAGAAGCTCGAGTGGTCGCTGGGGCCGAAGCCCCCCGGCTCCTTCGCCACCTCGAAGCCGTGCGTGGCCACGAGCCGGTCGACGAGCGCGTCGAGCCCGGTGCCGGTGCCGGTGCCGTGCACGACCACCTTGTCGCCGTCGAGCCGGCCCACCATGTCGAGGTTCACCATGGAGGCCGTGTCCGAGAGGGGCACGGCGGCGTTGGCGGTGTAATGGGCGCTGCCGAGCAGGCCGCGCTCCTCCCCCGAGAAGGCCACGAACAGGATCGTGCGTGGAAACGGCCCCTCGGCCGCCAGGATCCGCGCCACCTCGACGAGCATCGCCGTGCCGCTGGCATTGTCGTCGGCGCCGTGGTGCACGGCCGTCTCTCCCGGTGCGGCCGAATTGACGCCGCCGAAGCCGAGGTGGTCGTAGTGGGCGCCGAGCACGACCGTCTCCGCGCCGCCCGTCCCGGGCAGGACGGCGAGCACGTTGCGCGACTCGGCCTCCTTTCGCTCGATCGTCACCCGTCCGCGGATCCGCCAGCCCGCGAGCGCGGCAGCCTGCGGCTCGAGCTTCTCGTCGGTCGTTCGTTCGAGCGCTGCCAGGTCGCGGCCCAAGCCCTCGGCCACGAGCGGCTCGACCACGGCGCGCCGCACGTGAAGCACGGGCATCGCGCGGCGTTCCGAACCGTCGCCGGCCCGCTCGAACGCCATGAGGGTGTCTTCCTTGTCGGAAGCGTCGTTGCAGAAGACGAGTCCGCCCGCCTCGTGCTCCGAGGCGTTCGCCACCTTGCGCGCGAGGGCCGCATACTGCGACGCCTGGTTGCCGTCGAACACGCTGTGCGGGTCGTCTTTCTGCGGCTCCTGACGAAGCACGATCAGCGCCGAGCCTTTGGCGCCGGACGGACCGAACGGCGCGTAATCGTCATACCCTTCCTTCGGGGCCGTGATGCCGTAGCCTGCGAACGCCAGCGGCAGATCGAACGCCCCCGATCCGCCAGCCGCCAAGGGCGTGAAGTCCGTGCCGAGTTCGAGATGCCGCACCGTGCGGGTGCCGTCGGGGCCCGGGGGACCCACGATCTCGGCCGTGTTCCCGGCCGCCGGCCCGAGCCTGGCCTCGAGCGTGATGGGAAACCGCTGGAAGGGCGTCTCGCCGACCACGGTCGTATCGAGCCCGACGGCCTCGAACTGCCGCGCGACCCAGTCAGCGGCCTGTTCGATGCCCTCCGTACCCGGACCGCGCCCTTCGCGGTCGGGAGCGGCGAGCCACTCGCAGGCCGCCCGCAGCCGCGTCTCGAGCTGGGCGCGGCCCACGGCCCCGTCAGGCGACGGCCCCTCCGCTTCCACGATCGTGCACGGGAGTCCGATCGCGAGAACACAGACCATCCACCGCGTCGTGCGTGCCGTATTTGTCACCTGTCACCTCCGCTGCCGGAAAACAAATGCATTCTACGCGCTTCCCGGCGACCGTCGCCTGTGCCAAAATTCGAGCCGGCGCGAGCGTTCTCGCTCCGCACAGTGCCTGGAGTCTTTCCGTCCGTGTCTTCGCTGTACGTCATCCAAGGCCGCAATCGCGGCGCCCGCTACGACCTCGCCGTGCACGAGGGGGCGATCAGCATCGGCCGCGAGTCGGGCAACTTCGTGCAACTCGACGACAACGAGGTTTCCAGGCGGCATGCCGAAATCCGCCGGGTCGACGGCCGGCTGGTCGTCGGCGACCTCAAGAGTTCCAACGGCACGTTCGTCAACAACCGCAAGGTGGAGCGGATCGAGTTGACCAGCGGCGACCAGATCCAGGTCGGCCGCACGGTGATGGTCTATTCCAAGGACCGCGACGACGAGCGGGCGATCGGCCTGGTCGATATCGTCGCCCCCGCGAGCGGCGCAGACGGCTCCAGGATCGTGCGCACCATGCGCGAGGACGAGGGGGTGGTCGCGGCCTTCATGCCGGACGACACGCAGAACCGCTGGCTCGCCCGGGCCCGCAGCAACGTGCAGGTGATGTACCGCACGGCGCTCGCCGCCAGCCACACGCTCGACATCGACGAACTGCTCGGGCGGATCATGCAGCTGGTCTTCGAATGGATCGAGGCCGACCGCGGCTGCATCATGCTGCTCGACCCCGAGACGCGGCAGCTGCAGACGAAGGCCCGCCGCGACCGCCGTGCCGGCGACACGACATCGATGGCGATCAGCCGCACGATCCTCGACTACGTGCTCGAGCGCCGCGAGGGCGTGCTCACGAGCGACGCCCAAGACGACGACCGCTTCGCGTCGGGCCACAGCGTCGTGCGCACCGGCGTGCGCGAGGCGATCTGCGTGCCGATGCAGGGGCGGTATGACACCGTCGGCGTGATGTACGTCGACACGATGGTGCCGCTCGCCGAGTCGCTGGAGTCGGGCCAGCGGCGGTTCAGCGACGAGCACCTCAAGCTCATGATCGCCATCGGCCACCAGGCGGCCCTGGCCGTGGAAGACACGACCTACTACTCCGCGATGGTGCTGTCGGAGCGGCTGGCGGCGGTCGGCCAGACGATCGCCACGCTCTCGCACCACATCAAGAACATCCTCCAGGGCATCAAGGGAGGCGGCTACCTGGTCGACATGGGCCTGGAGAACGACGACCTCGCCGTGGTGCGCAAGGGCTGGGACATCGTGGGCCGCAACCAGGGGAAAATCTCGTCGCTCGTGATGGACATGCTCTCGTTCAGCAAGGAGCGGGAGCCCGATCCCGTGCCCACCGACCTCGTGGCCCTCGTCGCCGACATCGTCGAGACGGTGCAGCAGCGGGCCGCGGACGCCGGCGTCACGGTCCGCTGGACGCCCCCGACCGATCTGCCACGGGTCGTCTTCGACCCCGAGGGCATCTCGCGCGCGGTGCTCAACGTGGTCACCAACGCACTCGACGCCGTGGAGAACAGGCCCGATCCCTGGATCGAGATCCGCGTCGACATCGACCGGCCGGCCGGACTCGTGCGGATCATCGTCGCCGACAATGGCGAAGGGATGAGCGCCGAGACCTTGAGCGAGATCTTCAACCTCTTCGTCTCGACGAAGGGCGCGCGGGGCACGGGGCTCGGCCTGACGGTGAGCCGCAAGATCCTGCGCGAGCACGGGGGCGACATCCGCGCCGAGAGCGGCCTCGGCACGGGCAGCACGTTCACGCTCGAGTTTCCGCTCACGCTCGAGGCCGACGGAGCCGGGGCCTCGGACGCCCGTCCGACGCTCGACGGGCCACCATGACGGGCGGCCGGCCTGCGATCTCGGCCGTGGTGATCACCCGGGATGCCGGGCCGCACCTCGCTGCGACACTTGCGAGCGTCGCCTTTTGCTCCGAGCGGCTCGTGCTCGACTCCGGCTCGACCGACGACACGGTGGCGATCGCGCGAGCCGCCGGGGCCCGCGTGGAGCACCACCCCTTCCTCGGCTACGGCCTGCAAAAGCGCCGCGCCGTCGATCTCGCCGCCCACGACTGGATCCTCTCGCTCGACGCCGACGAAGTGCTCGACGACGAGGCCGCGGCCGCCGTCCAGACCGTCGACCTCGCTGATCCACGGGCCTGCTACGCCTTCCGCCGCCGCACGTTCGTGGGCCATCGCGAGGTGCGGCACGGCCCGTGGGGCGGAGAGACGGTGCTCCGGCTGTTCCACCGCAGGCACGCCGAATTCTCGCCGCTCCCCGTGCACGAGCAGGTGGAGGCCGGCACCGCACCGCGGCTCGTGCCAGGCTCGATCCTCCACCACAGCTTCACCGACTGTGCCGACGTGATCGCCCGCTCGGTGCGGTACTCGCGGCTCAAGGCGGGCATCATGAAGGCCAAGGGGCAGCGTCTGAGCCCGTGGACGCTCCCGGCCCGCGGCGCCGCAAACTTCCTCAAGAGCTACCTCGTGCAGGGCGGCTGGCGCGACGGCCCGGTGGGCTTCGTGATCGCCGTCTCGCGCGTGATCGACTCCACGCTGCCGCGCGCGCTCGTGTTGCTCGATGAGGAGGACAAGGCGCGTGTGGGTGGATCGAAGTGATCAAGACCCGCATTCGGAGCCGAAGGGAGGCATGCTCGAGGGATGCTTCACGGAACGGC
>JBAXUY010000050.1:0-20921 GCA_037129475.1 Planctomycetia bacterium | reverse complement strand
GACAGCGCGTTCGAAACGGCATCGAACGATTCGAGGTTGACCGCCACGCTCGGCAGGGTGATCGGGGGCGAGTCCGCCGCGTCAGCGACCACAAGCAGATCGGCGGCACGCACGTGTGTCACGGCCGCTGCCGTGCTCACAGTCAGCAGGCCGGCTCGAGCGAGGGCGACGGCCGGGCCGGCGAGCCTGGCCGCGACGTTCGCCCAGAAGGTGCCGACGGAGTCCATGAAAGTCTTAGCCTCACCGGAGTAGTTTCTCCTATCGTCAGCGGCTGCGTCGGTGCTTGACGGTTGGATAAACCCTGACGACGAATGCAGGAACCGACCTGCGTCCGGGGCGTCTGGGCAAGGCAGGCAGCCTGCCCGGGCCTCGATGGACGGGCGGTTCAGGCTAGCGGGAGCCGGACGGTAAACCGGCTCCCCTCACCGGGTCGGCTCGTCACCTCAATGCGACCGCCGTGCCGCTCGACGATCGACTTGGAGATCGCCAGCCCCAGGCCGCCGCCCCGGGACGCATCGCCGCGGTCGCGGGCCGCATCCGCCTGGAAGAACCGATCGAAGACCCGCGGGAGGTGGTGTGCCTCGATCCCGCAGCCGGTGTCGGCGACGCACACCACGGCCTCGTGTCGCGGGAGATCCTCGGCAAGCGTGATTCCCACGCTGCCGCCGGCCTCGGTGAAGCGGATCGCGTTGTCGAGGAGATTGCTACACACCTGCCGCAGGGAGCGTGCATCTCCGGCAACCCGCACGTCACCGCGGAAGTCGGTGGTCAATCGCACGCCGCGTTCCTCGGCGACTCCGGCGAACATGCTCGCAGCCTGACGCACCAGAGGCGCCAGGTCGACGGGAAGGACGGTTGCTGACGATGATTCCGTGCCACCATCAGCCAGCAGCAGGAGATCGTTGGTCAGTCGTGTCAACTGCCTCGTCTCGTGAAGCATGTCCTCGATCGTGGACTGATATTCGTCGGGCGACCGTTCCTTCGAGAGGGCCACCTCGAGCGAGCTGTGGATCGCGGCGACCGGGCCGCGGAGTTCATGGGCAGCGTCCGCAACGAACTGCTCCTGGCGGTCGACGTGACTGGCCACTTGGTCGAGCAGGCGGTTGATCGTGCGCGCGAGCAGATCGAGCTCATCGCGCGTGCCACGCTCCGGCAGGCGGTCGCCGAGCCGGGTAGGGCGGAGATGCTCGGCGATCCCGAGAATGTCAGCGACGGGCTGCGTGGCGCGCCGTGCCAGCCACCAGCCGACCGCGGGTGTGAACAGCACGAGCACGCATCCGACCACCATCAGTTGGCGCACGAGCGCTGAGAGGCGGTCGTCGAGGCCCGTCGTGTAGGTGCCCACGCGGACGTGGTAGACGGGCTGGCCCGGGCGCGTGATCCGCAGCCGTACATAGCGATACGGGCCCACCTGGACGATGTTCTCGTCCTGGTCGAGATTGGAGGGCGGGTATGTCGCCACGGCATCGGGGCAGTGATCGCTCATCCACAGGGTCGTTCCGTCTTCGGTGAGGAACTGGACGAACCAGCCGCGATCCTCGTGGCTGCGGGCCATGCGGCGAATCTCGGCGACGACGGCGTCGAGATCGGGGTAGAGATCCTGCAGGGCGAGGATGACCTCGCTCGCGCCGGCGCGGAGTTCCGCGTCGGCATCGTCGTAGAGCGTCACCCGGGCGACGAACCGTGCAGCCAGCAGCGAGGCCACCGTCATCAGCAGGACGAGGGCGGTGTTCCACAGCGTGAGTCGGCCGCGCAGCGTCGACAGCCCGAGCCACTCAGCCCACGGCGAGCGCATAGCCGCGGCCTCGCACGGTGTGGATGAACGACTGGTCGCGGCCACGGTCGAGTTTGCCGCGGAGCCGGTTGATGTGCACCTCGATCACGTTCGTGGGGCCGTCCCAGTCGAAGCCCCAGACGTGCTCGCACAGCATCTTCCGGGTCACGACCTGCCCCTGAAATCGCATGAGCAGTTCGAGAATGCTGAACTCCGTCGGCGTGAGGTCGACGGAGCGGCCGGCGACGGTGACCCGCTTCGTCGACAGCCCGAGGCAGAGATCCCCGGCCTGCAGTTCCATGGCGGGCTTGTGCGCCGTTCTCCGGTGGACGGCATCGATCCGGGCCAGCAGTTCATCCATCTCGAAGGGCTTCGCGAGGTAGTCGTCGGCCCCCGCCTCGAAGCCCCCGAGCTTGTCCGGCACCGTGGCCAGCGCCGTCAGCACGATCACCGGCGTCTTCACGCCGGCCTTTCTCGCCAGGCGGAGTACCTCGAGCCCATCCACCTTGGGAAGCATCAGGTCGAGCACCGCGAGGTCGCACGACAGAATCACGTTGTCGCGCACGGCCGTCGCCCCGTCGGGCACGACCGCGCAGCTGTGCCCCGACTCCTCGACCGCCGTTCGCACGGCCTTGGCGATGACCGGGTCGTCTTCAATGATCGCGATGTGCATCGGTCGGCCCCCTGATTGCTGAAGAACGCTTCAGTATGGCAGGACAACGCCCTGTCGCCACTTACCTTTTACACAGCCTTGCAAAACCGGCATCCACAAAACCGTGATCTTCGCTAGGCTCTGCCTCGAAATTCATTGTTTCGTCATCGCCCGGAGGCCGATCCATCATGACACTCTCCATCATGGCAGTCCTTCCCCTGTGGGCGATGTTGACGGGCGAGCAGCTCTCCAGAATTCTCGAATCGCTCGAGCGAAACCTGCTGACGCCGATCCCGCTCTGCTTCGTGCTCGGCATCATCTGCACCCGCATTCACGGCGGGATCAAGATCCCGAAGGAGCTCTACTACTCGATCGCGATTTTTCTCCTCATGTCGATCGGCTTCATGGGCGGCCACGAGCTGGCCCACGAGTACCATGACCATGGCGTGTCGACGATCTGGAAGCCGGCCCTCGCGACGCTGTTCCTCGGATGCCTGACGCCGATCACGTCGTTCCTCGTGCTTCGCTACGTCGGCCGGTTCACGATCGCAGACGCCGCGGGCATCGCCGCCCATTACGGCAGCACATCGGCCGTCACGTACGCCGTCGCGAACTCGTTCGTCGAGCAGTCGCAGCATCCCGCCAACAGCTTCCTGCCGACCCTCGTGACCATCCTCGAGTGTCCCGGCATCGCCATCGCGTTGGTGATCGGCGCCGCGCTCTCGGCCCGCGAGCGGAGCGCGAAGGCGGCGGCGACGGGGCGGCCGGTCAAGGAATCGAAGCTCGGCGAGGCGCTCTACGAGGTGATCACCGGGCAGTCCATCATGCTGATGGCAGGCCTGCTCGTGGTCGGGTTTATCTCCACGATGTTCATGGATCCGAAGGGCTTCCAGCCGTTCTACGAGTTCTTCCAGAGCAAGGGGATGCTGTTCCGGGGCGTGCTCTGCATTTTCCTCCTGGAGATGGGGCTTGTGGCCGGAGAGAAACTCGGCGACCTGCTCAAGGTTGGGCCGTTCCTGTTGGCCTTCGGCATCCTGATGCCGCTCGCCCATGGTTTCCTCGCGGCGTACCTCGGCCATCTCGCCGGCCTGAATCTCGGCGGCTGTACCGTCTTTGCGGCGATCGTCTCGAGTGCGTCGTACATCGCTGCTCCGCCGGCCGTCCGGCTCACGTTGCCGGAGGCCAATCCGACGCTGTCGATCACCGCGGCGCTCGCGATCACGTTTCCATTCAACATCGCTTTTGGCATTCCGATCTATTATGAAATGGCCAAATGGATCGGGGCCCAGTAGGCTTTTTGGCCGGTTTGATCCTGTTTCGTCCGGGAGGCGACCATGCAACTCTATCCGCTGAAAATCGTGACGGTCGTCGGCGAGACCGTGATCATGGAGGACATCGCCGAGGAGGGGGTGAAACTCGGCGCCACTGGCTTCACCATGACCGAGGTCAACGGTCACGGGTCGCGAAGCGCCCGCAACGTGGCCTCGACGACCGGACCCCGCACGACGAAAGTCGAGTTCGTCGTGCCTGCCGACGTCGCGGTCAGCATTCTCACGCACGTGTCCCATCAGTACTTCGACGACTACGCGGTGATCGCCTGGCTCGCCGACGTGCAGGTGGTCCGAGGACAGAACTACATCAGCAAGTAGTCGCGGTGAACGGCCGTCGGTCCGGGCGTCACTCCCACTCGATCGTGGCCGGCGGCTTCGACGAGATGTCGTAGACGACCCGGTTGACCCCGCGCACTTCGTTGATCACCCGGCTCGAAATGCGGGCCAGGAGGTCGTATGGCAGGTGGCTCCAGTCGGCCGTCATGAAATCCTCCGTCTCGACGGCCCGGACGGCGAGCACGTCGTCGTAGGTGCGGGCGTCGCCCATCACGCCCACGCTCTGCACCGGCAGGAGCACGGCGAATGCCTGCGACACCTTCCGCATCAAACCCGCCCGTTCGAGTTCCTCGAGCACGATCGCGTCGGCCTCGCGGAGTGTATCGAGGCGGGGCTTGGTCACCTCGCCGAGGCAGCGGACGGCCAGCCCGGGGCCGGGAAAGGGATGCCGCCAGACGATCCGTTCCGGCAGGCCGAGTTGCAGTCCGAGGGCGCGCACCTCGTCCTTGAACAGGTCGCGCAGCGGTTCGATGAGATCGAACTGGAGATCTTCCGGCAGCCCGCCCACGTTGTGGTGGAGCTTGATCGTGGCGGCCGGGCCGTCTGGCGCCGCACCGCTCTCGATCACGTCGGGGTAGAGCGTGCCCTGGGCGAGGAATCTCGCCCCCGTGATCTTGGCCGCCTCGTCCGCGAAACAGTCGATGAACGTGCGGCCGATCCGGCGCCGTTTCTCCTGGGGCTCGGTGACGCCGGCCAGAACGTCCAAGAACCTGGACTCGGCCGGCACGACGTGCAGATCGGTCTTGAAGTGGGTCGTGAACTCTTCGATCACGGCCGCCGCCTCGTTTTTACGGAGCAGGCCGTTGTCGACGAGAATGCAGGAAAGCCGATCGCCGATCGCACGGGAGAGAAGTGCCGCCACCACCGCGGAATCCACGCCGCCGGACAGCCCACAGATCACCCGATCGGTGCCGATGCGGTGACGCAGGTCGTCGATGGTCCGGGCGGCGAAGTCATCAAGCCGCCAGGAGCCGCTGCACCCGCACACCGTTTTGAGGAAGTTGCCGAGCATCGTGCCGCCCGCGGGGGTATGCGTCACCTCCGGGTGAAACTGGAGACCGAAGACCGGCAGCGTCGTATGTTTGACCGCAGCCAGCGGGCAGGTGGGCGTGCTGGCCAGAGCCTGGAAATCGGCCGATACACGGTCCACCTGATCGCCGTGGCTCATCCATACCTCGGTGTGCCGAGGCACGTCGGTGAAAAGCCCATCCGCCGTGAGCACGTCGCAGGATGCCCGGCCGTACTCCCGGGACTGCGCCTGTCCCACCGTGCCCCCCAAGGCCTTGCACGCCAGTTGCATGCCGTAGCAGATGCCGAGTACGGGTATGCCGAGGCGGAAGATACCCGGGTCGCACTGCGGCGCGCCGGATTCATAGACGCTTGCCGGCCCGCCCGACAGGATGATCCCCTTCGGCCCGAGTTCTCTGATCCTCTCCGCCGTGACGTCGTGCCGGACGATCTCGCAATACACATGCTGCTCGCGGACCCGGCGGGCGATGAGCTGGGCATACTGCGACCCGAAATCGAGCACGAGCACACGTTCGGACTGCGGGGCCGAACCGACGGCAGGTGCGGGGGGGCGGGGAGCGGCAGCGGTCGGCATGGCGGGGCACTCGGAAGGATGGAAAAGCCCGTGAGTATAGAAAATTTTGGGGCGGGCGTTCTATAGTGCCGCGTTACCACGCATGCACGCGCTCCTCACGAACGACGACGGCATTTTCGCACCCGGCCTGGCGGCCATGGACCGGGCGATGCGCCGGCTGGCAACCGTCAGCGTCGTGGCCCCGTCGACGGAGCAAAGCGGGGTGGGCCACGCCATCACGTTTCTGACACCGCTCACCGCGAAGGAGATCTTCGACGGCAGCCGGAGCCGCGGATGGGCCGTGGACGGAAGCCCGGCCGACGCGGTCAAGCTCGGCATCGCGGAATTCTGCCCGCAGCGCCCCGACGTGGTCGTGAGCGGCATCAATGCCGGCCTCAATGCCGGCATCAACGTGCTCTACTCGGGCACCGTGGCCGCAGCCATCGAAGGCGCGTTCTTCGGAATCACGAGCATCGCCGTGTCGCTCGAGTACGACGAGCACGCCGACTTCGACCGCGCCGCCGAAATCGCCATCGACGTGATCCAGGAGCTGCTCTCCCGTACGCCCCCCGCCGGCAGCCTGTACAACATCAACATTCCGACGCGGGCACTCTCCGGCGCGCCGACCCTCCGCGTCGTACCGATGAGCACCGCCCGCTACGGAGAGGCGTTCGAGCGGCGGGTCGATCCGCGGGGGCGGCCCTACTACTGGGCCACCAACGAGCCGCCACCACCCCCGTCGCCGACGGAGTCGGACGTGACGGCGCTCGCGGCCGGCGATGTCACGCTCACGCCCCTCGACTTCGATCTCACGCGTCGCGTCGCGATCGACACGCTCGCCGAGGGTCCGTGGCGGATCGCTCCGCGCAGGTGAGCCGTGATCAGCGGCTGAGCACGAGGCTCGCACCCATCCCGATCGCCGCCACCACGGCGATCCCCACGACGACCCAAAAACCGAGCGGCAGGCCGGCCACCTGCCGTTCCATCACAGTGCGCAGCGTCGTGCCGAGGCCACCCTGCGACGGCTTGCGATGGGGAGCGTAGGTCGGCCCCCCGGACTTGACGGCGGTCTTCCCCGTCGGCCGGCTTCCGGGAGACGGGGCGGGTGCATCGAAGGACAGACTCGAAAGATCGACCGGATCATCGGGCCGTCGTGCGGTTGGGACGGTCGGCGGGGCCGGGGCCGGCGGAGGGCGTCTTGCGCCGCCGAGGGCCCCACTGCCGCCGGGTCGGACGACGCGGCCCGCACTGCTGCTGGGCCCGCTGCGCATCACGGTTCCGGGCGGCAGGATCCGCTTGGCGTCGGAACCGGGCGCGGGGGTGCGTCGGAGGGGCGGCCGGCGGGGAGGCTCCTGCCGGGCATTCGGCTTGGCCGCGGATGACGCCAGCCAGGCGTCGAGCGCTTCGGCCACCTCGCGGGCCGTCTGCGGCCGCGCGTCGGGATGCTTCTCCATCATCCGGAAGTAGAGCTCGGCCAGCGCGGGCGGCACGTCGGCCCGCTCGTCGAGCGGGTTGGGCGGCGGTTCGTTCATGTGTGCTCGGATCCGTTCCGCGAGCGACCCCTTCGCGAACGGTGCGCGGCCCACGAGTAGGTAATAGAGCGTGCAGCCGAGCGAATAGATGTCGGAGCGACGGTCGGCCTTGTGACTGTCGCGCGCCTGCTCGGGGGCGAGGTAGTCGGCCGTCCCCAGCACCTTCTCGTCGTGCTCGCGGGTGAGGGATGCCTCCTCCTCGTCGTCGTCGAGCGCCAGGCCGAGATCGAGGATCTTGACAGTGCCGCGCTTGTCGAGCATGAGGTTGGCCGGCTTGATGTCGCGGTGGACCAGCCCCTCCTCGTGCGCGTAGTGGAGGCCGACCGCAGCCTGACGGACGTACTCGGCCGTATCGCGCACGTCGAGCGGCCCCTCGGCCTTCACCTTCGCATGCAGGTCGGTGCCCTCGATGTATTCCATCACGATGAAATGCACCGCGCCGGATGCCTCGAGGTCGAACGCGCGGGCGATGTTGTGGTGGCTGAGCCGGTAGGCCACCTGGGCCTCGCGCTCGAACCGGGCCAGGTAGGAGCTCTGCTCGACCCGCTTGATGGGCAGCACCTTGATCGCCACGCGCTGCCGGAGCGTCGGATTCTCCGCCAGATAGACGCTGCTCATGCCGCCCGCGCCGAGCAGTCGTAGCAGCCGGTATTTGCCGAGCGTGAAGCCCTTGCTCTTTCCCTTCCGGAGTTGCTCCAGTTGCCATTGCGTGAGCAGGTCCCCTTCCACGAGAGCCGCGGCCAGGGCGTCGGGGACGGGGCCTGTCTCCTCCCGGAAGGGCTCGACGAGGGGCGACAGGCGATCCTCGGCCACCAGCCCGCTGGCGCGCAGCACCTTGAGGAATTCGGGCAGGGTCTGGACGGGAGGTGGGGCGTCGCTCATGGTGATCCGGTGTCGCCGACCTCATGAATCGTACCTCACCCATGGAAATCGTGCTCTATTCACGTCGGGGCTGCCACCTCTGCGAACAGGCCGAGGAGTGGCTCGCCTTCCATGCCCCGGACACAGTCGTCATCGACGTCGACGGTGTGCCAGAGGCCGCCGCAGCCTTCGGGCTCCGCGTTCCCGTCGTGCTGATCGACGGCGGGGTGGTGCTGGAGGGAAGGTTTGACGAACGGCACGTGCTCGCCGCTATACGCCCAGATTGAGCCCACGACGGTGCAACGCGTCGAGGAGTCCCGACGCCGATACGAACACCTCGGCGTCCCAGCCGCAGGCACGCGCAGCGTCCACGTGGGCCGGGATGTCGTCGCAGAAGAAGATCTGCTCCGGGGCCACGCCGACGCATGCGGCGGCGGCGGTGTAGATGGCCGGCTCGGGCTTGACCGCGGCCACCTCGTGGCTGAGCACCGTGGCCGTCACGTTGCCCGGGAGGATCGCGTAGCGCTTGGCGAGCAGGTGATCCCAGTGGATGCCGCACGTGTTCGACAGGATGCCGATCGGGATGCCCGCCCGCTCGAGTCCCGCGATCACCGGAAGCATGTCGACATTGAGCGAGAACATGTCGCTGGCGGCGTCGGCGAGCAGGGCCGAATCGGGCGTCGTGCCCACGTGCCGGGAGAACTCCGCGTGGAACCCTGGCCAATCGATCAGCCCACGTTCCAACCGCTGTTCGAGCTGCGTGGCCGCAAGCGTCGCCTGCACCGCCCCCACCGGCACGCCAGCGACGGCAGCCATCTGCCGATGGGCACGCTCCCGATCGAACGAGACGATCACGTTGCCGAGATCGAGGAACACGAAGGCGGGGCGGCGGGGCATCGGGTGCAGCCTGGGCGAGTGGCTGGTGGAGGGTGCTTTGAATGCGGCGCACCAGATACTATTCTGCCCCAGGCGGGCCCGAAAAGGGTTTCCGGTCGCCGCGTCACCTCCCCCGAGAGCCCGTCTTCCCCGAAGGAATTCCCGGCATGGCCGTCCTCAACCGCTACAGTTCCCGCATCACGCAGCCCCGGTCGCAGGGGGCCTCGCAGGCCATGCTCCTCGGCACGGGCATGCAGCCCGCCGACCTCGACAAGCCGCAGGTCGGCATCGCGAGCATGTGGTACGAGGGCAACACGTGCAACATGCACCTCAACACGCTGGCGGCGAAAGTCCGCGAAGGCGTGACGGCCGCCGGCATGGTGGGGATGCGGTTCAACTCGATCGGCGTCAGCGACGGGATCTCGATGGGCACCGAGGGAATGAGCTACTCGCTGCCCTCGCGCGACATCATCGCCGACTCGATCGAGACCGTGATGCATGCCCAGTGGTACGACGCCCTCGTGGCCATCCCCGGCTGCGACAAGAACATGCCCGGCTGCCTGATGGCGATGGGCCGGCTCAATCGCCCGGCCCTGATGGTCTACGGCGGCACGATCAAGCCGGGACATCTCGCCGACGGCACGTCGCTCGACATCGTGTCGGCCTTCCAGTGCTACGGCGAATACGTGGCCGGCCGGATCGACGATGGCCGGCGTGGCGACATCGTGCGGCACGCCTGCCCAGGCGCGGGAGCCTGCGGCGGCATGTACACGGCCAACACGATGGCCACCGCGATCGAGGCGATGGGCATGGCCCTGCCCGACAGCGCGTCGATTCCGGCCGAACACCCCGACAAACTCGCCGAATGCCTGCGCGCCGGCGCGGCGATTCGCCATCTGCTCGAGCGGGACCTCAAGCCGCGCGACATCATGACCCGCCGCGCCTTCGAGAACGCGATGGTCACCATCATGGCGCTCGGCGGCTCGACGAACGCCGTGCTCCACCTCATCGCCATGGCCCGCACCGTCGGCATCGACCTCACTCCGGCCGACTTCCAGAAGACGGCCCGTCGGATCCCCTACCTCGCCGACCTCAAGCCGAGCGGCAAGTTCGTGCAGGAAGACCTCCATTCGGTGGGCGGCACGAGCGGCCTCATGAAATACCTGCTCGACAAGGGCCTCATGGACGGCGATTGCATGACCGTCACCGGCAAGACGCTGGCCGAGAATCTGGCCACGAGCAAGGGCCTCGCCCCGGGTCAAAAGATCATCCAGCCGGTTGAAAACCCGATCAAGAAAACCGGCCACATCACGATCCTCCACGGCAACCTCGCCCCCGACTCGGCCGTGGCGAAGATCACGGGCAAGGAGGGCTCGAAGTTTCGCGGACCGGCCAGGGTGTTCGACAGCGAGGAGGCGATGCTCGCCGCCCTCGAGCAGGGGGCCATCAAGCGCGGCGACGTCGTGATCATTCGCTACGAGGGCCCGAAGGGCGGCCCCGGCATGCCGGAAATGCTCACGCCCACTTCGGCGCTCATGGGCGCCGGCCTCGGCAACGACGTGGCGCTCATCACCGACGGTCGCTTCTCGGGCGGTTCGCACGGCTTCATCGTCGGCCACGTCGTGCCGGAGGCGCAGGACGGCGGGCCGATCGCGCTCGTGCACGACGGCGACGTGGTGGTGATCGACGCCGAAACCGCCTCGATCGACGCCGAAGTCTCCGAGGCCGAACTCACGAAGCGCCGGGCCGCGTGGCAGGCCCCGCCCCCCAAGGCCACCCGCGGCATGCTCGCCAAGTACATCCGCTGCGTGCAGCCGGCATCGAAGGGCTGCGTCACCGACGAGTGACGTTTCGTAGGACAGGCTTCAGCCTGTGATGGCTTTGAATAGCGCGCCGGCTCGGGGTTACCCCATACCGTCTCGCCGGACGTTCGCCTCCGCCCTCCAGGCTCCGGCTCACTCGGATGTGCCTGCGCTGCGCCATCCATGGCTCCGCTGGTCACATACGCCGTCTCAACGGTAGGGGTAACCCCGAGCCTCCCGTATTCCAGTTGAGGAGGCTTCGGGCTCCCCGTATCCCGGTCGCCGGCGTTACTCACCAGCGGAGCCAGGATGGCGCAGCGCCAGTGAGTCCGAGTGAACGGAGCCCAGGAGGGGCGCAGTGAACGTCCGGTGACGGGATATGGGGAGCCCGAAGCCGGCGCGCCCAACGCACCGAACGTCCGGCGAGACGGTACGGGGTAACCCCGAGCCGGCTTGGGCGTGTCGGTGTATGAAGCACAGCCCGCGCTACTTCGGGACGGGCAGCGATTCGATCGGCACCGGCGGGCCCGGGGCGATCGTGGCGCCTGGCGGGAGTTGCTCGGGGGCGATCGGCGCGCCGAAGACCGGGCCGCTCGGCTGCGTGGCCGGTGAAGCCGTGCCGGCTGCGTCGGGCGGCTGGTAGTAGGGCTCGGGCTGCGGCAGCGGGGCCACGCCGAGTTTCGTCAGCATCTGAGAGAGCATCTTCTGTTCGAGCAGCGGATCACGGCCGAGCGGGATCCAGCCGAGGTTGGGCGTCGGATTGGCGACCGGTCGCGGTTGGTCGCCCACCTGCTGGCCGAGCGTCGGGAGCGGGGTGCCGTAGCGATAGAGCGAGTCGTCGTTGCGGAAGGTAGCGCCGCCCGTGGTGACCATCATCGGCCGCGGCATGTTTTCGAGTTCTTTCATCACCACCGTTTCGATTCGCCAGCCGGCGGGATCGGGGATGAGTCGGAGCGTCGCACGGCGTCGAATCGACTGCAGCGTGCTCTCGAGGCGTTCACGGAACCCGACCGAATCACCCCGCCACGGCTCCAGGAGCGTGGCTCCCGTCTGCGGATAGGTGTCGATGCGTCCTTCTGCCGGCACGCCGTTGGAGAACACGACGCGTTGCTCGGTTTGGACCTTGAAGTAGTCGTCCGCGACGTCGACCATCTGCTGCCAGACGACCTCCGCATCGAGCGGCGGGATCACGGCGGCGTTCTTCGTGCCCGGCCCGGGCACGAGACCGGGGCCCGCCACCTGCCCTTGCGGGCCGATCACGGTGCCCGCGGGCAGCGGCGCGAATGGGTCGGGCTGCGCGGGGACGGGTGGCTGCGCGACGCCGCGGGCGGCCAGGAAGGCGGCCACGACGGCCGCGGCGCACGTTGGAGACAGGAGGCGAACCATGGCCGGGATCGTCGGGAATCCCCTGCCCCGGCTCAAGGCCAGTGTGCGGCCTGAAAACCCCGTTATTCCGCGCCCAGATTGCCCGCCATCTCGTCGAACAGCTGGGCGAACCGCGTGTGCGACGTGTGAAGGTGCTCCCCTTGGGAGATGAACCGCATCCGGTCGTTGCGATCGATCCCCTGTTCCGCGAGGATGTGCTCGAACGGGGTGCGATTCGGGGCATAGACCACGAGCAATTTATGTTCGTCGAGCTGCACCTCGAGCGGCTGCTCGGGGTGCATGATCGCGATGCCGGTGCAGCCGTCATTGAGCAGCAGGTCTTCGAAATCCCACAGCACGCTCTCGAGCACGAGCCGTTCGATCCCGTCGCGGGTCACCTCGTGACGGGCGGCGTCCGCGGATGAGGCCGTGGCGTCGTGCGACGTCTCGAGCACGACGTCGCAGACGTCGCCGAGCGGCTCCAGGAGTGCGAGAAACGTTTCGAACAGCTGCTCGCTCGAGACGGAAGCGATGAGGGCCGGGAGCCGCATGCCGGTGCGGGCATCCGAGTACGTGTCGAACCGGTAGCCGGCCTGCGGCACCACCTCGAGCTGCCAACTGGGTCGCACCGCTTCGGTGAGCGTGAACCGGCCGTACCGTTTTCGGGCTAGGTGCGCTTCGAGCGAACGGCGGTCGGGTCGGGCGATCGCGCCTTCGGGGGCTGGCGATCGGCGGTGGCTCTGGACGGTGTCGAGGTAGTCGTCGAGGAAACGCATGGTGACGAATGGACCGGAGGAAGGGGGATGAGAGCCGGCGGTGGCCGTTGCCGGCCCGCCAGACCCTCAAACGTAGGACACGGTTGCCGGGCGTGCGGCGGCAGGCCGCCGAATCCGCGATCGCACCAGTGCTCGTTGCCCTTTTCGGCTCCGAAACGCCATACTGCCAGGCTTTCCTCACCCCCAGGAAGGCCGCATGGACGGGAAAATCGTCTCAACCGGGATCACCTTCGACGACGTCCTGCTCGTGCCGCGGTATTCGGCGGTGGTGCCCGCGGAGGTGGATGTCAGCACCCACCTGACCCGCGGCATCCGGCTCACGATCCCGCTCGTCAGTTCGCCCATGGATACGGTGACGGAGAGCGAGATGGCGATCGCCCTCGCCCAGGAGGGCGGCCTCGGTGTGATCCACAAAAACCTCTCGATCGAGAGGCAGAGCGAGGAGGTCGACAAGGTCAAGCGGAGCGCCAACGGGATCATCATGGACCCCGTCATCCTGCCTCCCACGGCGACGGTGGCGCGAGCCCGCGAGGTGATGGATCAGTACAACATCTCGGGCGTGCCGATCACGGCCGACGATCGACGGCTGGTCGGCATCATCACCCGGCGCGACCTGCGGTTTCTCGAGAGCGGCGAGACACCGGTCGCCGAGATCATGACGAAGACCGGGCTCGTGACGGCCACCGGCACCGTGTCGCTCGACGAGGCCGAGAAGATCCTGATGGCCAACAAGGTCGAGAAACTGCTGCTCGTCGACGCGGCCGGCCTGCTCACGGGGCTGATCACGATCAAGGACATCGACATGATGAAGCGGTTCCCGAACGCCTGCAAGGATCGCCAGGGGCGGCTGCGGGTGGGGGCCGCCGTGGGTGTGTTCGACTACGACCGGGCTGAGAACCTGATCGCCAAGGGGGTCGACGTGCTCGTCGTCGATTCGGCCCACGGACATTCGTCGAACGTCATCGAGACGGTCTCGACGATCAAGAAGCGGTGGGGCATCGAGGTCATCGCCGGCAACGTAGCCACGCGCGAGGGCTGTCGTGATCTGATCAAGGCCGGCGCGGATGGCGTGAAGGTGGGTATCGGTCCCGGATCGATCTGCACGACGCGGGTGATCTCCGGTGTCGGCGTGCCGCAGATTTCGGCCGTGTGGGACGCCGCCCAGGAGGCGGCCGGTGCCGGCGTGCCCGTGATCGCCGACGGCGGCATCCGCTACTCCGGCGACATCACCAAGGCGATCGCGGCGGGAGCGCACTGCTGCATGGTCGGCGGTCTGCTCGCGGGGGTCGCCGAGAGTCCCGGCCAGACGGTCCTCTACCAAGGCCGCACGTTCAAGGCCTATCGCGGCATGGGGTCGCTCGGAGCGATGGTGCACGGGTCGAGCGAGCGGTATCGGCAGAAGGCCACGGGCCGCGGCGGCGACAAGCTCGTGCCGGAAGGGGTCGAAGGCCGCGTGCCGTTCAAGGGGCCGCTGAGCGTGTTCGTCTACCAACTCGTGGGCGGTCTGCGGGCCGGCATGGGCTACTGTGGCACGCGCACGATCGACGAGTTGCGGCGGGATGCGCGATTCATCCAGGTATCCGCGGCGTCGGTCCGCGAGAGCCATCCCCACGACATCGTGATCACGCAGGAGGCCCCGAACTACTCCGCCGAGCACAAGCAGGGGGAGTGAGGCGGCGGCGCGGGCGTGGCAGGCGAGGCAGGTCGGGAAGGCCGGCATCGATCGTGCGGGTCGCTCCAGGGAATGAAAGTCGGGGGCCGCTCCCGGTCGATCCTTCCTGCATGGATCGTTTTCCACAGACCGTGCAGACGTGGTCGACGACGCGCGTTCGTCAGGTCCGGCGTCCGGCCGGCGTGCTGCTCGCCTGCCTCGCGATCGGGGCCGTCGGCTCGCTCGCTCACGCCGCCGACTGGCACGCGTTCGAGCGTACGATTTCGACCGTTCGTGACGCCGGCTTCGAAAGCGGCCCGGCCACGGCGGAGGACGGTGCCAGCGTGATCATGCGGGTGTCGGCCACGGGCGCCGACGCGTGCGACGATGCCTCGGCGGACTGTCGCGACGCGCTCAAGAACCTGCGAGACGACGACATCGCCGGCATCAGCCTCGACATTCGCGTGGGGGGCAAACCCGGAAACGACTACCCGTGTGAGTGCCGCCTCGAAGGGGAGACCTACGAGCCCCGGCGGTTCGCGACCACGATGTTCACGTGGAAGGCGGCGGGCTACTGCCACAAGCCGCTCTACTTCGAGGACTGGAATCTGGAGCGCTACGGCCACTCGCATGGCTGGGCCGATCCGATCGTCTCCGGTGCCCACTTCTTCGCGACGCTGCCCGTGCTGCCCTACAAGATGGGCGTCGAGCTGCCGTGGGAATGTGTCTATCCGCTGGGCTACTACCGCCCTGGCGGCTGCGCCCCATGGACCTGCCCCGCGGTGCCGATCAGCGGACGTGGTTTGGCGCTCGAGGCCGCCACCGTCACCGGGCTCGTGTTTCTGCTCCCGTAGCAGGCTCCTGGCCGATCAGTTCTTGCGGACCGTGGCGATGTAGGCGTAGCGCCGCGACACCGACTCGAAGGTGACTTCGGCGCGGCCAGACCTGCCGAGCTCCACGAGAGCCTCGTGCACCTCCGGCCGGTAATGGACGTGAAACGTGGCGAGCCACCTCTTGAGGCCTGCCGCGAACCAGCGCGGCAGGTCCTGCTGGTCCCAGAAGTCGACGATCAGCATCTCACCGCCCGGCTTGAGATTGGCGAGCGCCGCCTCGATCGCCCCGGGCCACGTCGGCACCATCGACAGGCAGTACGAGAAGTAGATCGTGTCGAACGGCTGCTCACGGCCGAACATCCGCCGGGCGTCGAGCTGCTCGGCGAGCCCCTGCCGAAGGGCGATCGGCTGGCGACCGGGCTGGTCCACGCCCGAGCGGGCGATGCTCGCCGCGGCGGTTTCGAGCATCTCGTGGGAGGCGTCGAGCCCAAACAGCGACCCCGGCTCCGGACGCCGCGCCAGGCGGATGAGATTGCGCGCCGTACCGCACCCCACCTCGAGCGTGGCCGTGGTCGGCGACGTGGCCACCTTGGCGAGCAGGCGGTCGCGGCCGAGCAGGTAGTAGGCCCGCGTGACGTCGTACACGTGCCGCGTGAAGCGGTACATCCTGTCCATCGCCACGGCGTGGTCGGCCGGACCACCGCCACGGTTGTTCGAAGACGACACAGCGGGCCTTCCCGGGCTGGCGGTCATGAGGTCGGCAGCATCTCGTAGAGATGGAACATTCCGTAGATGGCCGACCGATCCTGGGCATGCAGGGTCCGTGACCGTTCGACGTCGTAGTGGAAGCGACCGCGGGTCTCGGGAGACAGCGCCGCTTCCACGGGGGATTTTTCACCGGCCGTGCGGAAGATCACCCGCGTGTCCGGGCCGCCCACCCGCACCACCTGTCTCCATAAATCCTCGATCACGTGCGGCGGCATCCAGTCCTGGCTGTCGAGGAAGACGAACCCGTTGAGCGCACCGGGCGTCTCCGTCTGCAGGTAGTCGCCCAGCGACGCGATGTGTGTCTCGACACGGTCGGCCATCGACTTGATCAGGTCGTAGTTTTCGCGCTTCAGGTAGTCGGGCAGGCCGCGGCGGCCGTCGTGGTCATAGCGGCGGCCGAAGGCCTGCCACGCGAAGTAGTTGTCGTCGAGCGGGAACCCGCAGGCGAGCCGCCGGACGCGTTGCCTGTACATGTCGAACAGCTTGCCGCCGTCGTTTTCGTGCTCGTCGAGCATCGCCTGGTGCTGGCTCGGCGGGATCCCGAGGCTGTACACGGCCACGGGCTGACGGCCGAGCCAGCGGACGAGCCTGTTGTCGAACAGCGGGCCGAACGTCTCGTCGAAGACACGCTCCTGCTCGGCGAGCGTCTTCGCGGCCACGAGCCTGGCGGGATCCCGGCCGGTGCTCTTCGCGATGCCGTGGACGATGCGAAAGAACTGGCCGAGCTTCGCCTTGTCGTAGAGCCCGCGCTTGAAATAGCCGATCCGTTTGGGTCCCACCGTCTTGCCCGGCCAGTCGGTCGACTCCCAGAACGCGCGGGTCAGCGGGTCGAGATGCTGGCGGATATAGCGATGGTAGTTTGGCACGTTGTGGTCGTGCCGGCCGTAGCCGAAGAATTCGTAAAACGTGTCGTAGTCTGGAAGGTGTTTGAGCGCCGCGAGCTTCAGCCGCGTGAGCGCCATGTGATTGGCATTGAGATCGACCGCCACGATCCGCCTGGGGCTGTGGACGAGATAGTTGAGGACGTTGCAGCCGCCACTCGAGATCGTCAGCAGGCTCGAATCGGGACCCAGCCGGAGCGCCTCGGCGTCGACGCGAGGGTCCTCCCAGATCTGGTTGTAGACGAAGCCCCGAAACCAGAGCGTGAACATCCGCTCCAACATCCCGCGCTTGCTGGCGAGTTTGTGGTGATGGACCGCCTTCCGCAGACGGGCCGTGTTGTCACCGGTGGCGGCAAGACTGGGCATGGGGTTCAAGTCACTGAGTGGGTGGGCGGGACGTTCGCGAGTGTAGCCGGTTCGGCCCTCGCCTGTTGAGGCCGGACGACAAAACCCCGTCAGGGCCGCGCCCGAGGCGGCTGCCCCGGGGGGGGAGCCTTGGCATCGATCGTGCCGACCAGAAGGGCCGACGCGCCGGCGAGTTCCCGGCCCAGTTCCACGATCGCCGTTTCCGCCGCCGTCAACTCGGCCCCCGCCTCGGACACCCGCGTCGCGAACCGCTCGGCCACCCGCGCGGCCGACTCGGCGTCGGACTGCCACTTCGTACGGTCGCTCTCCAAGTCTTCCGCCTCCCTGGTCTGCAACTGCAGCTGGTTGTCGGCGCTGGTCTTGGCCGCCTCCAGGCGCGCCGTGGTGGCGGCGACGGCGGTGATGTCGTTCTCGAGCATCCGCCGGATGAACGCGACCCCCTCGATGCGGATCGTCGGCCGATTTTCCCCCTCGCCGTCACCCGACGGTCGATACTCGGTCCCTTGAATAGCCGCCTGTGCGTCGGCGAGCTTACGGCGACGCTCGACCTTCACCATCGTGGCGGCCCCGTCTTGTTGAAGCTTCCGGGCCGTTTCGAAATCGAACGTCGCCGTCTGCCCAGGCTCGAACTCCACCGGATCCCCCTTGGACCGCGGCACCGCATGGGCTTCCTTGAATTCCAGCGTCGCCCAGTAGGTGCCCGGAAGGATGGTCCGCTTCTCGAGCCCCTCGCTGATCGCGGCCCACTCGTCCTCGGGCACCGCCTCGCAATGTTGGCGGACCTCTGCAAGCTGCTCCTCGAGATGCTTGAGGAGTTCCTCGGGATCGCTCTTGCGCTGTTCCGGCAGGCTGGTCGGCCCGGCGTCGTCTTCGGCAGTGACGGTGCGGTGGAAGGCCATCCAGCGGTCGACGGGCAGGTCTTCGTAGACGGTCACCTCCTCGCGGACGGCCCGCCACAACGCCTTGTCGGCCTCGCTCGGCGCCAGCGCCGGCACCACGGTGAGCGCGTTGCCGTCCACGGCCTCGACGCGGAACACCCCGAGGAACCGCCCGTTCTCCTCGACCGGCGCTGCATCGAACAGGTACACCTCCGCACCGGGATTGATCGTCAGTTTCTCGACATCCTCGAACGTGACCCGGCCGGCCTTCACCGATCCATCGGCGCCGATGGCGGGAGGATCGAACGCCGCCTTCTCCCAGTGGCGTCCACGCCAGGTGTCGATGCGGTCGCGCACCCGCTGCCACCGGGCCTTGTCATCGGCCAGCGCCGTGAGCGACTTGCGTGTGCCGTCCGGCACGAGTTTTCCTTGGCCGCCCGCCACGAGCGCATCGCGTTCGCGGGCGAGCGCCGTCTGGTAGCCGGCCACGATGTCGCGCCAGCCGCGCTCCCTTTGGGCGAGCATGCCGGCGAGCAACGTGTAGCCGGTCGCCACCAGCAGCACCAGGATGGCCGCCGTGATCGTGCCCCAGTTCCAGCCACGATGGCCGACGGCGAAGAGCACGATGCCCGCGAGGAGCACGAGCGGAACGAGAGCCAGCAGGACGATCTCCATGCACCACCGAAATGCGAACGGGACGGGGCCGGGCGGTCGCGGCCTGTCAGGGCCGCACCAGCCAGATCATGGATTATGAACTGCGTGCCATACGGCTGACGAGGTCGGTTTCGGCCCGGCGGCCGCAAGCCCGCGCGAACGGCCGCCCGTCGCCAGCGGGCGACCCCGCCCCCCGGTGTGTCGCCCGAAGGCGACGCGCCACGCCGGCCGGCGCCCGGTGTCTCCACGGCCGAGTCGACGTTTTCGCCGTGAAATACCGCGATTCAGGGCCATGGGACGCGGCGACCTCTCGTTTGGCATCCCGAATGCACTTGAGGTCGTCGTCGGCCGTCCGCACCGGATGGCGGCCCCGGTCACCACGAGGATTCCCATGCCCCGCTCCGCTGCCAAACCCGCGGTCCCCCGCAAGATCGGCCACATCGACGACCCGGTGCGGCTCTACCTCCTGCAGATGGGCGGGATCCCCCTGCTCACCCGCGAGACGGAGGTGTCGAGTGCCCGGCAGATCGAGCATTGGCGGCGCAAGTTCCGCGACACGATGCTTGGCAACGATCTCATCCTCGCCGGTGCGATCAGCCTCCTGGAGCAGGTGCAGGCTGGCCGGCTGCGGCTTGACCGGACCATCGAGGTGTCGGTGACCAATACGGCCGAGAAGAAGCGGACGCTGCGGCGGCTCGGCCCGAACCTCGAGACGCTGCGGCGGCTCGAGCAGGAGAAGAAGGCCCTGTTCAAGATCGCGATGTCGCGCCGCGTGCCGCTCGCCGCACGGCGGGCAGCGTGGCGGCAGCTCGTTCGGAAGCGGAGCAAGGCCGTGCGGCTGGTCGAGGAGATGAACCTTCGCATCCAGCGGCTCTACCCGTTGCTCAAGAAGCTCCGCGACGTCGCGCGACGCGTCGAAGCCGCCCCCGGCGTGGGCGAGCGGTCGGCCGTGGCGGCTGCGGCGTGGCGCCGCGATCAACGGCGGCTGCTCCTCGCCGTGCGCGAAAGCCGCTGCACGCTGGCCCGCCGGCTCGCCCGGCTCGACGACCTGCAGGCGAGGTACGACGCCGCCAAGCGGGTGCTCGCCGCCGGCAACCTGCGGCTGGTCGTCTCGATCGCCAAGCGGTACCGCAACCGCGGGCTGACCTTCCTCGACCTCATCCAGGAGGGCAATTCGGGCCTCATGCGGGCCGTGGACAAGTTCGAGCACGCCCGCGGCTTCAAGTTCTCGACCTACGCCACGTGGTGGATCCGGCAGGCGATCACCCGGGCGATCGCCGACCAGAGCCGGACCATCCGCGTGCCCGTGCACATGGTCGACACGATGACGAAGTTGCGGAACCTGTCCCGCGACTTCCGGCAGCAGCACGGCCGCGATCCCGGTGTCGAGGAACTGGCCACGCTCGGGGGACTGTCGCTCGAAGAGGCCACCTGCGTGTGGCGGATGTCGCGGCAGCCCGTCTCGCTCGACCAGCCCGTGGGGGACAGCGACGACACCGGCTACGGTGAGATCATCAAGGACCACCGCGAGGAGGATCCGCTCCGCGGGATCAACGACCAGTCGCTCCGCGACTCGATCGGCAAGGCTCTCGACGGGCTTTCGTACCGGGAGCGGGAGATCATCCGGATGCGGTTCGGCCTCGCCGACGGCTACGCCTACACGCTCGAGGAGGTGGGTTCGATCTTCAGCGTGACCCGCGAGCGGGTGCGGCAGATCGAGGCCAAGGCGGTCGAAAAGCTGCGGCAGCCGGGCACGCAGAACAACCTCGTGAACTTCGTCGACGGCCCCCTCGCCGACCGGTTCGCCGTGCCTGCGCACCGCGACCTCGTCGGCCAGGCGTGAGCGGGCATCGTCAGCGCTCCCAATCCGGCGAGGGGCTGCCGATACTCTCCGGGGGGCAAGCGTCCCGCTTGCCATGTCCTGCTCCGTAGTGTGGCCCTTGATAAACACCCGCATTCGGAGCCGAAGGGAGGCATGCTCGAGGGATGCTTCACGGAACGGC
>JBAXUY010000005.1:0-59008 GCA_037129475.1 Planctomycetia bacterium | reverse complement strand
TGGCTGAGTACGCCCATCCCGACGTGCTGGTTTCCACCGAATGGGTGGCCGGACACTTGCACGACCCGAACGTGCGGATCGTGGAGTCCGACGAGGACAGGGCACTCTACGTGCAGGGACACGTCCCCGGGGCGGTCGAGATCGACTGGATCACCGACCTCCAGGACCCCACCTGCCGCGACTATATCGACAAGGCCGCCTTCGAGAAATTGTGTGCCGAACGGGGCATTTCCAACGACACGACCGTCGTTTTTTATGGCGACAAGAGCAACTGGTGGGCGTGCTATGCCTTCTGGGTGTTCAAGCTCTACGGCCACAAAGACTGCCGGATCATGAACGGCGGCCGCAAGCGCTGGGAACTCGACGGCCGGCCGTGGTCCAGCGATCGGGTCAGCTGCCCTCGGGCCCACTACACGGCCTCCGAACAGGACGGCTCGATCCGCGCCCTGCGCGACGAAGTGCTCAAGCACTGCAAGGCCGGCAAGCAATTGCTCGACGTCCGCAGCCCCGAAGAGTATCGCGGCGAGCGGATGCACATGCCCGATTACCCGAACGAAGGTGCCTGCCGTGGCGGGCACGTGCCCGGGGCAGTGAACGTGCCCTGGCCGATGAACTGCAACGACGACGGCACGTTCAAGTCGGTGAAGGAGCTCGAGAAGCTCTATGTCAAGGAACTGAAGATGAAGCGACGGTCGCCGACGATCGCCTACTGCAGGATCGGCGAGCGATCGAGCCTGACCTGGTTCGTGCTCACCTACCTGCTCGGCTTCGGCAACGTGAAGAACTACGACGGTTCGTGGCTCGAATGGGGCAACTGCGTACGCGTGCCGATCGCGAAGGGTGCCGAGCCGGGCCACTACGCCGCCGTCTCCGCCTGAATCCATCGCACCCATGCCCAGCGTTCAGGAACGCCTCGACGCGATCATCGCAGAGTTCGCCGATCTCGACGGTCGGGAAAAGCTCGAGTTGCTGGTCGATTTCGCGAATGGCCTGCCGCCGCTGACGGCCGAGTACGAGGCGCGAAAGGCGGCGGAGGACCGGCGGGTGCACGAGTGCCAGACGCCGGTGTTCCTCTGGATGGAAGCCGACGACGGTGCCGCGCGGCTCGTGGCCGAGGTGGCTCCCGAGGCCCCCACCGTGAAGGGCTTCGTGGCGATCCTCGCCGAAGCGGTCGCCGGCCGGCCGCTGGCCGAGGCTGCGGCGCTCCGCGACGACATTTTGGAGCGCATGGGGCTTGCCGACGTGCTTGGTATGATGCGGGCCCGCGGGCTGCACGCGATCACGAGCCGCGTCCGCAAGGGACTGCTCGAACGCGCCGAGGCCGGCGCTTCATGACGTGTACCGGGGGGATGCCATGATGGCGATGCGATTGGTCGCGGGGATCGACCTCGGCGGCACGGCGATCAATTACACGTTTCTCGACGAGTCCGGGCACTTCCGCATCGACGGGCTGTGCGAGCATCCCGCACGGAGCGTCGACGGCCCGGATGTCTGCCTCGCCCAGATCGCCGACGGGCTCGCGCTGGCGGCGGACCGCGCTCGCGTCGACCTCGCCCAGGTCGTCGCCGTCGGGCTCGATACCCCGGGGCCAGCCACTGCGGCCGGCGTGTTGAGCAGTCGCGGATCGACGAACTTCGTGCACCCCGCCTGGGCCGGCTTCGACATCCGCGGCGGTGTGGAACGAAGGCTCGGCAAGCCCGTGGTCTACCTCAACGACGGCAACGCCGCCGCCCTCTGGGGGCACGTGTCGATCTTCGGGTCCGACAACCGGGCCACGAGCCTGTCGGCGATCATCGGCACGGGGCTCGGAGGCGGCGTCATCACCGAAGGGCGGGTGGTCACGGGCCGCAACGGCTTCGGCGGCGAATTGGGGCACGTGCTCATCCCCTGGCAGGCAATTCCCGGCATCGAGGGCATCGTGCCGCAGTGCAATTGCGGCCGGACGGGCGACCTCGAGTCGCTCTGCTCGCTCACGGCGATCCGCCGCACGCTCCTGCCGTTTTTCCTGGCCCGAAATCCCGGTCATCCACTGGCCGGTCTCGATCCCGCCGACGCGGCGAAGCAGGTGCGGGGGCTCGCCATCGCGGGCGACTCCGTGTGCCGCGCCATCTTCCAGGTGCAGGCGCGGGCCCTCGGGCTCTTCTTCGACGAGATGATCAACGTGTTCGATCCCGACGCACTCATCGTCGGCGGAGGCGCGCTCGAGGCATCACCGGAGTTCCAGCGGTGGTTCCTCGACGAAGTCCGGGCCGGCATGCCGCCGCAACGCGCCGAGCAGGCAACCATCGGGCTGCACGTGATCCCCAACGGCGACACGGCCGGGGCCAGGGGCGCGGCCCTCGAAGCGGTTCGCATCGTCCGCGGCTGACAGCCTGCTAGGCCACCCGGTCGATGACCGGCAGCGCAGGCAGCCCGTTCGACTGAAGCCGCAGTGCCGGGGCAGGGGATGGCGGCGGAGCATCGGCCAGCCTTCGCCGCGGCGCCCCGAAGAGCACGAGTCGGGCCGTCGCCAGCAGGCCGCCGAGCGAACCAAACGTCGCTTCCACCGCGGCGGGCTCATACCCGCAATGCACCATGCAATCCTGGCACTTGGGGTTGCCACTGGACCGCCCGTAGGCGTCCCAGTCGGTCGTCTCCATCAGTTCGCGGAACGTCTTCACATAGCCTTCATCGAGCAGGTAGCAGGGGCGTTGCCAGCCGAACAGGTTGTAGGTCGGCGTGCCCCATGGGCGGCACTCCAGGTCCCACGCCCCTTTGAGGAACTCGAGAAAGACCGGCGACTGGTTGAACTTCCAGCGGGCCGGAGCGTCGGCCAGGATCCGCTGGAAGAGCGACTGGCTCCGTTGCCGAAGCAGAAAATGCTCCTGGTCGGGAGCCTTCGCATAGGAATAGCCGGGCGAGATCATCATGCCCTCGACGCCCAGCGCCATCACCTCGTCGAAGAACCGCCGATAGCGGGCAGGATCGGCGTCGGAAAAGAGCGTCGAATTCGTGGTGACGCGAAAGCCCGCCTTGCGAGCCGCACGAATCGCGGCGACGGCCGTGTCGTACACACCCTCACGGCACACGGCATGGTCGTGCTCTTCACGCGGGCCGTCGAGATGCACCGAGAAGGCGAAGTACGGCGATGGCGTGAAATGCGGGAGCATTTCCTCGAGCTTGAGGGCGTTCGTGCAGAGGTAGAGATACTTCTTCCGTGCCACGATGCCCGCCACGATCTGCTCGATCTGCGGATGCAGCAGCGGCTCGCCCCCCGGGATCGACACGATCGGCGCATCGCACTCGTCCACCGCCACGAAGCACTGCTCGGGCGTGAGGTGCGAGCGCAGAATTTCCGTCGGATGCTGGATCTTGCCGCAGCCGCCGCAGGCGAGATTGCAGCGAAACAGCGGCTCGAGCATGAGCACGAGCGGGTAGCGATGGTTGCCCCGCAGCCGCTGCACGGCCACGTGCCGCAGCACTGCGATCATTTGGCCGACAGGAACGCTCATGCCACGCGCTCCCGGAGGATGCCGCCGTCCGCACCGGCCCGTCTCGCGAGAGACCAGCGGCCGAGGGCCATCAGCGGAAAATAGATCGGGTAGTAGTGATACCGCAGGTAGAAGACCTTCGGAAAACCGGTGCCTGTGAATTCCTTTTCTTCCCAGCCGCCGTCTTCGGCCTGCCGCGTCACGAGCCACTGCACGCCGCGCCGGGCCTCCCGGCCGTGCGCCCGCCCGGCCGCCACGAGCCCGGCGACCGCCCACGCGGTCTGCGACGCGGTTGGCGTACCCACACCGGCGAGCCGCTCGTCCGCGTAGCTGTCGCAGGTCTCACCCCAGCCGCCGCAGGGTTGTTGATGGCTGGCGAGCCAGTCGGCGCCGCACGAGATGGCCGGATCGTCCACCGCCAGCCCCACGGCCCGCAGGCCCTCGATGGCCTGCCACGTGCCGTACACGTAGTTCACGCCCCATCGGCCGAACCACGAACCGTCGGGCCGCTGGGCCCGGCGGAGATACGCCACGCCACGATCCACGGCCGGATGGCCGCAGCGAAGGCCGAGTTTTCCGAACGCCTCGAGCACCCGGCCGGCAAGATCGGGCGAACTGGGATCGATCATCGCGTTGTGGTCGGCGAAGGGCACCCTGCAGAGCAACTCGCAGTCGTTGTCGCGATCAAACGCACCCCAGCCGCCGTCGGAATTCTGCATCGCTTCGAGCCAGGACACAGCCCGCCCCACGGCGTCGTCGATTCGCCCGAGCCGCCGTGAGCCGGCAGGACTCCGGGCCTGCTGCGCGCCGAACGCACACCGCCAGGTGGCGAGGGCGATCAGCACCATCGCCGTGTCATCCACGTCGGGATAGAACCGGTTGGCGTACTGGAAAGACCACCCCGATGGCGCCGCCTTGCCGGCCGATTGGACCCAGTCTCCAGCCGAGCGCACCTCACGATCCAGGAGCCATTCGACGGCTGCGACGAGCCGTGTCGGATCCAGATCGCGACTCGGCTCCGCACCGGATCCGGCCGCCACGAGCGCATCGGAGAGTGCTCGTACGCAGATCGCGGTATCCCACACCGGCGAGCGGCAGGGCTCGATTCGCGTGGTGCCATCGGGCTGCGGCTCGACCAGCCGCTCGAGTTGCCGCCAGCACTCCAGCACCTCGGGGGAGTCGTCGTCGCAGCCCAGCGTTTTGAGCGCCACGATGCTCCATACGATCGGCGGAAAGATCGCGCCGAGCCCGTCGCTGTCGGTGAACCGCTCGAGCATCCAGCGGCGGCAGGCCATCACGGCCCGGCTTCGGAGCGGACGGAGCCCGATCGACTCGCATGTCTTCACGAACGAATCCACGCCGCGAAAGAACCGCGCCCAACGATCGCCGGCGGTGGCTGGCGGCGGGCATCGCCCGCGATCACCAGAGGAAAACAGCTCCTCGATTCCCTGGCTCGCCGGCAGCATCCGCACCGGCTTGAACGACCACATCAGCGACAGGGGCACGATCATGGTGCGAGACCACGCCGAGACGCGGTCGAGGTTCACGGGAAACCAGCGCGGCAGGAGAACCATCTCGGGTGGCACCGCGGGGCAGGCGGAATACGGCACCTGCCCGAGCAGCGCGAGGTAGAACTTCGTGAAGCTGTTGACGGCCCACGGCCCGCCGGCGGCGGCGATCGCGGCTCGGGCGCGCACGAGCGGCTCGCTCTCTGCGTCGTGCCCGAAGATCTTGAGCGCCAGATACGCCTTGACGCTCGCACTCACGTCGACAGGGCCGCCCGGATGGATGGCCCATCCACCCGACGGGAGTTGCTCGGCGAGGATGCGCCGGCACGCGCCCGGCGCGTGCGGATCGGCCATGCGGCCCGCCCAGGCCAGAATCAGCAGGTATTCGCTCTCGAGAATCGTGTCGCCCTCGAGCGGCCCGCGCCAGTGGCCATCGATCGCCTGCCGTTCAGCAAGCCAATGGCTCGTGCGGATCGCGGCATCCGACGCGACATCGGCTTCCCGCTCGGCCTCCGCCTCCAGGACTGGCGCGTCGTGCAACTGCAACACGTCGCGCACCACGGCTCGGCGGTCGCGTGCACGGGCCATGCCAGCCCGCACCATTCCGGGCGTCGGGATCGCCCCCACGCCCGTGCCGAGATCACCTTCGCCCGACCGGCATGCGGGCACCCGCGTCCGTCCCTGAACGGACGATCCTTCGTAGCTCATAGGGGCATCCATGCTCCAAGCGAACGGGCTTCAACCGTGAGCCCGAAACCAAGCCAGTTGGCGGAGAATAGAGAAAGCCGGAAACACCGACAAGGGCAACACGGGGCGAATCCGGGGGCATGTCAGACAGGGGGGTTCGGGGTGACCTTGCGGGCCGTGCCTCGCGGCAACCGCACGGCTGCGGTCGTGCCCGCCCCCACCCGCGACGAGAGCGTCACGCTCCCTCCACTCGCCTCGATGAACCGCCACGCCTTCGACAGACCGAGCCCGGCGCCCCGGCCCGCCTCGCGACCGCAGAAAAACGGATCGAAGGCCCGACGGATGGTCGCGTCATCCATGCCGGCCCCGTCGTCGACGACGGTGATCTCACACCACGCCGGATCGCCGGCGACCGGCTCGGCGGCGATAACGACGCTGCCGCCGTCCGCTGCCGCCTCCACGGCGTTCGTCACGAGCGCCCGCAACGCCTCTTCAATCTGGCCGCGATCGACGATCACCGTCACCTGCTCGGAGCCGGGCCGCGACTCCATCCGCACCCCCCGCGCGCCAGCCAGGGGCCCCACCGCTTCCGCCACCGCGTCGATCAGCGCGCCGACCCCGATCTCGTCGGGAGCCGGCTTCGGCGGCCGGGCGAAAAGCATCAGGCCGCCGATCATGTCGCGCGCCCGAAACGACTGGTCGACGATCGTGGCCAGACGCCGTCGCCGCTCGGCATCGCGTTCCTCGAGCAGGAGCGATTGCGCGCGAGTGGCGATGTTCGCAAGCGGATTGTTGATCTCGTGCCCGGCCCCGTAGGCCAACTCGCGGGCCGCCTCGAGCCGGGCCGCCTGAAGCGACTCGCCAAAATGGCCGGCCAGCCGCGCGAACGAGCGCATTCGCTCGATCGACTCGACGAGGACCAGCGCCTCCGCCGACGGCCCCGCCACGATCGACGCGGCCGCCCCGCGTGCACCCGCAGGCGGAGCCCCCACGACGAGATCATCGGCCAAGCGATGCAGCAGAAAACGTGACGGCCCCTGCGCCGGCCAGACCCCCGGCGCGTCGGCCGGGCCGATCTCGGATAGCCACGCCGACACCGTGGCGTCGTCAGCGACGAACGCCCGCCAACGGGCGGCGTCGTCGTCATCGGCGAGCACGGCCCTCGCCAGGCCCAGACAGGCCTGGCGAGGGACCGGCAACGCACCTGGCTCGCGTGAATCGGGCATGGGCGACCGCGGACGAACCACGAGCCACGCACCGGAATCCTGCGACACCTTGGAACCCCGCGAGTATTTTCCGCCGGGACGAACCCGGCGAACTGTCAGGAACCTGCGGCCACCGACTCGATGTCGAGCAGGCTGCAGATGCGGTCGACGAGCACCTCGGCCTCGAAAGGCTTCTGCAGGAACTCGTTGGCCCCGGAGGCCTTGAGGTCCTCGATCCTGTCGGGCTCGCACATGCCCGAGATGCAGATGATCCGCACCTCGTCCATCGTCGAGTCGCTGCGCACCCGCTGGCAGACTTCCTTGCCGTTGATATCGGGCAGCATCACGTCGAGCACGATCAGGTCGGGACGGTAGTCCTTCACCATCATGCCGGCGTCGAAGCCGTTATTGACGCTCCGCGTCTCGAACCGGCCGTCCCGCTCGAGCACGTCGGTGATCAGTTCCACGAGATCCTGGTCGTCGTCGACCACGAGAATCTTCCGCCGGCCGCTCTCGAGCGCGTCGGTGGGAATGCCGTTGTCCCGCATGAACAGGAACAGCTGGTCACGGGGAATCCGCCGGAAGCGGCTGCCCGGAACCCGAAATCCCTTCAACTGTCCGGAGTCGAAGCAGCGAATGATCGTCTGCTGACTCACCTTGCAAATCTTGGCGGCTTCGCCAGTGGTGTACACGGTCTTCTGCATTGAGGCCTCCTTGTTGCCGTCCGAAAGGAACCAAGCTTCGGGGGGGAAGCGTCCGGAGCATCCAGCTCCCGATTGACCGCTGCCCTGCTTGCCATCCTTGCCCGATGCCCAACTCTACAGCCATCTTGCGCAGTGAGTCAATATCGCCTCGTTCGCCACAAACGGCTTCACGGCAACACTTTCGGTAAAGGCCCGGGAGCGACGATTTCGAGCAACTCCACCGCAGGCACGCCATCGAGCGTGATCTCCGCGACTCGCCCGAACGTCTGGCGCGCAGGATCGCTGTCGGGCCCGCCGGGGCCGAACAGGGCCCCCAGTTGCGGGCCGATGTCGACACGGATCAGCCCCACTCGCTGCACTTCGAGCAGCAATCCCGCAGCGATCAGCACGTGACCGAGCGGCGTCTGGCCGTCGCGGATCTCGGCGGCCACTCGGGAGCTGACGCACCCCAGGTCGATCCGCACGATCCCATGCTGCACGACCTGCCCATCCGCCGTCCGCAGGAGAATCTCCCGTTCGTACCAGGTTCGACCATTCGCCGAACCGTCTTCAAGATCGTGAACCGCCAGGATCGCGACGCTCACCGGCCCCTTGTAGAACCGCTCCATCGCCACGGTCATGTGGCTGGCATGATCGAGCAGCCCGGCGAACGGCGGCGGCAGGGCGGACCCTTCGACCGGGGAAACCCGGGCGAAGCCGGCCGTCGGCCGATGGAAGAGGGCGATGAGCCTCTCGGCCCTGGCCCGATCGTCCGCTCCGCGCTCAGCGGCCATCATGCGGAGGGCGCCCCCGGTCCGGCAGGCCGCAGTACTGGGCAGCCGCCTGCTCGGGCACGGCGAGGTCGAGAAGGAATTCAAGGACGTCGCGCAGGCGGCCCAAACCGCAGGTGGCCGCCGCGGCCGCAGCCGATCGCCGCTGCTCCTCCACGATCGCAGCCGCTCGCTCGAACACGTCGGCTTCCTGGTAGTACAGCCGTGCCGCGGCGAGCGCGTGGGCGACCTGCGTCGGATCGGTGGCGCCCGCGGCCTCGCCGGCGAGCGTGGCAAGCCGCTGCACCGATGCGGCGGGCAGCCGCTCGAGCGCGAGCGCCCACATGACGGTCGGCCTGCCGCCGAGCAGATCACCGGCGGCGCGGCGATCGTTTTCGAGGTCGCCGCACCAGTCCTTGAGGTCGTTGAGCACCTGGAAACCGGTGCCGACGTGGAGGGCATACCGGGCAATCGCGCCGGCGGCCTCGGGCTGGACACCGGCCAGCCGGATTCCCATCGCCACTGCCGCCTCGAACGCCGGGGACGTCTTCAAACCGTAGATTTCCAGGGCTGCGGCGGGGGTGAGCCGCTTGTCGGCGGCGTTGCGCCACCACAGCTCGGCACCCTGGCCGCGGGCCAGGCGCACATGCGCATCGGCCAGAATCGCCACGAGGTCGCGCTGCGTCTCGGCATCGACCCCGGGCAGCGTGGACACGATCCGATAGCCCAGCCCGAGCAGGTAATCGCCGGCGTTGATGGCCGACGGCACGCCATGATCGAGATGGAGCGTCGGCCTTCCATACCGCATCGTGTCGGCATCCTCAATGTCGTCGTGGACGAGCGACGCCTTGTGGAAGATCTCGATGGCGACGGCCGCGGCCTTCACGGCATCACGGGGCGAGGACGGCTGCCGCGTCGTTCCGGCCCGATCCGCCTCGACGGCGTCGAATGCTGCAAGGGCGATGAACGGCCGGAGAAACTTCCCTCCGCGGGTCAGATAATCACCCGACATGGCCGCAGTGGCATCGAGCGGCTGCCATGCGGAGGGACTCGCCCCAACCGGCGGCCCGAACGCATCGGGGCTCCCGCAGCGCCGGGCCACGTCGGCGAGCGCCGGGCCTGAAAACAACTCGGCTGCCTCGCGCAACAGCGGCAGATAGTCGCCCACCGGCGCCGCCCCGCCACCGGCGACGCCGAGCAGCCCAAGCACCCAGTCGACGTCGAATGCCGCCGCTGTCTGGATGGTGCTGCACGAGCCACCGTCCGCCCCGGCGGCTCCCGCGGGGTCGTAGGGGACGGCTGCGATCGGCAGCGAAAATGCGGGCAGCATGGCGAACGCCTTCTCGAGATGCGAAAGTTTGGCCACGCCGAGAATGCCGTCGTATTGGCCGGTGAGCAGGGCACCGATCGCCGACACGGCTCGTTCGGTCGATTCGACGACCCAGCCGCTCTCCCGGGCAGCCGACCACACCGTGCCGATCGAGCACGACGGGCCGCAGACCTTGGGCGTGGAGCCCGCGTCACCCGCACCGCCTGCCGCCGGGCAGTCGGGCAAGAGCAGCAGCCGGCGCCCGCTGGCGCCGGCTGCGAGCCGTTCCCGCCAGTATTCCGACACGATCGTGACCATCGTCCAGCCCACGAGATCGGCCGAGCCGCCCGCCCGCGCGACGAGCGTCTCCGCCTCACGGCGCAGACCCGCCGCCGTTTTCGCCGCGCCGGGCATGCCTCCGGCGCGCCACGAGCTGACGAGATCCGAAGCGAGCGCCCGCAGCCGGTCGCGAAGTTGGCGCGGGGCCGGGCAGGCAAGGCCGGCGCGGGCCGGAGCGATCACGGGGGAGGAAAGGCTGCTGGACGGATTCAAGGTTACCGGTGTCGATGCCACGTGGAGCGCCTCCTGACGAGAAATGGTAGGCCCGCCGCCGGAGGCTTGGAGGCGGGGCGCTCGCATTCTCTGCGAAAACAGGCCGGACTGTCACGCCACAGGGGTGTCACTCGAAAAACCGGTGCAAGAGGGCGTCGACGCGAAGGAGGCCGGCCCGCGTGAGGACAGGCCGCGGACGGACGGCCTCCAGCCAGCCCTCGGCGGCCAGCGACTCCCACTGCGGGCGCCAGGCGACGAGCGGGTCGATGCCGTACTTCCCGGTGAGCCGCTCGACGTCGAGGCTGCCGCGCTTCAGCCCCAGCACGACCTCGCGCAGGAGCAACTCCCGGCGCGGCGGCACGAGGCCGCGGGCGATCGGCAGCGTTCCCGCCTCGACGGCTCCGAGGTAGTCGTCCCAGTGCGTCGCATTCTGGTAGTGCATGCCGGAGAGATGGCCGAAGCTCGCGACGCCGAGCGCCACGAGGTCGCTGCCCTCCCAGAGCATGTCGCGGTAACGGAAGTGCACCCGGGCTGGATCCCGCACCAGCGTGTAGCCGCTCGAGATCGCATAGCCCCTCTCCAAAAACCGGTCGAAGGCCTCGCTCACCCAGCGTCGCTTCGTCGGCCAGTCGGCCACGGCGGTGGCGGTGCCTGTCTCCTTCGCGTCGTGCACGAACACCGTGTTGGGCGGAAGTTCCATCTGGTAGATGGTCAGGCTGTCGGGCTCGAGCGCGAGTGTCTTCTCAACGGTTCGCTCCCACGACTCGTCGGTCTCGCCCACCATGCCGGCGATCAGATCCACGTTCGTATTCGGAAAGCCCGCGGCCTTGATCCATCCCCAGGCCCGCTCGATCTCAGCCGAGAGATGAGCCCGGCCGTTCGCCTCGAGAACGCGATCATCGAAGTTCTCGACGCCGAGCGAGATGCGGGTCATGCCCAGCCCCTTGAGCGCGTGCACCTTGGCCTCGGAGAGCGTGCCCGGCTCACACTCGAACGTCACCTCCTCGGCGTCGTCCCAACCGAAGCTCTTGTGGAGGCGCTCCACCAGCCGCTCGAGCTGCTTCACGGAGAGGAACGAGGGCGTGCCGCCGCCGAAGTAGACGTATTTGAGCGCACGGCCCGCGATGGCCGGCCGCGCCGCAGCCAGCTCGGCCTCCCGCTCGAGTGCCTGCGAATACCGCTCCACGTCGTGCGCCGCCACGTCTGTGTAGACGCGGAAGTAGCAGAACTTGCACCGCTTGCGGCAGAACGGCACGTGCAGGTAGAGGCCGAGCGGGGCCGTCGTTGGCGGGGCCGCGAACGCGGCGAGCACGTCGGGCACCGCGTCCGCATGCCACCGCGAAAACGGCGGATAGTTGGCGACGAAATAGCTGCCCGGCTCGGTCCGCTCGGCTTCGTCGCTCATACGCTCCGCCGCTTACAGGCCTCGGGCCGCGAGGAGATCGTCGAAATCCCTGAGATGATAGTCGACCTTCACCCGGTCGAGGACGCGGCACAGGCTTCTGAGCGCGATACCCATGCCGTCGGGGCCGCTCGTGCCGCCAAACTGGCCGCCGCCGCGCACGTGTGGCTCGAGATCGAGGAACACGCCCGGGATGCCGCGCCGTTCGAGCTTCTTCGACAGGCTCGGCAGCATCGTCTTCAGGTCGGCGAGGATCTTGTCGTGGCCGCCCGCCCCGATGTCGGCGGGCACGAAGTTCGCGAGCATGTGTTCGTCGACGTGCTTGCCGCGGGCCTTGCCCGACACCTTGCGGTAGTCCTTGATGTGCACCCAGCCGAGCCCAGGCTTCATCGCCTCCCACTCGCGGTACACCTCGGCGGTGGAAAATCCCTGCACGGTGAGGTTGGCCGCGTCGAACACGAGCACGAGGGCGGGGTGGTTCACGCGGCGGTGGATCTCGGCGAGGAGTGCGCCCGTTTGCCCCACGAGATTGGCCTCCACTTCGAGGCCGAAGGTAAGGTCGGAGCGGTGGCAGGCCTCGGCGATCTGCCCGAGGCGGTCGGCCGCCTCCTCGAGGTACGCCTCCGGCTTCGCCCCCTTCGGCGGATAGAACGAGAAGCCGCGGATGAGCTTCGTCTCGAAGGCATGGGCGAGTTCGCAGGCCCGGGCCACGTCCTTGGCGAGATACTGCTTGAACGGCACGTACACGTTCTTCGTGCCGTCGGCCTTGTCGACGAGCTTGACCTTGCCGATCGGCGAGGCGATCGAAGCCACGTTGAGGCCGTATTCGTCCTCGAGGTGGCGGAGCTTCTGGATCTCCGAAAGCGTCAGCTTCATCACGTTCTTCACGCCCTTGCCAACGTCGATGTGCCGCAGCGAGTAGTACTCGAGCCCGAGCGCCGCCAGCGCCGTGAACTGCTCCACGGCGGAGAGGTGAAACGCCGCCTCGTCGGCGAGGGCGGAGAGGAGGACACGCGCGGACTGAGCCATGATGGAAACCTTTCGGACAGGGGAAGACACGGGACGGAGCGATGATCAGCCGGCGGCTGGCAAGTGCTCGCCCGACGGGTGCGAGACGACGATCCGCGAACTGATGCCGCCGCGCGGCGTGAACTGGGCGACGAGCGTCATCCGCCGCGGCTGGAGCACGGCGACGAGGTCGTCGAGAATGCGGTTGGTGACGTTCTCGTAGAAGATGCCTTCGTTGCGAAACGCCTGCAGGTACAATTTGAGGCTCTTGAGCTCCACGCAGAGCTTGTCGGCGACGTAGCGAAACGTGAGCGTGCCGAAGTCGGGCTGCCCCGTCTTCGGGCACATCGACGTGAACTCGGGGCAGACGATCTCGATCAGGTAGTCGCGGCCCGGAAACTGGTTGGCGAACGTTTCCAGCTGGTCGCGCGACGGCTTCTGGTGGGTGCTCATGATGGAGGAGAGTGTGCCATGAAACAGAACACGGGCAAAGCGGCCCCCGGAACGCCGCTGACCACGGGCCGGGCGGCGGTCGTGCTGCTCTCCGGTGGTCTCGACTCGGCCACGGCCGCCGCCTGGGCCCGCCGCGAAGGCTACCGGCTCTCGGCGCTCTCGCTCGACTACGGCCAAAGGCACCGCTGCGAGCTCGACTGTGCCCGCGCCGTCGCCGCGGCGCTCGGGATCACCGACCACGTGATCCTGCCCGTCGATCTCTCCGCGTTCGGCGGCAGTGCGCTCGTCGACATGGGCGTCGCCGTGCCCAAGGGCCGGTCCGACGTGGCGATCGGGCAGGGGATTCCGGTCACGTATGTGCCGGCCCGCAACACCGTGTTCCTCGCGCTCGCGCTCGCGATGGCCGAGACCCGCGGCGCCGACGCGCTCGTGATCGGCGTGAACGCGATCGACTACAGCGGCTACCCCGACTGCCGCCCCGAGTTCATCGCCGCCTTCGCCCACCTCGCGCGGTTGGCCACGAAGGCGGGCGTCGAGGGCCGGCCGCTCGACGTGCTGGCTCCGCTGGCCACGCTCTCGAAGCAGGAGATCATCCGGCTCGGCCTCGATCTCGGCCTCGACTACGGTCTCACGAGCAGTTGCTACGATCCCGACGCCAACGGGCGCCCGTGCGGCGCGTGCGACTCGTGCCTGCTGCGAGCCGCAGGGTTCGCGGCAGCCGGCGCGGTCGACCCGCGAGCCGCCGCCGGGGCCTGATCGACACGAGGGCCGGCCGCATGCGCATCGCCGAGATCTATGCCTCGCTCCAGGGAGAAGGGCTCTTCGCCGGCACGCCGAGCACGTTCGTGCGCACGAGCGGCTGCAACCTGCGGTGCACGTGGTGCGACACGCCGTTCACGTCGTGGCAGCCCGAGGGCGCAGACCGAGATGTCACCGACGTGCTGGCGGCCGTCGATGCACTCGAGCCGCGGCACGTCGTCGTGACGGGCGGCGAGCCGATGCTTTTCGCCGATGTTGCAGACCTGTGTCGCCGACTACGAGCCACTGGCCGGCACGTCACGATCGAGACGGCGGGCACCGTGTGGCTCGATGCACCGGCGGATCTCATGTCGATCAGCCCCAAGCTCGCGACGTCGGCCCCACCGGCCGACACGCCCGGTGGCTGGCGCGAGCGGCACGAGGCGACGCGCCGCGACGACGCCGTGCTGCGAAGACTGATGGCCGCGGCGCCCTACCAGCTCAAGTTCGTGATCGACTCCGCGGCCGACATCGCCGAGACGCTCGCCTGGATCGCCGACCTCGAGCGGGCGGGCCCGCCGATCGATCGCGGCCGCGTGCTCTTCATGCCGCAGGGCCGCACCCGCGAGGAACTCGCTGCGAAGACGGCCTGGCTCGCGGAGGAATGCCCGCGGCTCGGCGTCCGCCTCGCACGTCGTCACCACATCGAGTGGTTCGGCAACACCCGTGGCACCTGACTGACGCCGCGCCTGCTTATCGCGTTCCTACCAGCGCTACCAGAGGTACGACCTCGATCTGATCGGCCAGGGCAATTCGCATCGAAGGCGTGAGCGCGGGGGCGTCGGTGCGTTTGCATTCGATCCCGATCTGGCGTCCGTTTTTGAACAGCAACAGATCGAGTTCCGCGCCTTGGTGCGGGGCCCAGGAGTACGCCTCGTCGGGCCGCCGGCCGAGTTCGGGGACGGCCTGCGCTGACACCCTACCCAATCGACCGTTCGTCACAACTCAAACGCTTGCGGAAGTATCGTTGACCGTCCTGTCCTTCGACCAAGCACTTTCAACAATCTTGATCTGATCGTCAGTGGAGGATAATCCCGCTGGCATCCTCAGAACGTTCAAGTTCGGCAGTGAAAAGATGATTCCTGCAGTGGTCATGCTGTTCAAGAGGCGGTTCGAGAACGAGGCTACACGTACCAAGCCCGCGTCGTTCGGAACATCACTCAATGGCTTTGCAATAGGCATCAGTATGGCGAAACTCATACGAGCTGCCACCGCCTTCAGGTGTCGTACAAGACGCACGGTTTGAGGATCGATGTTCTCCAGACGCCGCATGAGAACGAGCCAAATATCCAACAGGTCGGCTTCCCAACGGTCAGCGACAAAGCTGTCGTATTTCGAATACGCTGCTTCACGGCTCTTTGCCCATTCGAAGAAGCACTCCTGCCATCTGCCGAGTGCCGATTTGACCTCTTCCTGGGGCGCGGATTGACTGCGAAGTTGATCCAATTTCTTCTGCGCGCCAAAAAGAACGCCCAAATCCTCTTCGATCATGGGAATCGCGAATTTTTTCGAAATGGCTTTTGCAAGCGTGGTCTTGCCCGAAGCATTCGGCCCGCTGATCGCAATCCTCAAGTTATCGTTCCGCATGGCAGTTCATCGCGTTCAGCACGGGTCAGCTCTTGCCGGGGTCGCGGCGGACGATGACGGCCGTCAGGTCGTCGCCCTGCCGCGTGCCGGCTGAAAACTCGACCACGGCCCGATAGACCACCCGGATGAATTCGGCCGCTGGCAGCGTGTGATGCCGGCGGATGAGGTCTGTGATCCGCTCGGTGCCGAACTGCTTCCCGTCGGGGCGGTCCCACTCATAGAAGCCGTCGGTCAGCAGCACCAGCATGTCACCTGGCGCCAGGTGCAGGAGGGTGGTGGAATCGTACTCGGCCTCCGGAATGATCCCGAGCGGCAGGCCGTGCGTCTCCAGTTCCCGGACGTCGCCCGTGGCCGCCGTGTAGACGAGGATCGGGCCCTGGCCGGCGCTCAGGAACCGCACGGTGTGTTCCGCCGGGTCGAGAAACCCGAAGAATGCCGTATTGAATTTTCCATCGGGCAGATCGATGCAGAGCAGGTCGTTGATCTCCGTCATCACCCGCGGGAGATCCCTCGTCTGCCGGATGGTCGCCCGGAAGAGCGCCCGCGTTTCGGCCATGATCAGCGCCGCTCCGATGCCGTGGCCTGTGGCATCGGCCAGGGCGATCGCCAGCGTGCCGTCGTCGAGTGGCAGGAAGTCGAAGCTGTCTCCGCCGGTTTCGTCGGCCGGCTGGTTCCACCCGGCGATGTCGTAGCCGGCCACCGTCGGCTGCTCCCGCGGAAGCAGACCCTGCTGGATGTTGCGGGCGATGTTCAGTTCGCGTTGGATCCGCTGTTTGTCGGCGTATTCCTGCAGGAGCATCTGCCGCTGGATGGCGACTCCGGCCTGCGCGCCGAGAAAGTTGACCAGTTGCTCGTCGTCGCGGTCGAACTGCCCGCTGCGCTTGTTCAGCACCTGCAGCACGCCGACCGTCTTGGAGTCGTACCCTCGCAACGGAAAGGCGAGCATGGTGCGGGTGCGGAAGCCGGTCTGCCGATCAAACTCCGGGTTGAAGCGGGGGTCGGCGTAGGCATCGGAAATCGTGATCACGCTTCCCGTCCGGACCACCTCGCCGGCAATGCCGAGGCTGACCGGAAAGCGAATCTCTTTCGTCGCAGAGCCTTCGAGGCCGGTGGCCATGCGGCTGTAGAGAGTCTCCGTGCCGGTGTCGTAGAGAAAGACCGTGGCCCGCTCGCAATCGAGCACCGTGGTGGCCGCCATGGCGATTGCCTCGAGCAGCGGATCCAGTTCGACGGTTGCGCCCAACTGGCGGGCCACCTCCAACAGATGCTCGAGCGCGGCGATGTGCCGGCCTGTCTCGCGCGGAAGCGGCATTCCGGGGATGCCTGTCACGGCAGTGCCTCAACCTGTGGGGAACGAATCGTCGGGAATGTCGCGATCATCCTAAGTGACCTGCCCCCCTTCAACGAGGCCTCCTCGGGAACGACAGTCCGAGGTGGCCGAAACCAAGGGCGGGCAACCGATGCCACGAGGGAAGGGGCATGCCGAGCAGGTCATTCCCACGTTCCGGGACGTCGAGGTTGAGGCTGGTCGGGGTAAGACCGTTGCCGAGGCTGTGGCGATCCGTTGTCCCCAAACCTTCCCACTACCCTCCGACGCCGGGCAAGGGCAGCACCTCGTGGGCGCGGCTGCGGAGGAGGTGTTCGACTTCGGGCGCGACGCCCGGACCGAGAAACACCTTGTCGACAAGTTCGCGAAGCAGACCATCGCGAGCGAGATCGGCGCTCGAGACCTGGGCCACGAGCAGGCTCACCCGGGGGTCGAGAATCAGCGCCAGCATGCGCTGATTGAGTCCGTCGGCGGGTGAGCCGCGCGATTCGTCGTCGAGTTTCGTCGTCGTCGCGTTCAAGAAGCCGATGCGGTATCCCTTGGCCCGGGCCTGTGTCATCCAGGCGGCCGTTGCGGAGCCGGTGTGATCGTTCACGAAGATCACGTAGGGCACCCGCACCTGCGTCTGCTCGGGAAACATGTGGGCCAGCACGACATCCGCGTAGTGCTGGGTGCCGGCCGCGGGCGTCTGGTTGACCTCGATGATCCCGCCCCCCACCTCGCGCCACGAGCGCGTGATGTCGGTCGTGATGTAGTCGATCCCCAAAATGTCCATCCGAAACGCGGCCGCGATCGTCTCGGCCATGGCACGGTTGTCGGGGTGAATGCGGTCCGAGACATCCTCGTAGGTGCCCCCCTTCGACACGTTCGAAATGCTGCGGAGCACGACGTTGCTCCCGGCCTGTGGCACGCTTTGGAGCGACAGCCCCTGCTTGGCCAGATGGCCGATGAGTTCAGCGTCCGGATTGATCAGCGACTGGATTGGCCGCTTCCCGCTTGTGACCGCCTGCCGCCGCTCGTTCTCACGGTGGATGAGTTCGGCCACGGTGCTCGTGCCGTCGCCGGTCACCGCGGCGGGGCGCCGCACCACCACCCAGGCCAATCGTCCGCCGATCACGGCCAGGCGATGGTCATCGCCGGCCACCTGGCGTTCGACGAGGGCTCCGCGCGGGCAATACCGCAGAGCCTCGCGGATCGCGGTGGCGCACTCCGCGACGCTCGTGATTCCGGCGAACACGCCGTTGCCCTTGCCGTTGGACACCGGCTTGACGACGAGGGGAAACCCGATGAATTTCGGCGCCTCTGCCGCCACCTGCTCCACCACGTCGGCGAGCCCATGCGGAACCATCACATGCTGCACTGCGGGCAAGCCGAGCCGGGCAACGAGTGAGTTCGACATGAACTTGTCGATCGCCAGTGACGTTCCCACCGACGAATCGCGGTCGTTGGAGGTGCTCTGGAGGAGCCGTCCGTGGCAGCCCTCGCCGAGGAGCAGCACCTTCTTCGTGTTTTGCAGCAGGAGCGACGGGATGCCCCGCCGGCGTGCTTGCACGAAGAACATGGCGAATTCCTTGCCCCATTCGCAGTCGATGGTGCCCGTATCGCACAGGCGTCTGACGGCGGCGACGATACGGGAATCCGCAGCCACGGTTGGCTCGTCGTGCGCGCAGCGCCTCACCACGATGTCGGCAAGGCCCCAGGCACTTTCGAGAATCGCGGTGGTGCGAGCGTCGTCGATGAACGATGCGGCCACCGCCGAATGCGTGCCCGATCGCGTGGCGTGCACCATCAGGCCGGGATGCGACGCGGCGCGGGGGTGTCGGTCGAGCCACTTTGCCAGGCAGGCAACGAGGTGCAGCCGGGAGATGGTGCCGTCGCCCGCGCAGCACGCCGCCAGATCGGGGGCATCGATCCCGACGCCCAGCTCGGTGACCGTCGCGAAGAGCCGCGGCCATGGGATGAACGTCTCCTCGGCCTCGTCCCAACTGAGCACCACCGCCGGATGCGCGGCGAACAGGCTGGGGCCGTAGAGCACGCGCACCTCGAACCGTGCAGGTGCACGAGCCGCCTCTCCGGCGCCGGGGCTACCGCGTGGTTCGAACATCACTCGAGTCTCTGCCAGATCTGGCGCGTGCTGCAGGAGCAGGACAGGCTGAAGCCTGTCCTACGTGTTGGCGGGGGCGTGGCCGCGGGGGCCGAACGTGAGCACGGTGGCGGCGCCCACCGCCACGATCAGCATCCCGGCGAGAAAGAACGGGCTCACCGCCGCCGGCGGCGTGTGGGCCAGGGCGATCGTGGCCAGTGTGTTGAGCACGGGGGCACAGCCGAACACGACCGGCATCACCGTGAACGGCTTGCCACCGCACGTGAAGGCGAGGATCGTGCCGAGAGCGCCGAGCGCGCCCAAGGATCCGGCTCCCAGACTCCAGAGCGTGCCGCGGGCGTCCCACGTGCCTGTGTCGCCCATCGGCACGAGCAGCGCGAGCGGCACGAGGACGGCGATCAGAAAGTAGGCCACGCCGATGCAAATGAGCGGCCGCAACCGGCTGCCCCCCATCGCCCCCTGGCCCCGATGGAGCACCGGGCCGTAGGCACCCCATGAAAACATCGCCAGCGCCGTCGCCAGCAACACTTCAAAAAACCGCTCGGTCTTCTGCTCGGTCGTCTTCGCCGGAGCTCCGATCCCAGGCTCCGCCGGCGCCGGCGCATCAGCCGTCACCACCGCTGCGGCCACGGGCGCGGCGTGTGCCTGCGGCTGCGGCTTGAACACGAGCACCGTCACGGCCCCGAGCACCACGAGGATCAGACCGGCCAAAAATGGGGCCTTGAGCTGGTTGAACGCCTTGTTCATGAACGCCGTGAGCAGGGTGTTCACGACCGGCGCCCCACCGAACACGAGCGGCATCACGTAGATCGGCTTGCCGCCGAATCCGAGCGCCAGGATCACGCCGAGAGCCCCGAAGGCGCCCGCGCTGCCGGCGAGCAGGCTCCAGAGCACGCCCCTCGCCGACCACGCACCGCGTTCGCCGCCCCGGGCGAGCAGGGCCAACGGCGCGAGCACGGCGATCACGAAGTACGCGGCCCCGACGCACACGAACGGCCGGAGGCTCGAGTGCATCGCCTCCCGGCCAAAATGCAGCACGGGGCCGTAGATGCCCCAGCAGCAGGCGGTGAGCGCGATCGCGCCAATCAGGCTCAGGAACTGGAACATCCGGCATTCTCCTCGAGGGTGGCGATCAGCGCACGCCCCACATCATCCACCGAAAGCAGCCGCATGCAATCGTGGTGGCCGAGCGGGCAGGTGCGCTTGCCGCAGGGAGAGCAGGGGAGGTCGAGCCGCATCTCCACGAGTCGCGGCTCGTCCGACCGGCTCAGCCGCGGATCCATCGGCCCGTGAAGCACGATCGTGGGCCGACGGAAGGCGGCGGCGATGTGCCGGGGCCCGCTGTCGGTGGTGACGACCGCGGCTGCGCGGCGGATCACGGCCTTCGCGAGGCCGAACGGTAGCTTGGCTTCGTCGGCGAGGCTGCGCACGGCCGGCAGCGCCGCCTCGCGCTCGATCGCCCGCGCGTCGTCACGATCGCCGGGGCCGCAGTGAACCAGTACACGGGCGCCGGGAACGCGCTCCGCGACGAGCCGCCCGAGCGCCGCGAACCTGTCGGCCCCCCACGACTTCGAGGGGCCGAATGCACCGTTGTCGTTGAACACGACGAGCGGTCCGGCGGGATCACTCCAGGGAAACAGCCGGGCGAGCACGGCCTCGGCGATCGCCTCGTCGGCCGGAGTGGTCGCCAGTTCGAGCGCGAGCGGCTGCCGCGGCACGCCGATGCGCTCGGCGAGGTCCATCGCATGCTCGGCGGTCGAGACGGGCCGGATGCGAAATCCGTCGCGGGGCGGCGCGAGTGGATCGGTGAGCAGGAGCCGCCGCCAATGGCGGGCGAAGCCGACGCGCCGCCGGGCGCCGCCCATGAACGCCAGCGCCGCCGTCGAGAGCGAATTGGGCACGAGCAGCGCGATGTCGGGCCGATCGGCGCGAAGCTTCCGCGCCACGGCGCGGAATCGGCGCGCGGGATCCTTGCTGCGCCGGTCATACAACACCGTGTCGTCGAGCCACGGCGTGCCCTCGAGCAGTTCGACGAACATCGGCTTCATCACGCCCGTGATCCGGGCGCGGTCGCCGAAATGGCAGCGGAGTGCGCGGAGCAGGGGGGTCGACATGACGAGGTCGCCGACCCAGCGGGGCAGAATCACGACGATGTGCATGGTTCCACCGTAGCGGCCGACCGGTGGAACCCGCAAAGCCAGTTTCGGTGCGGGATGCACACCGCCATCACGGGGCGCGGAGCGCCTCGCGGGGACTCGTCTGCGTCGCGTGCCGCGACGCGACCAAGCCCGCGGCCGCGGCAGCCGCGAGCGTCAGCCCGCAGGTCGTCGCGACCCAGCCGACCGGCAGCACCGCGCGGCCGGCGAGGAGCGCAGGCGCGAGGGCGACGAGGCCCGCGACCGCGCCAGCCACGAGCCCGGCCCCGACCAGCGCCATCGACTCGAGGGTCACGAGCGCCCGGATCCTGCCCGGCGCGAATCCGATCGCTTGCAGGAGCCCGAACTGCCCGAGCCGTTCGAGCACCCCCTGGGCCTGGACGGCCGCCACGCCCGCGGTGCCCAACAGCAGGCCGAGCAGGCCGAGCGTCTGAAAACCGGCGAGGAACGTATTCTGCACGGCCGACAGCCGGGCCAGTCGGTCGAGCGTCGGTTCGAGCGTCACCCCCGCGTCGGCCCAGACGTCGCGAGCCTGCCGTGTGAGGCTCTCCACGGAGACACGCGAGTCAGCATCGAGCAGCCCGAAGGCATAGCCCGACCGTCGCGGAAACGACCGCTCGAACGACCGCTCGGCGACGACCACGAATCCCTGCAGGATCCCGGGCGCGAGGAGACCGACGATTTCGTACTCGACGGCCGCCCCATCGTCGTCGGGCACCGTGAACCGTGCCCCCAGGCCGCCGAGCTTCAGCGCCCACTGGGCCGTGGCCTGATCGAGGATCGCGGGAATCGGGCCCTGGGCGTCGGGTGCGCAGTCGAGGAGCGTCCACGGGTTGCTCGTGCCCGGCGGCAGCAGCCGATGGGCCACGAATGAAAAACCCGCGCGGGCCACGAACGCCGGCCCGACGCCGAGCACGGTGGGCCGCATGGCCGCGTAGAGATTGGTGCAACTGGCATCGTTGCCGCCGCTCGACCGAATCAGCGCCGTATCGACACCGTCGAGCGCGGCGACCGACTCGGCGCTGACGGGCGTGCCGAACGACGCCAGCAACGCATAGCCGCCGGTCGGCGATCGCCGATCAGCCGGATCGGGCGGCGGCCCGAGCGTGAACGCCGAGAGCGACACGACGAGAAACTCCGCCACCGCCACGATCGCGATCACGCTCGACGCCCGCGATCGCTGGCCGCACAGCGACCGCCAGGCGAGCGTGACAAGCGACGTGACGGGCGCGGCACGCTGCACGACGAGGGCACTCCGGGCGGCCGCCACGAACGCCACGAGTGCCGCGGCCCCCGACAGAAAAAACATCGCCACGGCCTGCTCGGGCCCGGCGTTGAGGCCGAGCCAGCCGAGGACCACCGCACCCGCAGCCGCGGTGATCGGCAGCCACGGGCGCGGGCGTCCGTTCCTGCCCGGTGACTCGGACGTGCCGCGCAGAAGGGCCAGCGGTCGCGCGCGGGCCGCGCGCCCGGCCGCCCAGGCGAGGGCCCCGACCGATGCGACGAGGCTCGCCGCGAGGGCTCCCAGCAGCGGCCGGCTGGCACTCGCGCCGTCGCCAAACGCCTGCTGCGACCCCGCCGCGACGGCCGTCGTCCACGTGCGGGCGAGTGCCTCGAGCATCACGCCTGCCCACAGCGGGCCGAGACAGGCGCCCACGACGGAACCCGCGACGGCGGCCACGAGTCCGATCAGCGCCAGGAGCATCGCCAGTCGCCGCGGCGGCCAGCCGATCGCGGCGAGCACGCCGATCTCGCGCCGCCGGGCCACCACGAGCAGTCGAAACAGGAGCCATTCGAGAAGGAGGCCGGCGACGACGACGAACGACGCGAGCGCGAGGAACAACGGGCCGAACGGCGTCGAGCCCCGCGCGGCGGCGCGGGCTTCCGCGGCCAACGGCACGACCCTGAGGCCGACCGCCTCGGGCCGGAGCCGAGCGGCGAGCGAACGGCCGAGCGTGGCGCGGTCGGCCACCCGGTCGCGCGGCACGTGCCAGGCCGTCGACATGCCAAACCGGCTGCCCGCCAGCCTGCGCGCCGTCGCCATCGAGACGAACGCCTTCGGCGTCGTGCCGTACGTTTTCCAATACCGGTCATCCTCGTCGTGCGGCGGCGTCGAGCGCACCCGCGATGCGTCGAACGGAAACGGTGGATCCCAGTCGGTGATCGAGGCTTCATCGCTGACGCCCTCCACCTCGGGCACGAGCGTGGAATCGACGGCGGCGGCCTGCATCGCCGCGATCCCGCTCACCCGCAAACGCGCGCGGGCCTCCTCGACGCGGCCGTGAATGGTCTCCGGCAGAAAATACGCCACCTCGAGCGTGTCGCCAACGGCGACGGGGCGGTCCTGCGCGGCGAAGTCATCGGCCACCCAGCGATCGATCACGATCTCGTCGGGCCCTGGCGATGCGAGCCGCGTGCCGCTCGCATCGACGAGATCACCGCATGGGAGCGACGTGTCGGCGATGCCGAGGACCGTGGAGTACGGGATCGTGGCCGCGGGGGCGGAGCCCGTCGTGATCGCATTCGCCAGAAACACGAGCGACGGCTGGCCACCGAGCGGCGCGAGGACTGCCTCGGCGGCACGATCGACGGCGTCCGGCAGGATCAGCCGTCGGCTCGTCAGCCGGAGCGTGGCGGGATCCGACGACACCTCTTGGAAGACGAGGCCGTAGTCGTCGAGCGCGGGCGCGAGCCGAGCCCGCAGACTGGCCGCGGTGTCGCCTGCGCCTGCTCGCCGCGCACCGCCTGACACGGCGAAGATCACGTTGGCCACGTCGCCCCGGTCGACGAGTTTCTGCACCATGGCAAGCGGTGCGACCACCAGCGGCTGCGTGACCTGCGCCGGCTCGAGCGCGAACTGACCGAGACCCTCGTCCGACAGAACCGTCGCCACGGCGACGCGTCGGCCCGTTGATCGCGTCTCGCGGCGGCCGAGCGGACTGTCGGCCGGCGCCGTCGACCGCTCGGCGATCCGGAGCACGAGCGGCGTGCCCGCTTCGGCACCGAGCGCGGAAGCGAGCGGCCCGTTCACGGCGACCGTGTCAACGGAAAGCGTGGGCACCGGCCCCGCGAAGCCGAGCGTTGCCGGATCGTCGCAGGCGAGCACCAGCGCCCGCGTGCTGCGGGCTGGCCCGCGGCCGTCGGCCGCCGTCTCCACCACGGCCTCGATCACGATCGCGGGCACGAGTGTGGCCGAGTCGCCAGGCGCGGCCCCCGCGGCCATGTCGCCGGCCAGCGCCGCCCGAAAAAAATCCTCGCCCACGACCGCGGCATCGATCCGCCCGAGCCGCGACATCGCGAGCCTGAGCAGCCCCTGTTCCACGGCCGCTCCCACGCCGAGCGCCCCGGAGATCGTGGCCGCCACCACGCCGCAGGCTGCTGCGAGCGCCGCGAGCTGCCTCCACCAGTGACGTACGAGCCGCAGGGCGAGCCCCGTCACCGACGCCACCGGCTGCCCGGCCTCGCCCGCTCGCTCCCCCGCGACTCCGGCCATCACTCGAGCCGCCCCGACACGAGCTGCCGCACGGTGCCGACCCGCTCGGCCACGGCCCGCGCGTGCGTGGCCACCACGAGCATGCCGCCCACGTCGCCGGCGAGCTCCACGAGCAGATCGGTCACCACTGAGGCGTGCGCGGCGTCGAGCTGGCCGGTGGGCTCGTCGGCGAGAATGAGCCGCGGCCCGAGCACGAGCGCGCGGGCCACGGCCACACGCTGCCGTTCACCGCCGGAGAGCTCACCGGGCAGGGCGTGGATACGGCTCGCGAGGCCGACGCGATCGAGCAGCATGCGCGCCCGTTCGACGACGGCGGCCGCGACCGAGCCCGTCGCGAGCGCCGGCAGCACGACGTTGTCGAGCGCCGTGCAACCGCCGAGCAGATGGTGTTCCTGAAAGACGAAGCCGATCGCGCGATTGCGAAACGCCGCCCGCGCCACCGCAGAGAGCGCAAAGGGATCGCTGCCGTCGAGCCGCACGGTGCCCGTCGTCGGCTCGTCGAGCGTGCCGAGGATCGAGAGCAGCGTGCTCTTGCCCGAGCCGCTCGGCCCCATGACAGCCATCCGGCCGCCCGGTGCGATTCGCAGCGACACGCCGTCAAGCACGCACACGGGAGCCGCGGCTCCCGGAAACGTCTTCACGAGCCGATCGACCTCGAGCATGCTGCGTTTCTCCGGGCCCTGGCGACGCCGCATCGCCCGCGGTCAGGCGGCGCGAAACGGCGCGAGCCGCGCCACGATCTCCTCCGGGATCGGCACCGCCTGCGGCTTGCGTCCCGGATGCATCAAGCACCGCACCGCGACGACTTTTCCCTCGGCCACGTGCGCGCCGGCGTGCTCGAAACGAAATGCGAACGTCACGCTCGAACGGCCGAGCTCGGCCACGTGCACCGTGATCTCCACCTCGTCGCCGAACCGTACGGCCGACTTGTAGTCGCAGGAAGCCGACACCCGGGGCCAGCTCGCCGTGCCGCCGTCGGGGAGCGGGTCGAACACGTGCAGGCCGGCCGCCCGCAGGAGCTCGTGCTCCGCCGACTCCATCCAGAAGAAGAAGGCGGAGAAATGGACGATTCCGGCGGCGTCGGTGTCGCGAAACTCGACTCGGCGCCGGGTCGTCAGGGCTGGCATGAAGGCCGCGGCGTCACTCGCCGACGTAGGGCAGGAGGGCCATGAACCGCGCCCGCTTGATGGCGCTGGTCACGGCGTGCTGGCTCGCCGCCGTGCAACCGCTCTTGCGCCGGCCGAGGATCTTTCCCTGCCGGTTGATGAGCTTGCCGAGGAGTTCGAGGTCCTTGTAGTCGACGTACATCGGACGGGGACGGGCGCCGTCGATGAAGATCGGATCCTTCCGCTTCACCTTCGTGCGCGGCTTGGCCTTCTTCTTGGCGAACTTGGCAAACTTGGGATTGGCAGGGGGCATGAAAGTGTGTCAGTCCGTGGTCTGGTGAAAGAGTTGTGCGAACGAATCAAAACCGCGTTGCATTGCTCGACACATGGATCGCAGGGGTCGGGAGCGTGACCAACCCGACCCCTGCGATGGCATGTCGAAAGGGGAACCTGCGATGGATCGCTGTCCTAGTAGCGGTCGCCGCCACGGTAGCCGCCGCCACCGCCGCCGCCACCGTAGCCACCACGACCGCCGCCACCGCCACCACCACCGTAGCCGCCGGAGCGACCGCCGCCTCCGCCCGGACGGGGCGTGCGCTCACGGGCCTCATTGACCGTCAGGGGCCGGCCGTTGATCTCATGCCCGTTGAGGGCGTTGATCGCAGCCTGCAGACCTTCGTCGGTCTCCATCTCCACGAAACCAAATCCGCGGGAACGTCCGGTCTCACGATCGGAGATCACCTCGGCACTCCGCACGGCGCCGTGCGGAGAAAACATCGCCTCCAGATCGGAGGACGTGGTGGACCAGGGGAGGTTCCCCACGTAAATCTTCCGGGCCATAAAAACAAAACCTCAGGGACTCGGGAACTGGCTCACGAACCAATCGACTCACGACCATCGCCAGGTGCACGAACCGCAGTTCCCGACGGAGTGGGTGCGGACGAAAGTCAGTCGAACCTGCGATTTTCTAGCATTTCGGAACCGCCTGAACAACAGCGGCACCTTCCGGCCGAAATCCGGGCCTCCCGCCGATCGGAGGCCCACGCTTGCGGGCGACGAACCCACGCTGGCATTCTGGCCGGTTTCGCATTGCAGACACGGCCGGACCGGCCATACGACACGCTATCCACAGCTGAACATTCCTCGACCTGGAGCATCATGCCGATGAACGCCTCCCGCTGCCCTCGCCTGCTTCACGCCGCGCTCGCCTGCGTGGCCGCCGCCGGCCTTCTGCCCGCGACCCGCGTGGTCGCCCAGGCTCCCCGTCAGCCCAACATCCTCGTCATCTGGGGCGACGACATCGGGCAGTTCAACGTCGGGGCCTACAACCTCGGCATGCTGGGCTACAAGACGCCCAACATCGACCGGATCGCCCGCGAGGGCGCCCTGTTCACCGATTGGTATGGCCAGCAGAGCTGCACGGCGGGCCGCGCTGCGTTCATCACCGGCCAGTCGCCGATCCGCACGGGCCTCACGAAGGTCGGCCTCCCGGGCGCACCCGAGGGGATGAAGAAGGAAGACCCGACGATCGCCACGCTCCTGCGGGCGAAGGGCTACATGACCGGGCAGTTCGGCAAGAACCATCTCGGCGACCGCGACGACATGCTCCCCACCGCCCACGGCTTCGACGAGTTCTACGGCAACCTCTACCACCTCAACGCCGAGGAGGAGCCGGAGCACTCCGACTACCCGAAGAATCCTGAGTTCAAAAAGAAGTTCGGTCCACGGGGCGTGATCCACTCGTTCGCCAACGGGAAGATCACCGACACCGGCCCGCTCACGAAGACACGCATGCAAACGATCGACGAGGAGGTGAATGCCAAGACGATCGACTTCATGCAGCGGGCGAAGCATGCCAACAAGCCGTTCTTCATCTGGTGGAACTCCACGAAGATGCACATCTTCACGCACCTCAAGGACGGCGTGGCGGGGAAGACGGGCCTCGGCATCTACGCCGACGGCATGGTCGAGCACGACCGCCAGGTGGGCGAGATTCTCGCGAAGCTCGAGGAACTGGGCCTCGACGATAACACGATCGTGATGTATTCGACCGACAACGGCGCCGAGGCCTTCACCTGGCCCGACGGTGGCACGACGATGTTCCGCGGCGAGAAGAACACGCAATGGGAGGGGGGCTACCGCGTTCCCTGTGCGATCAAGTGGCCGGGCACGATCAAGCCGGGCACCGTGGTCAACGACATCGGCGCCCACGAGGACATGCTCACCACGCTCGTGGCGGCCGCGGGCGACACGACCGCGAAGGAAGAGCTCAAGAAGGGCCGCCGGATCGGCGACCGCACCTACAAGGTGCACCTCGACGGCTACGACCTGAGCCCGGCCCTGCGCGGCGAGGCCCCGTGGCCGCGGAAGGACTTCATCTACTGGACCGATGACGGCAGCGTGGCCGCCCTGCGCTACGGCAACTGGAAGGCCACGTTCCTCGAGCAGCCGGCTCACGGCATGCACGTCTGGCAGCAGCCGTTCGTGGAGTTGCGGGCCCCGAAGCTCGTCAACCTGCGGATGGATCCCTTCGAACTGGCGCAGGACATCGGGATGGACTACCAGCGCTGGTACCTCGAGCACATGTTCATGATCGCGCCGGCCGCGGCCCACGTGGGCGAGTGGCTGCAGAGCTTCCGGGAGTTTCCGCCACGGCAGAAGCCGGGCAGCTTCAACCTGGCCCACGTCATGGAGGCGGTGACGGCGGGGGCGACCACGGGCCGCTGAGCGCCGCTGCCTGCACGGCGCACGATCGAAGTCAGCCTCGGACTCGTGGCAGCGCCAGCGACGCCATGGCGCTGGTGAGCACGATGGCGGGCACTATGGCCGGCAAGTGCGACGTCAGAACTTCTGGATCATGTCGAAACCGAGCATCGTCTGCTGGTTGCTGACGCCGTCGTTGTAGGGCGCCCGCGGCCCGCCGGAGGGGCCGCCGAAAAAGTCCCAGCGGAACGCCGGCCGCATCAGGAAATTGCCGGTGGGCGTCCAGTTCGGGCCGAGCGTGAGCGAGTAGAAGTTGCCCGGCAGCGGCACGTGGTTGGGATTGCTCGGTCGATTGAGGCCGACACGGGTGCCGTCGGTGTCCTGAAACCACTCGAAGCGTGCGCCCCAGGCCCACGCATCGTTCACGCGGTAGTAGAGGTATTGGTCGATGCCCACCCAGAGCGCCGTGCCACCGTCGGCGAGGCCCTGGGCCTGCGTGCCGAGCCACTGGTGGAACAGGTATTCCCAGTTGTCGGCCGGGCGCGACTCGAAGATCAGGCTGTAGCGGGTGCGATTGGCGGACGTGAGCGGAGGCGCCGGCTGAAAGAGGGGCGAGAAGTCGTTGCCCTCGTCGCCGGTGATGATCGCGAACGATGTCGCGAACGAGTTGTCGTCGTTCCTGACGCGAATGCGGCCGAGGAAGTTCGCCTTGCTGTAAGGCGACGCGAGGCCGTTCCACCCGTTCACGATCCCGGCATCCACCTCCACATTGTCCGAGGCCTTCCAGTTCACGAGGCCGCCCCAGTGGGTGAAGGGGCCGGCGAACTGATAGCTGTAGCTCTTGAAGTAGAAGAAGTTGCCGACCGCCGGCACGCCCTCGTAGCCCACGATCGTGTAGAAGTGGCCGAGCTTGAGCGAGAGATCCTGGTTGCCGACCTCGGCGTAGAGCTGCGGGATGGCGAGGCCGTAGTATTCGCCGCTGTTCCAGTCGCTCGGCCCCGGATTCGTCTCCCACCCCAACGACATGGCGAGCGGGAAATCCTCGCCATAGAGCAGGTCCGTCCGCGCCCCGATCCCGTTCGAGCCGTCGGTGGGCAGCGTGCGTTCGGCGATGACATACACCTGGTTCATCATCGCTTCGTTGGCCCGGTCGACTGCGTTGTAGGGGCCGTTGAACTTGCTCGCCGGCACGCCGAAGTTGCCCACGAACCCGCCGTCGAGCCAGCCGTAGACGCCGCCGCGCTCGCGCTCGCCGAACAGGAACCAGTCCTGCCCGGAGGGAATGATCCCCGTCCTGACCTCGTCGGTGAGCACCGGGTCGAACGCTTCGAACGCACCGGCCTGGCTGGGCCCGCCGACGAACGGCGCTTCCTGCGCGACGACGCTCACCGCGGGCATCAGTGTGGCCAGCAGGACCGCGGCGCACCCGAGGACTACCTTCCCGACACAGGGCATGCTCGACGTTCCCGTGGGCCTCGTTCGCCGAGCCGGGAACGCAGACGGGGTCGTCCATCGCCCCGTTCGCGCTCGCTGCGGCCGACGCGTCTGGATTCGGCCCATCGGCCGGGACGACCTTCCCGACGGTCACGACCACAGAAAAAGTCGGGCTTCCTTCGCCAAGTTCTCAGCCCCGGGGTCTCGGCAAAGCACCATGCCTGCCCCGTTTCAATCCGCCGACTGCTCAGCTTAGTGCCAACTACGGAACGGCTCGTAGATGCGAACGGAGAGCAGCAGCTCGCTCGCGCTGAAGGCCGACGACGTGGTGCCGATGACTTGGGAGTACAACGGTGTCGCCAGGATGAGCGGCGACGAACCGGGGGTCATCGCGAAGAATCGGTAGCCCGTGTCGAAGGTCACCCGATCGCTGAGACGGTAGGTGAACCCCGTGCCCACCTGCCAGGCAAACGTGTTCACGGTGCTCGCCGCCTCAAACCCGGCTCCAAGGATGTTTATTTGGGATGAGTACTGATACCCACCAATTCCAAACCCGCCACCACCGTACACGCCGAAGCGGTCGGACACGAACCAGTCGCGCCAGAAATTGGTCATCGCCGACCAGCCACCGGATACCGTGGTGTTGATCGGAAAGCTGAACTGCGGATCGGCATTGACGACGAGGAGTTCGGTCTGCCCGTTCAGCGGCCCCCGGGCCCGCCCTTCCACCTCCATGCGCAGCAATCCGGACGGCCGGTCGAGGGCCATGCCGATCGCACCGCCGCCGGTGAACATCGCCTCGCTGGCCGCCCCGACGGTCCGGATCTCATTACTGCCAAAAAAGCTTGTGCCGCCGGCGTTGATCGTCCCGAACGACCCGCCGGCGATGGCGGAGACGTAGCCGCGAATCCGGGAGGGTTCGCCGTCGAAGGCCACCGGCGTGAACGCGAAGGCGTCGTCGCCGACTGCCTGACCCGCGTCGGCGAGCACGGAATCGAGGCTCGAAAAACTCGACAGGTCGATCGGTTCGCCCAGATCGTCGGCAATCGCCCGCGTGCAAGCGATCGAGAGCATGGCCACGATGATGAACCGAGAAATCCGCATACCGCCCCCCGTGTGCGTGGCGAGAGTGTTGCCGTCCCCGAGGAGAAGCATCGTCCCTTGCGAAAGCGTCGCATCGCGAAGGCCCTTCGCAACGGCATGACCGGAAGAACCGGCGCGGCCAAGGCCCGTCCAGCCGGCAGAATCCGCACGGTCGCGGGGGAGTTCACACCGCCTTGTGGAGAGCGGCTTGATGTTCCAACACCGCCTCGCAGACCCGATCAACCTCACCCGACTCCAGGCCGGGAAAGCACGGTAGGCTCACGATCGTATCGCACCAGCGGTCGGCATTGGGAAGCGCGGCCTCGGCCTGCCAGGGGCCATCCTGCCGATGGAGAGGCATCTCCCAGTGCACCTTTGAACCGATGCCCCGCTCGGTGAGGTGCGACCGCAACCCATCACGATCGGGCACGCGAATGCAGTAGAGGTGGTGAAGCGACGGCCCGGGCAGTGCGAGCCCGGCAGGCCCGAGCCACGCGCCGTATCGCTCACCGATCTCGCGGCGCATCTGCAACCACTCGGGAAGATGCCGGAGCTTGACGCGAAGCACGGCCGCCTGGATCTCGTCCATCCGCGACGTCAGCTGACGCCGGTCGCGCAGCACGTCGTCGCGGCCGCACAGGTCACGCATCGTGCGGGCGAGGCTCTCGTCGTCGGTCGTCACGGCCCCGCCGTCGCCCAGCCCGCCCAGAGTCTTGGTGGGATAGAAACTCCACGCCGCTGCCGTGCCCTGGCTGGGCTGCCACCCATGGGCATGGGCGGCATCGTAGAGCCGTGCCACGGGATGGCCCGAGGGAGGAAGCCGGCCATAGAACAACACAGGCACCGTATCCTCACACGGCCGCTGCATGTGCCCGTCTTCGTCCACGTCGGCGAGGATCACGCGTGTGCCCGCTCGATGCAGACCGATGGCCGTCAACGGAAGTGTCGTGGAAGAAATCCGCGCCTGCTCCAGGCCGAGGGCGGCGGCCGCGATCGTGAGCGCGTCGGTGCCGCTGTTGCACGCCACGCCATACTTCTGGCCGCAGAAGGCCGCCCACTCTTCTTCGAAGGCCTGCGTCTCGGGTCCGCGCAGAAACGACGCCCGGTCGATGCAGCCTCGCACGGCCTGCTCGATGTCGGCCCGGATCGGCGCGTGAGCGCGGGCGAGATCACAAAAAGGAATCGTTGTCACAGCGGCTTTCTTACGATCGCCAGCCCCGGCACCTCGGAACGATCCAGCTCGACCGCCCAGTCGGGAGGCAGTTGAGCGGCGAATGCCTGCACGCCCGTCTCCTCGTGCCATCCCGGAACCTCGTGCAGCGTCGCATTGCTGGCCAGAAGCATACCGCCGGGAGCGAGCCGCATCGTCAGCGGCTCCGCGAAGCGGGCCCATTCCGCCGGCGAATTGCCGTGCACGTCGCAGATGATCAGATCGAACGATCGCGGCGTGCGCTGCAAATACTCGACCACGTCTGCGACGACGACCTCCACCGGCAAGCCGGACACGTTCGTTGCGGCGCCACGATCGACATGATCGACCGTCGTCACCCGGCAGCCTTGCTCGGCCAGCATCGCAGTCAGGCGGCCCCGCGAGGTGCCCAGTTCCAGCACGGCTCGGCCAGTGAACGCCATCGCTCGCGAGAGGATGGTGCGGGCCATGCCATCGGGCATCGTCCAGCCCGGAACGCCCCACGCGCCCGTGCCGCCCAGCCAGCGATGCCGCTCGATCACGTCGCCCCACCCCTTGGAAAACACCACGCCCTCGGCCGTGAGCCGTTCATAGTGGGGATTGGCACGACGGAAGGCGTTGCCGAAGTGATATCCCCACACATGCCCCTGATCACCGGCGAGACCGAAATCCAAATGCGGCTGGAACGCCCGGCCGAACGGAAACTGGTGCAGCGGAATCGGCGTTGCCCACAACGCCTGAAACGTCGCCGCCACCACGCCCTGCTCGCACATGTCGCGCCGGCCGTCGTGGCCAAACGCAAGCGGCCACCGCTTCAGCACCTGCGACATCTGCGGCATGTAACGACACCGCGGCGGCAGCGACACGAGGCCCGAATAGAGTTTCAGCGATGGATCGACGAGGCGTGCGTAGGCGCCGTAGATGTGCGGACCTTCCTTGTCGTCTTGGGCGACCCGCACGCCATCGCGGCCAGTGGCCCAGGCAGCGAACCAGGGCGGAGCAGCCGTAACCACCATATCGCCGTCGAGAATCCACTCCGGGCCGTCCGGCCGCACCCGCTCCGGAAACCATTTCCACCAGTAGCCAAATTTCTCGGGCGGACAGCCGGCCCGCTGGAGAAAGGCGGCGAGGTGTTGGTTGTCGTTTGCCGATACCGGCCACCATTCCACCGGCTGGGCAGCCCATTGGAGAATGGAGCGCACTCGGGCCCCATCGATGCCCTGCGTACAGAGGCAATAGTCGACGCGGCCGCCAAAGAGCCGCGTTGCCTGCCCGATCGCCGACCGCGTCACCGCATCGTCGAGCCCATCCCCCTTGATCCAGCGGATCACCGGCCGCATGCCGCGGGAAAACAAGCGCCCGATCCCGGTCTGCGCCTCATGCAGATCCTCGGCGGCGATGGCCTGTGCTCGCGTGAGTCGCGAATGCCCCGCGTTCAGTCGCATCCCGAGGGCGCCGCCCAGCGAGGGCAGGTCGCGTCTCTCCTGCAAAACAAGGTCTTTCGACCGAGTGGGCAGCACAGGATTCGAACCTGCGGCCTCTACGGTGGGAACCAACCTTCAGACACGCACTTCCGTGCCGTCGAAATGACGGTTTGCAACGAGAATATCAGCCCTTTCGAAGGCCGACAACAGAAGCAACACTTTCCCCGCTTTCCACTGAAAAAACACACTCCACCATTCAGAAGCGGGGAAGCGGGGATGTTCTGGCCCAGCGTGAGCCGCTGCGACTGCGGGGCAGGGCGGGGGTCGAGTGATGTAGACAGGATTCGCCTACCCGCCGGCTGGCGCCCCGCCCGCCCACCATTCCCACGGCGGCACCGGCTCGCGGTCAGCCCACAAACGAGCGAGGGGAGCGAACCGCGTGGCCCGCTCCCCTCATCGTGTGAATCACATCAGGCACTCGGCGTCAGGCCCGCCTGCGGCGCCGGAACATTTCAAATGCTGCATAGGCGAACCCGCCCGTAGCCATCACCCACGTCCATGGCTCGGGCACGGCGGTGATCGTCAACGTCTGCGGGGTCGGCGGTGTCGACACCCCGTTGTTGATCGCATAGATACCCGGAACGAACTTCGAAAACGGGATGTCGACCACAAACGAATCAGTCCCTGGCGTGTATGAGACGAACTGGCCTGAGCCGGAGACAAGAACGCTTTGTGTCTGCATCAAGCTGATGAACAGATCAGACGTGTTCATCTGCGTGAACCCGAGGTTAGTTATCTGAAAGGAGGATCCCGTGGTGATGTTGTTGTACGAACCGGCACCGCTGACGGCGAACGTCCCCGAGACGAAGGTGGGATCGATCGCCCCCGCGCCAAATGTGCCAAGGTAGGTCATGGTTTTTGTCTCGACGCCCGAGGGCGAAAGCCAGCCATCTCCGAATGTCCATGACAGTCGCGACTTGGCGCCGCCGTCGGCTGCCTCGAGTAAAAAGTTTGTCGTCGATGCGGCGATTGCCGCGCAGGCGCTTAGGACGGAAGCGACCACGATCGCCATGACGACGATGCATCGCACGGCGGATAACATTTCCGGCAAACGTCTACTTCGCATTGCTGTCTCTTTCATAGGATGGGGCGGAAAACTCTGGATTGCTGGCGCACGGGGGCGTCGTCCGCCACGCGTGACGCGCGGCGGCACGAAGCCCCCTGCAGACTACCAGCCGCATACGATCACCCAGCCCGTCGGTGCCGAAAATGTGACGAATCCGGCACGGCTAGGGACGAATCGGGCGCGCACTCGAAACGCGCGGGACGAATCGGGCAAATCGAGGGACGAATCCGCGGCGAGAGAAGTCACTCTCCCACGGCCTCGTCGATATCCAAGACGATCGGCCGGTGATCGCCGATCTCGAACCATCGCGGCTCGTCGGGAATCCGGCAGCGGACTGACTCGACGAGCGGCTGCGACACGAAGCCGTAGTCCACGTGAAACTCCGCACCATTGCCGTGGAGGTACGTCGACACGGTTTCCTCGCCGTGGCTCTCGCCTGTCTGCTCGTGGTACGCGCTCACGAGCCCGCGATCCAGAGCGGCCTGGACGAACACCGGATGTGACCGCTTCTGGCTGCCGACCCGGGTGCTCGAATTGAAGTCACCCAGCATCACCGCGCGACCAGCCGCCCAGAAGTCGGCGTATCGCCCCAGGGACGCCATCAGCACCTCGTGGTAGGAGGGCATACCCTTTCGGCTGACGGGCCAGGTCGCCAGCAGATCGAACGCCAGAGGCCCAGCAACACGAAATCCGGCAAACAGCGGCGGCGCACCGTCGTTCATCGGGTGCGGCTGGATCTCGATGCCATCAGGGGCCACAACGGCCAGCCCAGGCGAACCGCCCACGAAGAACGCCCGACCACCAGGCTGCGGCGGCGCGGTCTCACAGATCACCAGCACGTCGGCCTTGAACGGCTCCAGGAGGGCGACGTTTTCTTCGAAGGTGCGCGGATGGTTGTTGTAGTTGGCATTCCAGCCGACCAGTCGCATGACCAGTTAATCCCTGCCTCGTCGATGCCGATCCAGCAACTTGGCGAGCGATGAGCCGCCGGGAAGTCCGCGATTCCCAGCCCTTAACGAGGTATCAATTTTCGACCAGTTCTCCTCGGTTCCGAAAACGGGGCCCGAGTCCTTGGTCGGAAAGGTTCCATTCCGGGCATGGTGCTCATCGGCCCACACCAATAATTGCTTCACCGACAGGTCGGAAATGTTCAGGTGGTTGCGAACTCCGCAGTGATCCGCAAGAACGTTGGCCAGTCTTTGACCGCCAGGTAAACCGCGGAGCCCCTTGGCCAACAACTGATCCAAATTATTCCATCGCTCGTTTGTGCCGTGGACTAAACCGGAACTCAACGTCGGCCATTTGCCCGTGCGCCTGTGATGCGCTTTCGCCCATTTGGCGATCATGTTTACCGTGAGCCTCTGGGCATGACGGCCGCGACGCACCCCTCGCTTTTCAGCCAGCAAAGTCGCCAAGGAACTGCCCCCCGGTAGACCGCGGGATCCGCGCTCAAGAGCCGCATTAATGGCGTTCCAATTCTCTCCTGCAGCAGGATCACGGCGATCACCGACAGTTGGCCAGTCGCCATGATTCTGGTGGTGCGCATCAGCCCACGCGAGAATCCTGCGAACCGTTAGTTTCGGGGTGTCGAGTCGGTTGCGGACGCCACGTTCACGCGCGAGTAAGCGAGACAGCGAGTCACCTCCGGGAAGGTCGCGCGTGCCCTGCGAAAGAGCCGCCTGCACGCTCGACCATTTCTCGCCTCTGGCCCCTATGATCTGGCCGGATTCCGCGATGGGCCATTCACCGGTCTTTCTTCTATGCCGATCTGCCCATCTCAGAATCTGTTTTAACGTAAGTGGCCGAGCCTTTAGATGGTTTCTGACGCCACGACGCTTCTCGAGCAAGTCCGCGAGCGACGACTTGCGCAGGCCGCGTCTTCCTGCGCGGAGAGCAGCGTCGATGCTGGCCCAACTGTCATCTGTTCCTGAGATTTTGTCAGAAGTTTTTTTGTTCTTCGGCCACCGCCCAGTCATGCGATGGTAGTCATCAGCCCACCTCAGAATCAGAGGCACAGACAGTCGCGGCTGGCGCCTTAAGTGAGGGACTCCGCGGTGCTCATGCAGTAGGAGCCGAATTGACGATTTGCCGCGGAGCCCACGTTTTCCACCGTTGAGCGCGACTTGAATGCCTCCCCAGGTCTCGGTTGTGCCATAAACCTGCCCGGAGGTTTGATCGGGCCAATCTCCCGTCCGCCGTTTGTGATCGTCGCTCCACCTCAAAATCTGTTCGATAGACAACCGCGGACGGTTTGCCCTGTTAGGAACTCCCCGCTTCTCCCAGAGAAGGTTTGCCAGCGTTATTTGCCGAGGTAGCCCGCGAGCGCCGTTTCGGAGGGCGACACTAACACCGGCCCATGTGTCATATGTTTCGGGTATATCCCCAGACGAGTGGGTGGGCCACGAACTGTGATGCTCAAAGTAGCGATCTGCCCATTCGAGGATCTGCTCTTCGGCAAGCATCCCCAGGCCCGCTCTGTTGCGAACACCTCGGAAGTCGTGCAGGAACTGCGGCAGGGAACAGCGACTCGCGTTTAGTCCACGGTGCCCACGATTCAGCGCGTGGGCTATGCCTGCCCACGTCTCTTGCGTGTCAGGTATGGCCCCAGACTTGGCATTCGGCCAGTCTCCTGTCCTTAGTTTCCATTCGTCGGCCCATTGCAGAATCTGTTCAACGGTTAACGCGGGCTTCTCTGTGGCTGCCTTCACAGCCCGGACGTAGAACGCCTGCTCGAAGTCCTGGAGCAACAGCCGTGGCACATCAAGCACGACATTCGAGGGAAGTTTGATTCGCCTCCCGCCACCGGCCTGCTTCCCCAGCGAAGTCCGCAATCCGTCCAGTTCGTCGGCGAGCCGCCGGTCGTGGGCACGTAGTGCCTTGAGCACCTGCCACACGGGATCGAAAGCGGAGTTTTTAAGTGCGTGATCGGCGTCCTCCGACTCGTCTACGAATACGGGGATGACGATGGTGCCGATCTTTTTGTCGGGCGATTTGCGGATCACGCGGCCGACGGCCTGAATGATGTCCACCATCGAACCCTTCGGGTCGATGAAGGCCACGCCGTCGAGGGCAGGAACATCAACGCCTTCCCCCAGGCACGCGCAATTCGAAATCAGCCCGCACGTGCCTTTTGGCAAGTCTCCAAGTTCCTTCAGGAGTGAGGCCCGTTTGCTGGCCGCTGTTTCGCCGGAAACGTGTGTCGCCCATAGTCGGCCTGCGGGCTGGTTTTCGGGCCGCATCTTCGCGATCACGGCGGGCAGTGAATCACGACGCTCGCCATCGACGAACCGCGACGCCCTGCGGATCGACCGATGGAACGTGATCATCCGCGTGAGATCATATTGCTTCATCGCCTTCGCGAGCCCGATCTGCGAGGCGAGCGTCCTGGCATCGGTTTCGAGGCCATCCTTCGTGCGAATGAGTTTCGCGTCTGCGGCCCACGCCTTCGCTTCTGCGTTGGTTACGCCGATCACGACTACCTGGTAATCGGTCAGCAACGGCTCCGGCTTGGCCGTGATCCCCTCGTGGAAGGTGAGCACGTGGAACTCGGGGCCGAACTTCGTCTCGTCATCCATCGATACCAATTCGATGTCCTGCTCCGCGCCGCGCTCCTTTGCCCGCTGCGTGAAGTAGCGGGGTGTGGCCGTCATGAACAACCGGCGACGGGCGCGGATCTTTTTGTCGTGCAGCACCGTGGCGAACTGGCTGTCCGAATGGCCGACAAGCCGGTGAGCCTCGTCGCAGAGCGCGAGATCAAACCACTTCTTCGCCATCGACTGCCCCCGTGAGACGCGCTCACAGGATTGGTAGGTCGAGATCACCAGGGCGGGTCGGCTTCGCCGCTTCGATAAGAATGCGGCTATCTCTTTCGGGTTGGTCGTCGGCCTGATCCCCAGGTCGGCGACGTATCGCAACGCGGGATCGTCGCGGTCGCTTGCCACCGTCTCGTCGGAGCACACGACCAGGCAATCGAAATCCTCCTTCGCGTGGCGGCCCCATTCTTTCAGGTTCTGCTGGGCCAGACTGATCGACGGAACCAGCAACAACGTGCGCTGGCTACCGACGGCTTCGCTGATCAAGAGGCCCGTCAGCGTCTTGCCGGTGCCGCAGGCCATGATGAGGCGGCCGCGCTCGTGTTTTTTGAAGCCCGCCAGGACGTCGCTGATCGCTGCCCGCTGATGGGGGAGAGGCTTCCAGCGTGGCGGCTTCAGAGCAGTGCCGCCGATTTTGCTGGGCCAATCGACCTCCGCCGTAACCAGGTCACCCCGCAGCACGACAGATGCGTGCCTCGCCTGGTTCTCGATGGTTCGCAGGGCGTTCGTCCCGATGTTGTCGGTTGTCGCGATCAGCAGCCGGTAAGCGATCTGCTTTCGATTGGATTCAGAGAGGAACGAGTCGATTTCAGCCTTCGTGACGGCGTGCTCTGGCGACACCGCCTTGCACTGAACGGCCCACAGTTCGCCGTCAATTGTCTCCGCAATGAGGTCGATACCGCAGTCACGGCCCCAGCGATCCGGCCACTCGTCCCATCGCCAGACCTTCCGGAACTTGCCGCGGTACAGCGGAGCGTTCTCCAGGTACCACTTACACAGCCACTCGAAATCGCGTCCGAAACTCGTCCCATCGGCGTCACGGCGGATGATGAATTCGATCTGTTCGAAACGCATGCCAACCTTCATCAGATGTTGTCGCTCTTGGCGAGGTTGCACTTCCGGCAAAGTAGTTGCACGTTCGTGTCGGAATTACTGCCACCCTTGGCGACCGGCACTATATGGTCGAACTCGAGGTACGTGTCCGCCTGACACTCCGCGCACCGCCCCCCATACCGCTGCCACACGCGCTGTCTCACTTCGCGGGAAATTCGCCGCCGCGCTGCTTTATCATCGGATGCGACGATCGTTTGATTCGCACGACTAATCGCAACCTGCCATATGGGGACTGCACGTTCGCCATCGCGAGCAAAAATGTAGTGACCGCTCCCCTTGCCGCCGCATCGAATCTCGATTCCATCACCAAACGGCACGTGCGCTAAAACTTTTCGGTGGTTCAGTTCGAGGGACTTCTCCTGGGCGTTGAGGATCGTCCTCGTGTCCGTGATGACCAGTTCCCCATCCACTTCGTCGAACTTGATGCCGCTCGCGAGTTCACGTTTGCGCACGTACTTGGCTGGCCCAAACCAGTGCACGATCTCACCTGCACGTAGAGCCGTGCCTGGTGGGGCAGCAACACTCTGCAGAACGCCTTTTTGAAGGGCCTGCATTTCCTTTGCCTCGGCGATCTCCTTCCGAACGTAGGCCGCGAATGGCGTGTCGCCTACGACGTTTCGAAGAAGCCACTCGATACCCCGCTCCTCGTTCTCAGAGATTTCCCCGTCGACACGTGCATCAGCCAGCGCATGTTCAACCAGTTGATGCGCTGGGGTTTGAATGGCCTGCAGCACCAACTCGCGCGGCACGCCCAGCCTTTCCACAGTCTCTTGGAACGATTGCCACTCGGCCTTGTCGATTTGCCCATCCATGGCGAGGCCGCTGAATATGCTCCGAAGCAGCGGCTCACCGTCGGCCTTGAAGAAGTGCGAAACAAGGCCGCCGACAGTCTGGCCACAGCCGCTCGCTATCGCCTGGAGCCGCGCCGCCTCTGCTTCGTCCACGCGGCCGTCGGACATCGCCTGAGCGAACGCCCTACGGAACCTGGCTGCTGCGAACTCATAGTTGAGCCGCGCTACAACACCGTCTTCCAACTCCAGGGCACCGGCGACCCACGCGAGCAACTCGATCTCGCGGGCTGTGATCTGCTGATCTTTCCACGCTCGTTCTAGAAACTGTCGGTACAGACGCTCCGCAACAAGCGGCTCGTCGCTTGGAGCCATATCGAGACGAGCAACGGTCTTCGAGAAGTCAAAGTCGTGGCGAAGCCGACTGATCTCGGCATCAACTTTGGCAACATACTCCTGGAGCCGAGCCTCCCTGTCGGGATCAAGCACTCCGCTGACGGCCTTACCGAGCCAATTCAGCAGTCCCGTCTTCGACTTACCCTCACTCATGCGCTGGTTCTCACCTGTTGTTTGGGGAGCATACCCCTCTATTGCAGAGAGCAGTCCTTCCACTGTCCAGACGACAGGGACAACCTTGGGGCATGGCGGCCGTTGCAGCGGCAAATAGCGGCTCACTGCCGCCTCAGAACGCCGCGCTTTCGGCCATGTGTCCCAGCCGCTCGCCGTCTTTCCAGAGCGGAATGAATCGCTCGGCAGGTCAGGACCGCCGCAGCATCGCGCACCGAAGGCGGATCTCGTCCTCGTCGGGCACCTCGCCCCGTCGCCCCGAGTTCATCCTGCGCATTCGCTGGGGCATGCCCACCAGTTGGTCAGCCTCGCAGGCTCGAAGCGTGTCGATGCTGATGCCGAGCCTCGCGGCAATCTCACACCGCGGCGCCCCCGCGGCCCACGGGAGACGGCCCTCGACGATCAGCGAGGCGGTCAGTTTTGACCTGCCCCCGGGCGCCGCGTTGACCCCGAAAGTGGGAAAGCTAGAAATGCCGCGCTTTCAGCCGCATCCCGAAGGCACTGCCCACCGCGGGCAGGTAGCTTTGATTCGTCTTTTCAGCACTCAACCATCCAGTGGGCGGCACAGGATTCGAACCTGTGACCTCTACGGTGTGAACGTAGCGCTCTAACCAACTGAGCTAGCCGCCCTGCGATCAATTCTTCGGGATCGTAGCATCCCGACCTTGAGCCGTCACGATGGGGCCGTTTCCTCCGCGGCAGCCGGCGGGTCGAACCGCGGACCGGTGGCCTGGGGACCCTCGTCGCCGGCACCGATCCGACGCGAGGTGCGCTTGGCGCCACTGCCGTCGACATGGGCGGCCAGATCCATCTCGCGGGAGAGCGACGCCATCTGCTTCCGCAGTTCGCCGATCCCCTGGCCGACCGACCGCCCCACTTCGGGCAGCCGCTTGCCATACAGCATCACGGCGATGGCGCCGATCACCACGATCTCGACCGGTCCGAGCCCGAACATGCGGTGCGTCTCCAGGGCGCAGGATGCGTCGGCGGCACGATTCAGTGGTGACCGTCGCCGCGCTTGGCCGAGCCGTCTTCCTCGATGCCCTGCACGCCGCGCTTGAACTCGACGATGCCCTCGCCGAGCGACCGCATCACCCGCGGCAGCCGGGAACCAAACAGCAGGAGGATCACCGCGGCCACGATGATGAGCTCGACCGTTCCCAATCCCATGAACGCAAACATCTGTGGCACCTGAAGCACTCCATGACTGGCGGCGGCAAGCCGCGGATCGCTCACTTCTCAAGTCTAATCCCGGTGGTCTGGGAAGCAAATTGCGTGCGCTCGCGCGACGCCTTCTGCCGCTCGTGCACCGGGGCATGGCGGTAATACACCTCGAGCGTCATGGCGGACAGCGCCGTCGCGTACACGCGGCCACCGTGGCCACCCCAGACCGGATCGGGATCCCAACTGCCGGCAAGGGCTCCCGGCCCCTGGCGCTGCAGCGGCAGGAGGGCTGCCAGGAGCCGCGCGTTCCACGCTTCCCACTGCGGGCCACCGGCATGAAACGACGCGAGCGTGGCGTAGTACCAGGTGTAGGCATTGGGACGGGCGGCGTCGGGAGGCGCCGCGGCGAGCGACTCGAGCGCCTCCTGCACCGCCGCATGCTCGACCGGCAGGCCGAGAAACAGCCGGCACGCGAGTGCCTCGGCCGTCATCGCCACGCTCGGCCGCTCGCCGCGGCGATACGAAGCGAGCCCGCCCGCTCGGCCCGACGAGACACTCTGGAGAAACGTGCGGGCCCGGACCTCCGCCGGTTCGATACCGGCGTCGAGCCCCGCCTGCCGCGCCGTCGCCAGCACCATCACCTGCCAGCCCAATTGGCTCGTGTCGCCGCGATCGCCGGCGGCATATCTCCAGCCGCCCGTCGTCGGATGCTGCATTGCGAGCGTGTGACGCACGGCGCGATCGACCGCCGGTCGCAGCGTGGCGTCCTGCGTGAGCGCACAGGCCTCGCCGAGCGCGAGCGTGGCCATGCCGTGGCAGTAGAGGGCCGCGAAAAACTCGGCGTCGCCGGCGAGCGACCCGTCGGCCCGCTGCCGCTCGACGAGAAACGTGAGTCCTCGGGCCACCACATTGGCATAGGGCCCGTCGCGGTGCGTGTGGCCCGCGCCCAGGAATGCGAGCAGCGCGAGGCCTGTGACGCCGTGATCGCTTTTCGCGCCCGCCCCGCGGCGGTCGTGCCCTTGCACGGTCCGCTCCACGCCGCCGCCGTGCTCGACCACGCTCCACCGCCCGTCGGACGCCTGTGCCGCGGCCAGCCAGGCGAGCGCCGCCTGCACAGCCCGCTCCGTCTCGAGCGACCCGCCCCGCGCGGCGGCCGCAGCCGCGCGCTTCACGCCGACGCGGTCGGTGTAGAGCGGGGGGATGGCCGACGGTGTCGGGCGCGCGCCGTCGGTGGTCAACGGGGCAGGGGACTGGGCCGCGTCGGCGGGCAAAGACGCATCATCGGCATTCGCCACCGCAGGCAGGAGCGGCACGAGGTCGGGCGGCGGTGGATCGACGGCGGCATTGGCCTTGCTGGCGGCCGCGGCCTCGTCGTCGGATTCGACCTCGTTCGGGAGCGCCGCCACGTCGGCGGCGGCTTCATCGAGTGATTCCGCGACCGGCACGACGTGCATCGTCATCCGCCCGTCGTCGGCCTGCCCCCACGAGGCGGGCCGGGCCACGCCGACGAACGCCGCCACGATCGCGAGCACCGCGTGCACGCCGACGGAGAGGAGCACGCACTTCTTCAGCGTCTGCGACTGCAGCCAGCGGGCATGTGCGACCAACGCCAGTCCGCCCGCACAACAGACGGCGAGCCCGCCCCAGAGCAGCCAGTGGTGATGCATCGCCGCGTGCCCTCGTCACCGGCGCCGGGTCTCGCCCCGCACCTGCACCGAAATGCCGACGTGCCGCACGTCGGCCACCCGGCAGGCCTCGTAGACCTCCGCCATCCGTCCGTGCGACACCGCGTTGGCCCCGCGGATCAGCACGGCCATCTCCGGCCGGTCTGCACGCAGCGTTGCCAGCCGCGCCGACAGGTCGCCCAGCGTTACCTCCTCACCGGCGAGCCGCAGACCGCCTGTCTCGTCCACTTCGACGATCTCCGGCCGGCTGCCCGTGACGGCCGCTGCCGCGCCCACCTGCGGCAGCTCGAGGTCGAACTTCCGTTCATCGCCGGAGAACTTCGTGGCGCACATGAAGAAGATCGTGAGCACGAGCACGACGTCGATCATGGGCGCGAGGTTCGGCGCCGGCTCCTCGTCGTCGGCAAGGCGGACGAGCGGCATGGTGTCAGGCTCCCGCCTTGGCCTCGAGCGAGATCTCGTCGATCACCTGCTGGCAGGTTTCGTCGAGCCGCATCGCCAGCCGGTCGACCCGGCTCGTGAACACCCAGTGGAGCACCATCGCCGGAATCGCCACGAGCAGCCCCATCGCCGTGGTGATCAGCGCCTCGCCGAACCCGCGGGCCAGGAGGTCGGGCCGCCCCATCGCGCCGGAGCTGGCGACGTCGTTGAAGGAGCGGATCAGGCCGAAGACGGTGCCGAGCAGACCGAGAAGCGGGCCGATCGTGGCGATGCCGTTGAACACGCGGCGGTAGCGGCGCAGGTGGTTCACCTCGCGTTCGCACGCGTCGATCGCCGCCTGCTCGATCTCGACGGCGGGCCGGCCCCAGCGGCGCACCGCGGCGGCGAACACCCGTGCGGCAGGGCTGCCGTTCTCATCACAGGCGTCGAGCGCCTCGCCGCGGGAGAGCGTGCCGGCCTGGAGTTGCTCGATGAACCGCGTGACGAACGGCTTCGGCACGACGCGGCTCCACCGCAGGCTCACGAGCCGCTCGAAGCCGAACGCGGCGAGCAGGAACGAGCAGCCCAGAAGCGGCACCATGAGGATGCCGCCGTCGCGGATCGTCGCGAGCAGGTTGCCCGTGGGAATGGCCGTGTCGTCGGCCTCGGTACCGGCGACACCGACCGCGGTCACCGATTCAGGCGCCGTGGCGATCCGCACGTCGGCGCGGCGCCCGTCGTCGGCCCGCTTCGGCGCCGCGGTCGATCCGGCCCAGGCCCGCGGCCCCTGGGCGAAGACGGGCAGGGCGGTGAGCACGGCAAAGCCGCACACCATCCACGTCACTGAGCGGGCCATCCATGGCACCATGCCGAGCGAGTCCAGCAGGATGAAAGACCGGGAGCTCGGGCCAATCCCTCGGCGCAGCGCCCGTCCCTGGTGGCATCGACCGCTGCGGCACCAGCGGGCGAATCCTTTGCCGCCCCCGCTCGCCACCCGCACAACCGGCACACGAGGCAAGGCCTCGTGGAGTGCGGCTAAAAGTTTGCGTTGCAGCCCGTGTCGACGTCGCCCACCATGTGCAGGTGGTCGTGATCGATGTAGACCACTTCCTGGCAGTCTTCATCCACCAAGGTGTGCGGCACCGGCCAGCCGATCCGCTTCACTTCCTGGAAGTAGACCGTGCACTTGTAGTGGGCGTGGTGCAGCTGGGCGGGGCCCGCGAGCGGATAGTGCCGAGGCGGATCGAGGTAGTCGGCGATCTTGCACTTGGTGATCCGTACGTGGTTCCGCTGGATCTCGTACAGGAAGGGCCAGTTGCCCTGCACCGGCCGGGCCTTCTCCAGGGCCCGCATCACCTCGTCGTCGCTCGGCTCGTCGACCGCCTCGCACGGGCCGCCGGGCGGAATCGGGCCGAGCACGGGGGCCCGCTCGTAGCGTTCGTAGTTCCAGAACTGGTCTTCCTTGCTCTTCTGGATGCCCACCGGCACCGGGATGGGGAAGGCGAGGGGGCCGAGATTGGGACCGGCCGACGTGATCCAGAAACAGCCGCTCTGCGTGACGGCGCCCGTGGCGACGACGAGGGCGATGGCGATCAGTCTGGCACGAATCTTCATGGCGAACTCCTCGGGCTGCCCGCGGGGCGGTCGTCTGGAAATCTCTGCGGGTTGTATCGACCAGGCCGGTGGAAAACTTGCGGGATTTTCCGGCGGCGCAAAGGCTGCGGCCGTGCCCGGTGCCCCGGAAGGCGCATGAAGAAGCCCGCCCTCGCGATGGCGGGGGCGGGCTCTTCGTGCATGGTCAGACGGTCGGCGGCTCAGCGGTGGTGGCTGTGCACGTGCCGCTCGTCGAAGTCGAGCCACCACCAGCCGTCGTCCCACTCGAGCGACACCCGCCGCCAGCCGAGCGGCACCTGCGGGTAGGGATAGAACGGGCCGATGTAGGGCCAGGCCGTCGGTGAGTACTGCGTGGGGTACTGGAGGGCCGCGTAATTGGGAGAGGCGGCGTAGCTCGGCCAGGCGTAGTTCGGCATGTTGGGACCGTTGCCCCGCACCGGCACAGGCATGCCGCCCGCGCCACCCATGCCCGGGCCGCCCATGCCGCCGGCGCCCATGGGCATCGGGCCGCCCATGCCACCCCGACCACCCATGCCACCTTGCCCCGGCGGGCAGTATTCACCCGCAGGACCTTCGGTGAAGCGCATCGAACCCGGCACCATCTGACCGTCGACGAGTCCGCCCTGAGCGGGATACCCGCCGTCGACGACCGCATTCTCACCGCCGACATAGCCCTCGTCGGAGCCGGGCATCATCAGCGGCTGGCCGTACACCTGGCTTTTCATCGCCGTGCGTTGCACGCCGCCGGCGGCGTTGCGGGCCTGCCGCGGCTGCGGCACGGGCTTGGCCTGCTGGCTGCCGAGCGGTCGGGGGCCAGCCTGCTTCGACTGCCGGGCGGGCTTTGCCGGCGCGGCCTGCTGCGGTTGCGGTTGCGGTTGCGGTATCGCGCGCCCCACGGCCTGCGTCAGGGCAATGCCGGATTCAACGACGCCTTCCTTGTCTTCGCGATCGACGAGCAGCGCCTGCTCGGCAGCCTGCACCTCTTCGGCGGCAGCCACCTCGGCGTCGGCCTCGGCCTCCGGGGCGGCCGCGGGTGACGGCATCCCGACGAGCGACCGGACCGAGGCTGGCAGGCTAAAGCCACGCTCCGCCGGGGCCGGGCCTGCGACCGACAGGCGATTGACCACGCGCTCGACCCCTGTCACCTCCTCGGCGGCAGCGATCGCGGCGTCAATCTGGCGGGCGTCGGACACGGTTCCTTCGAGCCAGACCGTGCCCGCCTTGGCCTTTACATTGACCCGGTAGCCCTTGAGGGCCCCCGACTCCTTCATCTTGGCGGCGACGTTCGCCGCCAGATCGGCGGCGCTCACGGCAGTCGTCGTCAGCAACACGACGACGGCGGCCAGATATGCGGACCTCGAAATGGACATGGCAGGCTCCTTGGCTCGGCAGTGGAGGCGGATAAACCACCGCTGGAGACTGATTTCGGCTGCCGGTCGCACCGGAGGGGAGTTTTTTTCCGATTCAAACGGAAACGCCGAACGTCGCGGCAATCCAGGAAACCGCGGCACTGCGGGCCGACGGCGCAAGCAGGGCCAAACGAGTCAGCCACGCGAACTGACGTCGAACACGGCGATCATCGTCATCAGCGTGAGCGTGACCGCGCAGAACGCCGCGGACGCCGGCCCAAACTGCAGGGCGAAACCGCACAGGCCTCCCACCGCCGCCAGCGCGACCACGAGCAGCCACTGGCAGCCGCGCTCGTGGCGCGTGCCCTCCGCGAGCCGGGCAAGGCCCGCCGCGGCCAGGCCGAGCAGCTGAACGACGCTCATCGCACACAAGACAGGACTCACGGCAAGGGCGAACAGCGTCATGAACCGACTCCGGAGATGCACAGACCCGCGGCAGGGAGCGGCACCGTAGCGACGCTCGGCCGATGGTGCAAAGCCAAACCGCGCCTTCGGCCGCTTCGCAATCCGCTCAGTTTGCGCCGAGAAGCGAGTCGAGCTTCTTTTCCAGGTCGGTGATCACGAGGTTGCGATCGACCACGTTCCCCTGGGCGTCGACGAGGAGCATGGTCGGCAGCGTGAGCACCCCGAGCTCCTCGGCCAGCCGTCCATCGAGGCCGCCCGCCTCGTGCAACTGTGGCCACGGGATCGGCTTGGCGGCCAGGAACTTCGCGAGCTGCGCCTTGTCGGTGTCGAGCGCGATGCCGACCACGGCGAACTTCTTGGGGCCATACTTCGCATAGAGTTCGCGGATCTGCGCGATGTCGACCTTGCAGGGCTCGCACCACGTGGCCCAGTAGTGAACGAGCACGGGCCGTCCGCGCAGCGACTCGACGGCGATGGGCCGGCCGTCGATGCCGGTGCCGGAGAGCGCGAGCGGCTTGCCCACGCTCTCGAGCCGCCGTGCGGCACCACGGGCCTTCCGCGCCGACGGCGATTCGGGGAACCCCTTCACGATCGCAGCGTACCGCTCGATCGCCTCCTTCTCGTTGCCCGAGAATTCGTCGGAAATGCCCATCTGCAGCATCGCCTCGGCGGCGTCAGGGGCCTGTGGATGCTTCTCCACGAACTGCTTCAGGTCGTCGAGCCACGCCGCCTGCACCTTCGCCACGTCAGCCCCGGACTCCTGCATCCCCGCGGCGTACCGGGCGGAAGCGAGCCGGAACCGCACGAACGCTTCGAGCGATTCGTCGGCCGACACGGCACCCGCCAGCTGCTCGAGCCGCTTGATGCCCTCGGGCAGCGCCCCGTCCTGCACGCCGGCGGCGACCGTCTCCGCGAGTTGCTTCACCCAGAACGGCTTTTCGGCGGCATCGGCTGCGGCCGTGACCTGCTCGAGCAGGGCCACCTGCTCGCCCGCCAACTGCCGCCGGGTGGCGAGATCGGCCGTCGACAGCTTCGTTTCGATGTCGCGCAGCTTCGCCAGGAGCGGCTTGAGCTTTTCACTATCCTGCCCGCCCGTTTCCCCGCCGCCGCGCTCGCTCGCGCGCGGCGAGAAGAACCCCGTGGCATCCGCGATCTCCCCCTGCGTCCCGGGCAATTGCGGCAGGTCGACCGGCCGCCAGGCGTCGCCGATGCGCACGAGCGACCCGACGTAGATCTGTCCGGGGCCGCCCGACTTGCCGTCGCCGCCGTCCACGAGCGCGACCACGTTGTCATACGCAGTCACGTCCTTGGCCACGCCCGCCGTACCCGCCGGCAGCGTGCCCGGCTGCGGTGCGAGCATGTTGTTCCAGCGGGCCTGGGGCCCGAGCGTGTTGCTCGGGGCCGCCACGAGCTTCGCGAACCCCTTCGCCGCGGCCGTCACCCGGGCCGTGAGTTCGCTCAGCAGCGGGTCCTCGAAGCCGGCGGCCTGCAGGTCGGCGTTGGTCGGCAAGAGCCGCGTGAACACCGACGCCTCACGGGAGCGGAGGGCCTCGACGATCTCCGCCGTGGCCTCCTCGGCCGAGATCACCTTCCAACTGTCGATCGAGCCGTTCTCGTCCTCGTCGACACCCCACCGGCTGCCGCCGGCACCGAGCCAGCGCGCCTGATCGGCTTTCGTGTTGTGGTTGGAATCGACGTCGCGGTAGACCTCGGCACCGTCCTTGTAATAACTCCAGCGGTCGACGACGCGGTCGGCATTGGTGTCGGAGAACGACCGCAAAACCTCGCCGCGGGGTCCGCGCACGACCCAGGCGTTGAGGCCGCCCTCCTTCTCCATCTTGATCGTGCAGGCCTTCACCTGGTCGGCCGCCACGCGGTCGTACTCGACATTCTTCTGGAACGGGGAGAGACCGAGGGCATATTCGACCGTCGGCTGGGCCGCGCCAGTCGTCGCCACGAGGGCGACCTGGAGAGCGAACGCGCCGGCAAGGCGCCGCATGGTGAATCGGGAGACCGTCGTGGCCATGGCTGGGGTTCCTTCCTGGAGTGACCCCTGAAAAATACCGGGAACGGCCGGCGGCGCCAGCGCCATTTTGCGGCCATTCCGCCACCGCACGGTGACCGCGGCCCCTTTTAAAACCTCTCCGCCAGACCTACACTCGATCCCGGCAGTCGGACGAAACAGCCCGCCTGCCCGTCCGGTTCACCACGGGCGCGCGTAGCTCAGTTGGTTAGAGCGCTACCCTGATAAGGTAGAGGTCCCAAGTTCGAATCTTGGCGCGCGCATTCGGTTTTTCGGGGACGTAGCTCAATTGGGAGAGCACCGCCTTTGCAAGGCGGGGGTTGAGGGTTCGATCCCCTTCGTCTCCATCTTCGGGGTCTGCAGGGCCATCCACGGCCCCTGCAGACCTCTGGTCTTCTCGCCCATGGCAACCGATCACGTGACAGGATTGGCGTCGCGAGGGGATTTCGAGGCGTGGCTCAACACGCGTGAATCGCTCGCCGACGTGGCGTTCGTGATCGTCGACGTCGTCGGGCTCAAGCGGGCGAACGAGACGCTGGGGTTTTTGGCGGGTGACGATCTGTTGCGGGCTGCGGCGGCGCGGCTGTGCCAGGCCGCCACGGCGGCGCTGCTCGTGGCTCGGCTCGGCGGGGATGAACTTCTCGCGGTGTTTAGCGATCCCGCCGCAGCCGCGGCCGCGGCGGGATCGCTCGCGGCTGCGGGCGAGGAGCCCCGGTTGCGCGTGGGAATCGCGACCGGCACGGCCGCCGAAACACGCGAAACGCTCATCGATCGGCTCTATGCAACGGTCCGCGGTTCCTGAATAATCGGGGTTCCCGCCGCTTCACCCCGCCATGAGCCCCATGCCCGCCTCCGCACCTGCCCCCGCTTCCGGTCTCGCCGCACTCGAACGCCGCGCCGACATCCGCAACATCGCGATCATCGCCCACGTCGACCACGGCAAGACGACGCTCGTCGACTGCCTGCTCCGCCAGAGCGGCCAGTTCCGGGCCAGCCAACTCACGGGGGAACGGATCCTCGACTCCAACGACCTCGAGCGCGAGCGGGGCATCACGATCCTCGCCAAGAACATCGCGGTGGAGTGGAAGGGCACGAAGATCAACATCATGGACACGCCCGGCCACGCCGACTTCGGCGGCGAGGTGGAGCGGGTTCTGCGGATGGCCGACGGCGCCCTGGTGCTCGTCGACGCGGCCGAGGGGCCGATGCCCCAGACGCGGTTCGTGCTCTCGAAGGCGCTCGAGTGCCGGCTGCGGCCGGTGGTCGTCGTCAACAAGATCGACCGGCCCGACGCCCGGCCCCTGGAGGTGCTCGACGAGATCCTGGGGCTCTTCCTGGAACTCGGCGCCGACGACGACCTGGCCGACTTTCCCTTCGTCTACGCCTCGAGCCGCGGCGGCTACGCCTCGCACGACCCCGCCGTCCGCGAGGGGACGATGCAGCCGCTCCTCGACCTCGTGCTCGAGAAGATCCCGGGGCCGGCCGTCGATCCGACGGCCCCTCTGCGGGTGCTCGTGACCACGCTCGACTGGTCCGACTACGTGGGCCGGATTGCCATCGGCCGGGTCGAGTCGGGCACGCTCACCAAGGGCTCGGCCGTCGTCCGCTCAACCGCGGCGGGCACGCTCCTGCCGGCGAAACTCGTCGGCGTGCAGTCGTTCGACAAGCTCGGTCGCATCGACGTCGAGGAGGTGACGGCCGGCGACATCGCGGCCGTGAGCGGCATCGAGGACGTCGAGATCGGCGACACGATCTGCGACGCGATCGACCCCCGGCCGCTCCCCCGGCTGACCGTGGACGAGCCGACGCTGTCGATGGTGTTCGGCATCAACACCTCGCCGCTGGTCGGCAAGTCGGGCAAGTTTCTCACCACGCGCCACCTCCGCGACCGGCTCGACAAGGAGCTGGAGAGGAACGTGGCCCTGCGGGTGGAGCCGATCGAGGGCACCGAGCAGTTCGCCGTCGCGGGCCGCGGCCTCCTCCACCTCTCCGTGCTCATCGAGACGATGCGGCGGGAAGGATTCGAGATTTCCGTCGGCAAGCCGAAGGTGATCCTCCGCAAGGAAGGCGACACGGTCTACGAGCCGTTCGAGACGCTCGTCGTCGAGGTTCCGCACGACAAGCTCGGGCCCGTGATGGAGCTCACCGGTTCGCGCCGCGGGCAGCTCGTGCACATGGGCAACCGCGGCGAGTTCGCCCACGCCGTGTTTTCGATCCCCGCCCGCGGCCTGATCGGCCTCCGCACCCGCGTGCTCAACGCCACGCAGGGCACGGCGATCATGCACCACCGTTTCGAGAAGTGGGCGCCCATGGAGGGGGACGTGGCCGGCCGTCCCAACGGCGTGCTCATCTCGATGGTGCCGGGCAAGGCGGTGGCGTTCGGTCTCGACGGTCTCCAGGAGCGGGCCGATCTGTTCATCGCCCCGGGTGACGAGGTCTACGAGGGCATGGTGTGCGGCGAGAACGCCCGCAGCGAGGACATGATCGTAAACCCGACGAAGGAAAAGAAACTCACGAACATGCGGGCCAGCGGCAGCGACCGCAACATCCTCTTGAAGCCGCCACGCCGGATGTCGCTCGAGGAAGCGCTCGAATACATCGAGGAAGACGAGCTCGTCGAGGTGACGCCCGACGTGATCCGGCTCCGCAAGATCCTCCTCTCCGAGCACGACCGCAAGCGCCAAAGCCGGGCCAAGTGACGCGGCGGCCGTTGGCCGTCAAAACTCGTACACCCGTCCGGGCTGCATGAGCTCGACGTTGGGGAGGCCGAGGGCGGCGATTTCGCGGGCGATCTCGGCCGCGTAGCGGGGCTTCCGGTGGACGACGAGCCAGCGGACGTCGCGGGCGAGCTTGGGAAGTTCCGCGGCGAACGTGGCCGTGCAGTGGTGCCCGGTCTCGGTGGCGAGCCAGGCGAGGCTGTTCGGAAACGTCGCTTCGAGGAACACGGCCCGCAGGGTGGGGATGGCGGCCAGGTGCCGCCAGAGCGCGTCGGTGGGCCCGGTGTCGGAGGGAAAGGCCACGGCCGACGCCCCGTCGTCGACGACGAGCCCGAGCGTGTCGTTGCCGTGCGAGACCGGCACCGGCGTGATGGTCAGACCGGCCCGCCGCACGAGCACCGCCGGTTCGAGGGCCGTGGCGGTCACGAATGCGTCGTCCGGCCGGGAGAGTTCGAAGAAGTCGGGCCACACCCGGCCGTTGAAGATGTCGGCACGCAGGCCGTCGAGCACGCCGGGGGACGCGAGCAGCTCGACGCTGTCGGGGCCGGGATCGTAGACGTTCTCCAGGAAGATCGGCAGCGTGGCGACGTGATCGAGGTGCTCGTGCGTGATGAACACGTGTCGCACCCGTCGCTGCCGGCGGAGGTCGGCGAGCAGGCCGAGCGATCCGGCGTCGATCGCCACTTCGTCGTTCACGAGGTACGACGTGAGGAACTGCCCGTCAGCCACGGGGACGCTCGAGGGGAGAAGTTCGATCCGCATCGGGGGTGGTCTCCGGGCAGCAGCGGTCACACCGCGAAGAAGTCACGAATCTTCCGGAACACGTCCTGCTCTTCCGGCACCGTCCGCTCCGCGCCGGCGATCGCCTGATCGCGGTCGACCTGCCGTTCACGGAGCGCCGCGCCGAGTCGCTCCACGAGCGCGGGCTGCGCCGTCAACACACGGCCGAACGATTCCTTGCCGACTTCGAGAAGCCGCGTCTCGACGAGCGCGGTCACCGTCGCCACCCGCGGAGCACCGGTCATGAGCGACATTTCGCCGAAGTAGTCGCCGGCTTCGAGCGTGGCGACCCGGACCGGGGCGGTATGCTCGGCGGCGGCCGTGACCTCCACCCGGCCCTCCATGACCACGAACATGCAGCTCCCGGAGTCGCCCTGCCGGATGACCTGCTCGCCTGCCGCGTAGACGCGGTCGACGGTGTCCGCGGCGAGCCCGTGCAGGTGGGCGGGGCCGAGCGCGGCGAGCAGCCCGACCTGCCGCAGGCAGCGTTCGCGCCGCTCCGCCGCGGACTGGGGTGGCTCCGCGGCGGGCGTCGGCAGCTGGGTGAGCCGGATCGCCTGGGTCGCCACCGGAATTTCGATGCCGTGCCGGGCGAGGGCGTACCAGATGCGATCGCGGGCCATGCCGTCGACGCGGTCTCGCTTGCCGAACTCCGTCGTGAACAGCCGCACCCAGTGCTCGACGCCGCGTTCCTTGAAATCGCTGGTCACGACCGACGGGGCGGGGTGCTCGAGCACGCCGAAACTCCCCCGGATCGCGTCGAGGATGATCGCCTGCACCCGCTGCGGCGGCACGTCGTACGGCGTGATGACGAACAGCGAGCGCCGCGACCAGGGCTCGGGCTTCGTGAAGTTGCGGATCGACGCCTGGGCGAGCTGCCCGTTGGGGATGATCACGAACGCCTCGTCGAGCGTGAGCACCTTCGTGGCCCGCCAGTTGATCTCCACCACGCGGCCGATGTGGGCCGGATTGGCGTCATACTGGATCCAATCACCGATCTCGAACGGATGCTCGGCATGAATCGCCAGGCCGGCGAACACGTTGCCGAGCGTGTCCCTGAGCGCAAACCCGAGCACGGCGGTGACGAGTGCGGAGCCGGTCAGCAACTCACCCGCGTCGACTCCGGCCTCCCAGGCCACGACGAGGATCGCCACCGCGAACGCGAGCCACCGCATCACGTCGAGAAAGATCTTGGGAAGCGGCGCCGCAAACCACTCCCAGATCGAGACGGCGACGAACAGCACGAGGCACTGCAGGATCGCGGCGATCGCGAAGAACCGCACGAAACCAGCCACCACCGGGCTGCTTCCCGGGAACGCCGCGGCACCCGCGGCCACGAGCAGGGCTCCCGCGACCAGGGTCAGCGGCATCCAGGCCAGCCAGCGACGTCCACGCGGCAGGAGGGGGCAGACGAACGCCGCCGACACGACCGCGCCGACGACTTCGGCCCCCCAGGGCACCGCGAAAACGCTGGAGCCCGTGATTTCCGCGATGAAAAGAGCGTGGTGCATGGTGGATCGGCCTTGGAGACGCGGCGGCCCGCGGGGCCGCATTGTGGAGGCCGTCCGCCTCCCCGGCAAATCGCCGGCGCGGGGCTCGACGGCCTGACCGCCGGGCGCGGCCGCGACGTTATGGACTTTCTGGCCGGCGGCCGCTACCCTCAGGGGCTCGATTTGCTCCCATTCGCCCCAGGAACGACATGGTCAAGCTCACGGTCAGAGATCGCGAAAGCATCCAAGAGGCGGTCCGCCGCTTTCGGAAGTTGGTGGAACGCAGCGGCATCAAGAAGGAGATGCGTCGCCGTGAGTTCTTCGAGAAGCCCAGCGAGACCAAGCGCCGCGCCCGCCTGCGGGCCGAGCGTCGCACGAAGCGCAACCGCCTGCTCGGCGTGTAGCCCCGAAGCGGCACGCCCGCCGGCCGCCGGTCAAAACGAGTGCGTCAGCCGGAAAAACGCACCATCGTATGCCAGGCTCGAGTTCGTCAGCGGGACGCTGGTCGCGACGGCTCCCGCATTGATGCCGTTGGTGTCGATCGTCTCGGAATAGCCCAGATTCCCGAAGAACATCAGCATCCAGCCGGCTGAGATGCTCGTTCGCGGGCCCCATTGCCAACTCGTGCCGAGGGCGATGTCGAAATTGGGGACGACCAGCGTGCCACCCGTCGACTGCGTTTCGAGCAGGTTGACGACCTTCGTGAACCGGGTGTCGACGTTCGAGTAGCTGCCGACGAGCAGGGCGGCGCCGCCGGTGGCGAACGCGCTCCAGCGGCGCGCCGGCCCGAGATAGCGGCGGCCCTGGATCGCGAGCCGCGGCCCCACCCCATGGAATACCCGTTTCGTGGTGACCAGGTAGTTGGGACAGAGCGGGCAGTAGTTGTCGACCGTCGTGGCGACGGATGAATCCATGAAGCGGATGCCCGCGGATCCGGCCGTATCCCAGCGAGTGGCGCCGTCGGTTTCGGTGTCGATCTCGAAGCGGCGGGCGAGCTCCAGGTCGTAGAGGTCGAGACTGACATTGGCGGTCGACGTGATCGACGCCGTCGGCGGGAGGGCCTCGGTGTAGAACGGACCGACGTAGGCCGTGCCGTTGCCACCGACATAGTTGCCCGTCGCGGTGCCGGCGACGGACGTGGCCGCATCGATGCCGAGGTAGCTGAATCGCCCGAGTGTGTCGTCGGAAAAGTTGTAGCCGATGAAGCCGCGGACGCCGCTGGCGTAGCCGAAGTCGTAGTTGACCGGCGAGAGCGCGATCGACTGCCCGCCCACGGCGGTCGCCTGATACAGGGCCGTGGAGTTGCTGAACGACGGCCGCAGCAGCAGGTAGTCGGCTCCGAACACGAATCGCGGCGGGCAGTCGACCGTCGGCAGCGCGCCGGTCGCCGGCGGGCATACCGCGTCTTCGGGCATCACGATCGCTTCGACGTCATCGTTCGCCGAGGCGGCGAACGGCAGGGACACGGCGACGAGGGCCAGCACCAGCCGGCCAACTGCTTCGCCGAGTCGTTGAACAATGCCACGCATGGTTCGTCATCCTGAGAGCCGGAAGCGGCCGGCCTGAACCCGGCCGACTCCGACTTCGTGATCGGCCCGAGGCCGACCGCACGATGAGAAAAACCCGCAAGGTTTGCCCGACCGGCAGCGGCGTGCCTTCCCGCACCCTTGCCACATCCACCGCAGCCAGCCCACCTTTACGCTCAGGCGGCGCGGCGCCGACCCAGGAATCGGGCCGCCACGACGGCCGCCGCAGACGCGGCCAGGGCGATCGTGTGGGGTTCCGGAACCGGAACGATCGTCGATGTGCCGGATGCGGGATCATTGATGTCGGCCGACGTCAACGGATAGTCGCCGAGGTTCACCGTCTGCTGCACGATGGTATCTCCGACTGGCAGGCCCGTCGGATCGAACACCGGCGGCGCGGTGTCGGAGGCGGGCCGGGAGAAGACCGTGAACTCCCCGTAGCCCATGTTGGTATCGACGCACCCGGCGATGCAGGGGTGGAAGAAGGACTGATTCATCGTGTACGTGAGATTTGCTCCACTCGAAGCCAGCATGATCCCGGACGGATCGCTGGTCCGAGCTGCCGTTCCCAACCGCATGCTCACGACGCCGCCCGGTGCGATCGGATCGAGAAACTGGAAATACGCCGATGCCGTGGAATCATTCCAGTTCCAATCCGCCTGCCCGGGCGTTTCGAGCCAGGTGCAGGAGATGATCTTCGACGCCGAGTTGCTCAGGTCGAGTTGGACGCCGACGAGGGAGATGTCGCTCGACGTATTCGTGATCCGCACGTTCGGCTGCGACTGCAGGTTCCAACGCTGAAGCACCGAGAGCCGCGAGGCCGTCGCCTGCACGATCGGCTGCCCCTGGTTGTCGTACCACACGAGGTTGTTGGCGATGTCGATGCGGTAGGCGGCGGATGTCAGCGTCTCGGCCTGCGCCCGCAGGCAAGGACAGAGCGTGCACACGACGGCGAGGCCCACGGCCAAGGCACGCCTCGCGACGGCACTGGCCGTGCGACGGCTTTCGTGGTTCCTGCCGAACTGGTTGTTCCCAGACATGACGACGCCCCCTTGCGCTGCGGGCACCGACCATGAATTCCCCCGGCCGTACTCTCGAAGAAAGGGCTCGAAAGTCCCTGCGAACCTGCCCGGAGTCGACGTCTGCCATCACAGGACGGACGACACCGGGCAACCAGTCGAAGTGAGACAGAAAAAGGCGAAGGTCCTGAAACTCGGCTCAACTTCGACCACGTGCCCGGAATCCGGGACGAACGCGGCCTGAGGAACTCACGAGCGGACTGCCTAATTACGAGAAAGAACGCGGCTGAAACCTGTTTTCCGCCGCCACACGAAGAATATGCAGGGTCGCTCCAACCTGTCAAGCAGCAGCCCGCAATTTTTCCCACTGTCGCCCAAAACCCCGTGAAAACAGGGGCTTCCGCAGCCTCGGGACACTACCAGTCGAGGGCCACGTCGAGCCACGGGGCGTCGTGCGTCGGCCACCCGCTGCTCACGCGATCAACCCCCGTTTCCGCGATTCGACGGATCGTGTCGGGGCGAATGCCTCCGGAGGCCTCGAGGATCACGGACCGTCCGTCTGCGACGCCAAGCCGGTCGCGGACCGCGACGGCCTCGGCGAGCGCATCGAGCGACATGTTGTCGAGGAGGACGATGTCGGGGCCAGTCGGCAAAACCTCGGCGAGTTGCGCCAGCGAGTCGACTTCGATTTCGACGACGGTCGCGGCCGCCCGGTCCGCCGGATACGCGCGGGCGACGAACGCCCGCGCCTGTCGAACGGCCTCGGCGGGGCCGAGCCCCTGCGCGGCGAGCGCGGCCAGATGGTTGTCCTTGACGAGAATCGCGTCGTAGAGGCCCATGCGATGGTTCCAGCCGCCGCCGAGCCGGGTGGCCAGTTTGTCGAGCAGCCTCCACCCTGGAATGGTCTTGCGCGTGTCGTAGACCCGGCAGCCGGTGCCGGCGACGGCGTCGACGAGTTGACGCGTGGCCGTGGCCACTCCGGACAGCCGCCCGATCATGTTCAAGAGCACCCGCTCCGCGGCCAAAACGGCGCGCGTCGGGCCGGCGAGTGTCGCCACCACGTCTCCCTTGTGCACGGTGGCGCCGTCGGCGACGAGCGGCCGCCAGTCGAGTTGCTCGTCGGCGACCCGGGCGACGACACCGCCGGCATCGAGGCCGGCGATCACTCCCGGCCGCCGGCAGACCACGTTCAGCCGCGCAGACGCATCCCGGGCGACGGTCGCCACGCTCGTCCAATCGCACTCGTGGCCCAGATCCTCGGCGAGCCACTCGCGGGCCTTGGCGGCCACATGGGCTGCGAGATCGTCGCCCCAGGCGGACTGGCGAAAATCGGACGACGTGGGCGGCAGGCGGTCGGGCATGGCGGCGGTATCCTATAGCACGATGTCCGACTCGTCTGGTGACACCGCCCCGATCCCCGCCCGGCTGCAGCCGCTCGTGGCCTGCATCGCGGCCGCGCTCCTGCTCGCGGCGTTCACGTGGCTTGCCACCGCGGACCGGCTCGTCGACCACGATGCGCCCCCCGCGGTGCAGGCGGCGTTCACCGCCAGCATCAACACCGCGTCGGCCGTCGAACTCGCCCAGCTGCCGGGGCTGGGTCCTGCGACCGCGGCGAGGATCGTCGCATATCGGGACACACACGGCCCGTTCGCCACGCTCGAAGCCCTGCTCGACGTGCCGGGCATCGGACCGGCGACGCTCGACCAGATGCGCCCCTACCTGCGCCCGATTCGGCCACCGCGGCGGGAGATGCCATGACGGTCGACGCGGGTGTCTTCGAACTGGTCAGCCCCTACCAGCCCGCCGGCGACCAGCCGACGGCGATCGAATCGCTCGTGCGCGGCATCGAAGAGGCGAAGGCCTCGCAGGTGCTGATGGGCGTGACCGGGTCCGGCAAGACCTTCACGATGGCCAACGTGATCGCCCGGATCGGCCGCCCGACGCTCGTACTCTCCCACAACAAGACGCTCGCGGCCCAGCTGTACGCCGAGTTTCGCGACTTCTTCCCGCACAACGCCGTCCACTACTTCGTCAGTTACTACGACTACTACCAGCCCGAGGCGTACATCCCGCAGCGCGACATCTACATCGAGAAGGATGCCGCCATCAACAAGGAGA
>JBAXUY010000049.1:0-20978 GCA_037129475.1 Planctomycetia bacterium | reverse complement strand
CCCGTGGGGGTACTACGGTTGAGCCAGCAACGGCCGCGCCGCCCGCGAATGCGAGTGGCGCGGCCGTTTCGCTTTTGGGGTGGGAAATGAATCGCACCAACTTTGATTCGGATGCTAGAAATATACCGTGGGTATATCTAGCGATTCCAAAATAAAGTCTCTCGTCCATGCCCTGCCGCGGCACGGGGTGTTGACGCGGTCCGCGCTGGCCGCCCTCGGAATCACGCCGCAGCACACGCAGAAGTACGTAGCCAGCGGGTGGCTCGAGTCGGTCGGGGCCGGAGCCTTCAAGCGGGCTGGTGACACGCCGACGTGGCGGGGCGCCCTCCACGCGCTTCAGGCACAAGACGGTCTGGCTGTACACGTCGGTGGACTCACGGCACTCGCGGCCGAGGGGGCGGGGCAGTTCGCCCGCCTCGGGCGCGAGCCGGTCTGGCTGTTCTCCGCACCCGGCGTACGGCCGCCGCTGTGGTTTCGGAAGCATCGCTGGCCGGCGGAGGTGATGCACGTGACATCGAAGTTTCTTCCGGCCGGCGTTGCTGTCCGGGCTCGCGATTTCGGCGGTTTCTCTCTGCTCGCGTCTGCGCCGGAACGGGCGATCCTCGAGTGCCTTTTCCTGGCACCCGATCGCATGGATCTCGTCGAAACGTATGGGTTGCTCGAGAACCTGCGGACACTGCGGCCGAAGGTGATGCAGTCGCTGCTCGAGGCGTGTTCGTCGATCAAGGTGAAGCGGCTGTTCATGTTCATGGCCGAGCGGGCGGCGCTTCCCGTGTTTGCCAGGCTCGACCGGGGCCGGATCGATCTTGGACGGGGCGCCCGGAGCCTCGTTCCCAAGGGGGCCTACGTGGCGAAGTATGAACTCGTCGTGCCCCGGGCCTTGGTGCGCGAATGAACGAGGCCTATCGCGAGCAGGTGCGGCTCATGCTGGACCTCTTGCCGTTCATCGCGGAGGAGTCGGCCTTCGCCCTCAAGGGCGGCACGGCGATCAATTTCTTCGTCCGCGACATGCCCCGGCTGTCGGTCGATATCGATCTGACCTACCTGCCGCTGGAGGACCGCGCCGTATCGCTGGCGGGTATCTCAGCAGCGCTGGCCCGCATCAAGGCGCAGGCCGAACGCCGGCTACCGGGCGCCCGGCTCACGCTCGTGCCTCAAGGCGACGACATGGAGGTGAAGGTGCACTGCCAGCGGGGCAGGGCACGTGTGAAGGTCGAGGTCAATCCGCTGCAGCGCGGAGCCCTGTGGCCCGTCCGGAAAGTCGCCTGCACCGACGCCGTCCAGGAGGTGTTCGAGGCGTTCGTCGAGGTTCCGGTCGTGTCACACGCAGAACTCTTCGGCGGCAAGGTGTCGGCGGCCCTCGACCGCCAGCACCCGCGAGACCTGTTCGATGTCCGGCAGTTGCTTGACGTGGAGGGATTCCGGGACGACGTGCGGGCCGGGCTGCTCATGAATCTGATCGGCCATCGCCGGCCGATCGCGGAACTACTGAATCCCGAGGCCAAAGACCAGCGGCAGACGTTTGCCGGTGAGTTCGCGGGCATGACACTCCTGCCGTTCGATTACACCGTTCACGAAGCCACGTTTGCCGAGCTGACGGCCGCGGTGAGGGCCTCGCTGACCCCGACGGAGCGGATATTCCTGGTGGGCTTCGAGGAAGGGCGCCCCGACTGGTCGCTGTTTCCCGCGTCGGGTGCTGAACGGCTCCCCGCCCCGCGTTGGAAGCTGCTCAACATCCAGAAACTCCGCTCCCAAAACCCGGCGAAGCACGCAGCCGGGATCGAGGCCCTGCAGGGCGTTCTCGGGGCCACCGATTCCTAACTCAAACGTCCAGTGAACCATTTCGCGGTTCCCGACGTCGGGAGCCACCCCAACTGGTCCGGAATTTTGTCCGGAATTTTCCTCGACTGCGGTATCTCTTCCAAGCGCAGGAATTCGACTCCCCGTGGGCGTTCTCGGGTCGAAACGAGAACGGCCGCGCTGCCCGCGGATGCGAGCGGCGCGGCCGTCTGTCATTCTGGCCACGGTTTGTGAAGGCGTCGCGTGGACGCTCTCACTCAGGGCAGGATCACGGCGTCGATCACGTGGATCACGCCGTTCTTGGCCTTGATATCGGTCTTCACGACGTTCGCCATGCCGGTGGCCGTGCCGACCTTCACGCCGCCGTCGGTCGAGATGATCACGGTCTTCCCGCCCGCGGTCTTGGCTTCCTTGAGCTTCACGACGTCGGCCGCGAGCACGGAACCCGGCACCACGTGCAGCAGGAGGATCTCCTTGAGCTTCTCCTTGTTTTCGGGCTTGAGCAGCGTCTCGACGGTGCCTGCCGGCAACTTCGCGAACGCCTCGTCGGTCGGGGCAAACACGGTGAAGGGCCCGGCGCCCTTGAGCGTCGCCACGAGATCAGCCGCACCGAGGGCGGCGGCCAAGGTCTTGAACGTCCCGGCACCAACGGCGGTGTCGACGATGTCGGCCGGTATCTGCGCGAGCGCGACTTCCCGCACCACCGTCGAGGAAATCACCCGCTCGTGAATCACCGCGGGCTGCACCACGTGCCCATGCTGCACGACCGCTTTCTGGCTCCCCTTGCAGGGGGCTGCAACGACGGGGCCGGCGGCCACTGCATAGCCAAGGCCAACAACGGCCATCACACAACCAAAACGCATGACGTTCATCGAAAAAGCTCCTAGGATGCGAAAAGATAAGACTGCAGAAGAGTAGACGTGCGGCCCGCCACGGCAAGACCCTGCCCGACAAATCACCGCCTGACCAGCAGCCGCTCGCGACATGTCCTCACGGTCTTCACGAGTTCGCCGTTCTGGCCAGAGGCCCGAATGGCGGGGAACATCTTCTTCAGGGAGATTTCCTGACATCGTTCGCACCAGTTCCTTGACGGCGGCACGTGTTACCATGCCAGCGAGTTGCTTCCATCCACGACCACACATTTCCGGGGTGCCATCATGAACAAGTTCAACGCTTTTTTGACGATCTCTGCGGCAACCATCCTCTGGGCCGCCACCGGACTATCCTCCCTTGCGGCCGATGCAAAGCCCGACGCCGCGGCCAAGGACACGTGCATCAAGGCCTGCAACGAGTGCCTGCGTGCCTGCCGCGAATGCCTGGTCGGCTGCGATTGCCCGACGTGCGAAAAGCACTGCCTGACGTGCATCGAGACGTGCAGGGCGTGCGTGGCCCTGATGGAGTACGACTCACCGCTCGCAGCAGAGATGTGCGAGGTGTGCGAGGAAGCATGCGAGGCATGCCGGGACGAGTGCGAGAAGTGCGGCGACATACCCTGCTGCAAGAAGTGTGCCGAGGCGTGCAAGAAGTGCCACGACGCCTGCGAGGCGATGGCCCACGACGAGTAGGGCCGTCGGCCGACCGCGGCGGAACGAAATGTCCGCCTCGGCATGCGTGGTGAATCACCCGCGCGACCGGCATGCCAGCCGGCCGCAGTGGTCGCATGGCTAGCGTTGCGGCGGCCCGTGCACGTGGCCGGCTCGGCGGGCGAACCGGCGGTACGGCCGGACGCGTCGCGACGCTCGATCGCCCGGGTCTCCTCACCATGCATCGTTTTCACGAATGCTCGCGGGATGCACCGGGCAGGCCGAACCGCTTCGCCGCCGCCATGGCGATCGTTGCGGGTCTGGCCGTTCTCGTGGCGCTCCAGGCGATCGCCGACGATGTCGAAGATCCGCTCGCCCCTCGTCGCGAGCATCCTCCGCATGGCACCCAGTTCTGGTTCGAGGTGGTGGAGAGTTTCAACGCGAAGTACGAGGGGGACACGCCGGGACACATCGGGCGAGGCGGCGGGATCACGCACCATCCCCACGTGGCCCTCGGTGACATGGTCCATCACCGCATCGGCGACGAGGACAAGCAGGTCGGAATCGTCACCGGCGTGACGTGGGACCGTCTCAAAGGCAGCCTCACGGTGGAGTTTCGCCCCAGGGAAGACCATCGGATCGCGGTGGGGGACGAGGTTTGGGTCGACTTGAATCCAGCCCCGCAAGCCGTGGAGATACGGGGCACCGCCGCCCCGGACCAGACGCAGTCCGTCGACAAGAACCCGTCGCATCTCGGCACCACGCGGCAGTTGTCCATCCCGTTCGAGATCAGCGCCACCGGCACGCCGCTGGTCACCGTGACGTGCGGCAAGCGGACATTGCGGATGATCGTGGACACGGCCGCCGAAGCGAATGTGCTGACCCCCGCGGCGACCGCGGCTCTCGGACTGGCCGCACAGGAGACGAGCGAGACGGCGGCCGGGCTCGGAGCGAGTTCGGTCGCGGTGTCGCGGCTGCGGTCGGTGGCCCTGTCCGTGCCGACGGGAACGTTTGACCTCGAAGACCTCGCGGTGCTCGATCTCTCCGTGGTACAGGAGGCGGGGGGCGAGGGTGGTGTGGACGGGCTCCTCGGCTCGCCCTTCTTTCGGCAGCATGACGCCCAGATCGATTACGCGACGAAGCAACTGCGGTTCACCGTCCTGCGCAAGAAAACCAAATGATCCATGCAGGCTTGCGATTGCGTTAGCCAGAAAATGGCCGAAGGTCGATGGGGTGGTGAGTTGAAACCGCCGACGTGGGGATCGCAATCGCTGGTTCGTGCCGCCAAATCAACTGTTCCCTCCCGGCGGTTGACAGTTGCTCTTTTGGATAACCGGCGGAAAACTTTCGACGGCCAGGGGCAGCGGTTTTCTCGCGACGGGAAGTCATGTTCCCACTCCGTTTTGGCGTGGTGTCTCGGAAGTCCGTGCGCACCGCCGCTCGTCGCAAGGCACGGCGATCGCGCGACGGGGCAGTTCTGGCCGTCGAGGTGATGGAGGCCCGGCGCGTTCTTTCCGGCTGCCCGCTCGGCTTCGCCTCGCCGAGTTTCATCCGTGCCCATGCCTCCGACGGAGTCGCCGTCATGGCGACCTCTGGCCCCACGGGCTACTCCCCTGCGCAGATCCGTCATGCGTACGGCTTCGATGCCGTCGCGTTCGGAACCACCGCTGCCGACGGCGCCGGCACCACCATCGCGATCGTCGACGCCTACGACGATCCGAATATCGCCAACGATCTCAAGCAGTTCGATCTCCAGTTCGGCCTGCCCGATCCGGTGTTCCGCAAGGTCAACCAGTCCGGCGGCACGACGATGCCGGCCGCCAACGCCGGCTGGGCTTCGGAAATCGCCCTCGACGTCGAATGGGCCCACGCCATCGCGCCCGGCGCGAGCATCCTGCTCGTCGAGGCCAACAGCAACTCCATGTCGGACCTCATGGCGGCGGTGAACTACGCCCGCAACCAGCCTGGCGTGATCGCGATTTCGATGAGTTGGGGCGGCGGTGAATTCAGCAGCGAAACGACCTACGACTCGTATTTCACCACGCCGTCCGGCCACGCCAGCGTCACGTTCTTCGCCTCGAGCGGCGATTCCGGGGCACCCGTGAGCTATCCGGCCGCGAGCCCGAACGTGGTCTCGGTCGGCGGCACGTCGCTCTTCCTGAGCAGCGGCAGCTATTCGTCGGAGTCCGGCTGGGGCGGCAGCGGCGGCGGCATCAGCGCCTACGAATCGCAGCCGTCGTATCAGGCGGGTGTCGTCACGCAGTCGGCCACCCGCCGCGCCAATCCCGACGTGGCCTACGACTCCGACCCCAACACCGGCTTCCCCGTGTACGACTCGTACAACAACACGGGCACCGCCAAATGGAGTCAGTTCGGCGGCACGAGTGCGGCCGCCCCGCAGTGGGCCGCGCTGGCCGCGATCGCCGATCAGGGCAGGGCGCTCGCCGGCCTCGGTTCGCTCGACGGGCGGACGCAGTTCCTCCCGGCGCTGTACCAGCTCGCGGCCGCCGACTTCCACGACGTGACGAGCGGATCGAGCACAGGATTGCCGACCTACTCCGCCGCCGCGGGCTACGACCTCGTGACGGGCAGAGGCACTCCGGTCGCGAATCTCGTGATCATGGATATGGTGGCGTGGGGCGGCGGCTCGACGACCACCTCGGCTCCGACGGCTCCCACGTCGTTCACAGCCATCGCCACGTCGTCTTCCCAGGTCAGCCTTTCCTGGAGCCCGTCGACGGGCGCCGACGGCTATCGGCTCTACCAGGTGTCGGGAAGCACGGCGACGTTGATCGGCAGCTACTCGGCGACGGCCACGTCGGCCACGGTCAGCGGCCTCGCGGCCGGCACCACGTACACGTTCCGGCTCGATGCCTACAACACCGCCGGCACTGCATCGGCGACGACGCAGGTCAACACGCAGGCGGCCGCAGCGATCGCCGCGCCGACCAACGTCACGGTCACGGTGCTCAACAAGACGTCGGTGCAGGTGTCGTGGAACGCTTCGGCGGGCGCCACGGGCTACAAGGTGCTCGTTTTGAACGGCACGACGACGAGCCAGGTGGCGAGCGTGGGATCGAAGACCACGTCGGTGAAGGTGTCTGGCCTGACGCGCGGGGCGTCTTACTCGTTCGCCGTGACGGCTTACAACGCGAGCAGTTCCGCCACGTCGGCGTGGGTGAGCGTCACGATGCCGGCCGTCACACTGGTAGCGGCTCCGCAGAACGTCGCGTTCCAGGCGAATTCGGCGTCGACCGGAACGCTCACGTGGTCGGGTTCGGCAAACGCCACGGGCTACATGATCTATGCCGTCGACTCAGGCAGCCGCACCCAGGCGTCCGCAAGGGTCGACGCCTCGTCAACGAGCATCACCGTGGCCGGACTGCGGCCCGGACGGGCCTACCAGTTCCTCGTGGTGGCGATGAACGACGACAGCACGGCAAGTTCCGACTGGCTCACGGTCTCATTCGCGGCGGCAAGTGCGGCTGACGCGAAGGTGGCGATTCGACGCTGACCTCGGTCGGTCACGGGGTGGGATGGAGCGATTGTTCGTGACGGGCGACCGCGTCGACGGGCCGTCCGTCACTCCACTTCCTCGACCGTTCCGTCGGGGCGGATGTCCACCTCGCGGATCTTGCCGTTCTTCGCCTTGCCGCGGATCTCGATCGTGCCGCTCGCCTTCTTGAAGGCGGTGTCGAAGGCCACGCCCGGCAGCTTCTCCTTCGCGATCGCCATCAGCTCAGGCGGCACGTCCTCCAGCCGCATCGTGACGATCTCCCGCTTCGCCTCGCCGCAGCCGCCGGCGACCACGAGCACCAGAACCACCGCCCAAGCCGCGATCTTCGTGCACCGCATGTCAGTTGCCCTCCGTGGAAACAGCCTCACCGCTGGCCCGCGTCGAGAGGGCCTTGTAGACGGCGTAGGTCACCCCATTGCCGAGAAACGCGACGTGGCCGTCGGCAAACGCGAACATACAGCCGCTGGAATGAGGCGACGTGAAATTGTTGATCTCGGTCGCCCCCGTCGGGCCGTCGTACGACTCGCCGGTGTGGCCGAGCACGAAGTTCGAGGCGTTGTTGACCTGGAGGCCCAGCCGGCAGGTCGGCTCCGGCACCTGGTTCGCACCCTTCACCGCACCAACCCACGTCGAGGCGGCGTCGCGGAACGACCGCTCGCCCACCACGAACGTGCGACTCAGGCCGTCGGTGATGTCCCGCAGGCGGACCTCGCTTCCCCGGTAGAACACGCCGTCGCCGTCGATTCCGGGCTCGCCGATTCCGAAGCAGCCCACGTAGTTCGCGGGGCCAACCTTGCAGGTGGTCGACGTCAACGCGCCCGCTGCGTCGCGCGGCCCGACGGCGAACGCCTCCTTCGTGCCGGCATCAGCCGGACACAGAAACGTCGGGATGACCACCTCACGGCCACTGTTCGACGCGGCCGCCTCGATCGGCTGCGTCGTGTCGATCCGGCCCGCAACCGTCGTCTGCTCGATGTGCGGCAGGATGAACGACGCCCAGCCCCAGCCGGGCCCGGTGTCGTTGCCGGTGCCGTCGAAGCCCGAGGCGTACCCCGGCGGCAGCTTCCGCTTCGCGTCGGCGAAGAGTTGCACGCCGAGCCCGACCTGCTTGAGGTTGTTGCTGCACGACGACCGACGTGCCGACTCGCGGGCCGCCTGCACGGCGGGCAAGAGCAGTCCAACGAGCACGCCGATGATCGCGATCACGACCAGCAACTCCACGAGCGTAAACGCCGCACCTGCCGATTGGTACCAACGCAGGCGGTGAATCGGCGAACTCATGGACGCCTCAACGACGGACGTGACTGGAGGAAGCGAGGATCATGGCGTGGCGTCCACTGTACCCGCACCGGCACGATCTGTCTCGTTCGACCTTGCGGGACCGAAAGCGCCCTCCGCATTGCGGCGCACCACGAGCGTCGCCACGCAAGCGACGACCGGATGCGATCACCGCACCGCCAGCGGCGGGACATCGAGAATCGTCCAGCGCGGTGGCACCAACTCCGGCTGCCGGCCCCCATCGGCGCTCCACGCCGCCGGAGCGATGATGCACGACTCGGGCCGCTCGCCGAGCCACGCCGCCCACCACGAGAACGTGCTGTTGGCCATCACGATGTGCCGGGCGAGGCCCATGAGCCGAAAATCGTCGACTGCCGAGCCTCCCTCCGGGCCGCTCACACACGTCGTATGCCCCGGCAGCCGCACCTCGGCACGGGCCCACGCGGGATCGTCGGTGAACACGTAGAACCGGTCGGCTCCGGTGCGCTCGACGACGAGCCGCGCAGCCTCTTCGTAGTACCGAGGCGACTGGACGGCGAACACGCGGTTGCGCTTCTTCAAGAGATCCCCGCGCCGCACGTGCACCGCCACGGCCCCCGGCGCGGCGAGCTCGTCGCGCCAGCGTTCGTACGCCGGCGAGGTATACGGCACGTCAAGCAAGCGTCGAATGGCATGCGCACGATGCACGAAGTGCCGCTCCGACTGGAGCCAGTCGGCCAGAAGAACATGCTCCGGCCGCGTCCGGTCGACCTCGGCCGTGTCGCGGACCACCCGCCGGCCGCCCGCCGTCATACAGCCTGGATCACGCCACGCCCGCCGCAGATCCTCGACCGCGGGCCGTGGGGAGGGCAGGGGAGCGGGATCGATCCCCACGCCGGCCAGTTCGCTCTGCCGCTCGAGCATCCGATAGCGAAAGTGCGCATCACGGCCAGCGAGCACTCGCCACGCGGCGCCGCGAACCGCAAGGAAGGCCCGTCGCCACGGCGTGCGTTCATAGAGCCGCAGGTCGAGCACGGCCGCCGGCTCGCCCCAGTCGAGCGCGAGCGACTGTGCGGCGGCCCACTGAAAGAGCTGATTGCCGAGACCGCCACTGAGCGCGACCCACACGCTCGGCATGCGTTGTACGGATCCCGAAACGACGCTGGATGGGGTGGAGTCACCGCGCATGGCGGCCGGCAGTATCGCTGGCGGCAGCGCCGCAACGGAACCGCAGTCTGCGCCCAGTGCCGGAATCTGCGGCGAGTTTGCGGCCTGGCGCGGCGTGGGCCGACGGGGGCGGTCCTGCGGGCGATGATCGCCGATTCACGGGAGAGGGCGGGGGAGGGCAGACACGATGTCGGGAACGCGCGCGGGGACACGGGCCGGGCTACTGTGCGCGATCATCGCTGCGGTGATTCCCTGCATCGCGGCCGACGATCGCGCACCGGAGACGGCGTCGCGCGAGGCCCGCGCACCCAAGCGCCGGCTCACGCGGCGTGAATACGAGCACACGCTCCGCGACCTGCTCGACCTCCCCGGACTCGCCGTACGCGACATGCTCCCGGAGGACGGCCGGGCCCACGGCTTCGACCGCGCCGCCGCCGCGCTCGACGTGTCGCCGGTCCACGTGGCGGCCTGGCATGCCGCCGCCGGGGCGGCACTGCTCACGGCGACGGCCCGCGATGCCACCCCGCCGCGGCCCGTCAGCGAACGGCTCCTGCCGGGCGCGCAAGACTTCTTCAAACTCGCGCTCCTCGAAGGAGACGCCGTGTTTCTCAAGGACGGCCGCTACGACGCCGCCACCCTGCCGCTCGTGCGCGGGCCGCTGCCACACAAGCTCAAGCACTACGAGGGGATCGGCCTCTTTCCGTACCCCCACTCCGTCGGCGTCTTCCGCCGCCAGGGGCCGACCGATCATTTTGCGCTCTTCTTCACGTCGTTCACCGTCCCGCAGAGTGGCCGCTATCGAGTGACGCTCTCGGTGTGGAGCTTCCGGTGGAACAAGGGCACACTCGAGCCATTGCCCGCCCCCGAAGCCGTGACGCTGCACGCCAACGACCGGCTGCTCGGCACGTTCGACGCGCCGCCGCTCGTGCCGCAGATGCATACGCTCGACGCCTGGCTCAATGCCGGCGAGCAGATCCTGTTCACGGCCGCGTCGATTCCGCCCGAGCGCGTCTACGAGCGGCCCGGCCGGGCGGCGGAATACGTCGGCCCCGGAATCGCGATCGACCACCTCGACATCGAAGGCCCGGTCTTCGATTCCTGGCCGCCTGTCGGCCATCGGCTGCTCTACGGCTCCACCCCGCGGCCCGACGTCAAGCAGGTGCTTTCCACGTTTCTGTCGAAGGCGTTTCGCCGCCCCGCCACGGCGGCCGAGATCGCGAGCTACACGGCGCTCGTGAACCGGCGGCTCAAGGCGGGCGATCCGCCCGACAGAGCGTTGCGGACGGCGGAGCAGGCGGCCCTCTGCTCGCCCGAGTTTCTCTTTCTGGGCGGCCCGTCGGGACCGCTCGAAGACTGGCACCTCGCGGCCAGGCTGGCGTCGTTTCTCTGGGACTCGCTGCCCGACGACGAACTGCTCGCGCTCGCCCGGCGCGGAAAGCTGCGGGAGCCCGCCGTGCTCCGGACGCAGGTGGATCGGCTGCTCTCCGACCCGAAGGCAGGCCGGTTCGTCGATCACTTCCTCGACGAGTGGCTCGACCTCCGCGAGATCGACTTCACGACGCCCGACGCCACGCTCTATCCCGAATACAGTCCCTCGCTCCGCGATTCGATGCTGGCCGAAACGCAGGCGTTTTTCCGCGAGGTCCTGGCCCGCGACCTGCCCGTCGCCACGCTCGTCGACGCCGACTTCGCCATGCTCAACCACCAGCTCGCAGAGCACTACGACCTCGACGCGTCCCAATCGATCCGCGGCACGGCGATCCGGCGAGTGTCGCTCGCACCCGGCTCCCCCCGCGGCGGCTTGCTCGGCCAGGCGAGCGTGCTGAAGGTGACGAGCAACGGCACGGTGACCTCGCCCGTGAAACGCGGCGCGTGGGTGCTGCGTGAACTGCTCGACGATCCGCCCGACCCGCCACCGCCCGACATCCCCGCCGTCGACGCCGACGTGCGCGGCGCCGTCTCGATCCGCGAGCAGCTCGCGCTGCACGCGGCCGACGCGACCTGTGCGGCCTGCCATGCGGCGATCGATCCGCCCGGCTTCGCCCTCGAGCACTTCGACGTGATCGGCGGCTGGCGCGACCGTTATCGGATCCTCCCAGCCGATGCCCCCGCCGGCACGGTCGCCGCCGGGGAGTTGATCGACGCCTCGGGCACGCTCGCCGACGGCCGCAGCTTCGCATCGTTCGTGGAGTTCAGAAGGCTCGCCGCCGCCGACCCGCGGCGGCTGGCCCGCGGGCTCGCCCGGCAGCTCGTCGTCTACGCAACCGGAGCACCCGTCACCGCAGCGGACCAGGCCGAACTCGACGCGCTCGTCGACCGTGCCGCCGCTCGCGACTACGGCGTGCGCTCGCTCGTGCACGAAGTCGTCGCCAGCCGACTCTTCCGCGAGCAATGAAAGGACCCGCGATCATGTCGACGCCCGCCTCGGCTCACCCGTCGCGCCGCTCGTTCCTCCGCGGCGCGGGCGTCGCCGTGGCGCTCCCCTGGCTGGAGGCGTTCGCCCGGCCGGGCACGGCCCGCGGCGCGAACGCCGGACCGCCGCGCCGCCTGCTCGCGATCGAAACGACGATGGGGCTTCTGCCGCAGTATTTCTTCCCGCGCGAGGCCGGCCGCGACTACGAGCCTTCCGTCTACCTCGAACGCCTGGCGCCGTTTCGCGACCGGTGTACCGTGTTCTCGGGGCTCGCGCATCCGCTCGTCGACGGCGGCCACGCGGCCGACATCTGTTTCCTGACCGGTGCCGCGCACCCGGCGAGCGGAAGTTTCCGAAACTCGATCTCGCTCGACCAGATCGCGGCGGAGTCGCTCGGCGGCCAGACGCGGTTCGCGTCGCTCAGCCTCACCGTGGCGGCCCACGGCACGGCGAGCCTGTCGTTCACCCGCAGCGGAGCGCCGATTCCGGGGGAGCGGAGCCCGGCCCGGCTCTACCGGAATTTGTTCCTCCAGGGCGACGCCCGCGAGACGGCCGAACGCGTCGCGACACTCCAGGCCGGCCGCAGCATCCTCGACTTCGTGGCCCTCCCGGCAAAGCGGCTCGACCGCTCGCTCGATGCCGCCGACCGCGCCCGGCTCGATCAATACTTCACCTCGGTCCGCGAGGTCGAGGCCCAGATGCAGAAGGCGGAGATGTGGGAGCGACGCCGCCGGCCGAAGCCGAAGCTGCCGCCGCCGCCCGAGCAGCCGGAGCAGGAGTTCTTCACGCTGCTCACGCTCATGGGCCAGATGGTGCGGCTCGCGTTCGAAACCGACTCGACCCGCGTGGTCACGCTGTTCGTGAACCCCGCAGTCTGGACGCCACGGGCCCCCGGCGTGGCCCACGAGCCCCACTCGCTCACGCACCACGGCAACCGTCCCGAAATGATCGCCGAACTGAAGACGCTCGAAGAAACCCAGTTCGCCGCGCTCGCCGAACTGCTCGCCGCCCTCGACGGCGTCGGCGAAGAAGGCGGAACGCTCCTCGACCACACGGCGGTGCTCTACGGCTCGTGCATGGGCAACGCCAACAGCCACTCCAACACGAACCTGCCGATCCTCCTCGCCGGCGGCGGCTTCCGCCATGCCGGCCACCTCGCCTTCGACCCTGCCGACCATCCACCGCTCGCGAACCTCTACGTGAGCATGCTCCAACGCCTGGGCATCGAAACCGACCACTTCGCCACATCCACCGGCACGCTCACCGGCCTCGAACTCGCGTCGTAGCGTGAAGCCGCGCGCCGGCGAGGGGCTGCCCACGCTCCATCGCCGGCTCACGGAGCATGGGCAGCCCCTCGCCTCCTCCGTAGCGACAGAGCTCCAGCTCTGTCGATCGACAGGCCTGGAGGCCTGTCGCTACAGCGCTTAGCAGTTTTGGCGGAGTCGGGAGGGTCGGGCAGTCACGAGCCGGCGCGCTTCATCGCGGGACAGGCATGGCAAGCGGGACGCTTGCCCCACATGCGGCGCTGGCAGCCTGCATACAATCGCGTCATGTACGAAGTCTTCGAGCACACGGCGGATCTCGGCTTGCGCATCGTGGCGCCGTCGCTCGAGGTGCTGCTCGCCGAGGCGGGCGTGGGGCTGTTCGAGATCATCGCCGGCGATGTGGGGCAGATTCGCCCACGGATGGAGCGATCGTTCGACGTAGCCGGCACAGATCCCGAGTGGCTGCTGCTCGACTGGATGACGGAGCTCCTCGCGGCGTTTACCGTGGAGAAGATGCTGTTTCGCGAGTTCACCGTGACTGTCCATTCCACGGGTCTGCACGGCACGGCGCGGGGCGAGCCCTACGACCCGGCCGTTCATACACTGGCCCACGAAGTGAAGGCGGTCACGCAACACGAGCTTGCCGTGCGACGCAGTGCCACCGGCTGGGAAGCGACGCTCGTCGTCGACATCTGAAACGTGGGCCCATGACCGAGCCAGACCGCTCCTACTCCGGCCCGCTCGAGCGCGTCGACGAGTGCTGCTACCGGATTCCAAAGTCGTACCGGCCGGGGATGCGGGTCGACGGTCTCATATTCGCCGACGAGCGGCTGATCGAGCATGTGCGGAGCGACCGGGCGGCGGAACAGGTGGCGAACGTCGCCTTCCTGCCCGGCATTCAGGCCGCCAGCCTCGCAATGCCCGACATCCACTGGGGATACGGCTTCTGCATCGGTGGCGTGTGCGCGACCGACCCGGCCGCGGGGGGCGTCGTGTCGCCGGGCGGGGTGGGCTACGACATCAACTGCGGCGTCAGGCTCGTGCGCACGAATCTCACGCTCGCCGACGTGCAGCCGGTGCTCGTGCAGCTCGTCAACCAATTGATCCGCGACGTGCCCGTGGGCGTGGGGCAGGGGGGGCGTCACGTGTTTTCGCCGGCCGAACTACGGCAGTTGATGCGCGAGGGGGTCGAGTATCTCGTGCACCGCGGGCTCGCGACCGACGACGACCGCGCGTGCACCGAGGCGGAGGGCTGCATCGCCGACGCCCGCCCCGAGCTCGTGAGCGACCGGGCGCTCGCCCGCGGCCAGGACCAGTGCGGCACGGTCGGGGCCGGGAATCACTTCATCGAAGTGCAGGTGGTCGACCGCGTCGAGGATCCGCTCGCAGCCTCCGCCTTCGGCCTCGCGGTGGGGCAGATCTGCGTGCTCATCCACTCCGGCTCCCGCGGCCTCGGCTACCAGGTGTGCGACGACGCGCTGCGGGCCCTGCGCGACGCCCCGGCGAAGTACGGTATCACGCTCCCCGACAGGCAGCTCGTGTGTGCACCGGTCGAGAGCCCCGAGGGCAGGCACTATCTCGGCGCGATGCGGGCCGCGGCCAACTACGCCTTCTGCAACCGGCAACTCCTCATGTGGCAGGTGCGCGAGGTGTTTGCGCGGGTGCTGAAAAAACCCTGGAACTCGCTCGGCATGGAGCTCGTGTATGACGTGGCCCACAACATCGCCAAGATCGAGGAGCACACGGTCGGCCACCAGCGCAAGGCCGTGTGCGTGCACCGCAAGGGAGCCACGCGGGCGTTTCCCGCCGGCCACCACGACATCCCCGACCGCTACCGGGCGGTCGGCCAGCCGGTGATCATTCCGGGCGACATGGGGCGGGCGAGCTGGGTGCTGCTCGGCGGCCCGCGCTCCCTCGAACGCTCGTTCGGCACCACCTGCCACGGCGCCGGCAGGTGCCTCTCACGCACGGCGGCGACGCGGGCCGCGAAGGGCCGCAACATCCAGCACGAGCTCGAGCGCGGCGGCGTGATCGCCCGCAGCCGCAGCCGCGAAGGGCTCGCCGAAGAGCAGCCCGCGGCCTACAAGGACGTCGACGTGGTGGTCGACGTCGTCCACCGTGCCGGCCTCTCCACGAAAGTCGCCCGCCTGCGGCCGCTCGGCGTGATCAAGGGGTAAGCGGAATTGGTGCCTGGCACCAATTCCTGCGCCTCACACCCGGAGGGCCGACTCGGCGGCACGGCCGGGGCATTCGGCCAGCGCGGCCCGCACGGCACCGTGCACGAACTCCTCCACCTGCTCGGCGGCACGGCCGGCGAGGCCGGGCGTCTCGAGCGCGGCATCGAGGTCGACACCCTTGAAGAGCGGATCCGCCGCCAGCCGGGCCACGAGGTCGTTGTCGTGCCCTTCGCGAATCCGGGCCGTGGCCGCGTGGCTGTGCGTGCGGATCGCCTCGTGCAGCGTCTGCCGGTCGCCCCCCGCCTTCGTGGCCACCATGAGAATGCGCTCGCTGGCGAGAAACGGAAGGTGGGCATCGAGGTTGCGCTTGATGCCGCCCGGTAACACCACGAGCCCGCCGGCGACGTTGGCATAGATCACGAGCTGGGCGTCGGTGGCGAGGAACGCCTGCGGCAGCACGAGCCGCCGCGGCGCCGAGTCGTCGAGCGTACGCTCCATCCACTGCACGGCCGCCGTCTGGCCGGCCGTGGCCGCGAGGCCCATCACGAACCGGCCGAGGCCGCACATCCGCTCGGCCCGCATCGGATTGCGCTTGTAGGGCATCGCCGACGAGCCGACCTGCTCCGTCTCGAACGGCTCCTCGAGCTCGCCCCAGGCGGCGGCGAGCCGCAGATCGTTGCCCGCCTTGTGCATCGACTCCGACACCCCGGCGAGGGCCGCGATCACCTGCGAGTCGACCTTCCGCGAGTAGGTCTGGCCGGTCACCTCGTAGGAACTGTGGAACCCGAGCTTCGCCGCCACGAGCTCGTCGAGCCGGCGCACCTTGGCGTGGTCGCCGGCGAAGAGTTCGAGGAAGCTGGCCTGCGTGCCCGTCGTTCCCTTCACACCCCGGGCCCGCAGCAGCTTGCGGCGATGGGTGAGTTCCTCGAGATCGAGCAGCAGGTCGTGGATCCAGAGGCAGATCCGCTTGCCGATCGTCGTGGGTTGCGCAGGCTGGAGGTGCGTGCGGCCGAGGCAGACGAGGTCTTTCGTCTCGACCGCCTTGGCCGAGAGCCGCTCCATCACGGTGGCCAGCCGGGCCACCACGAGGTCGAGCGAGTCCCGCATCAGCATGAGGTCGGTGTTGTCGGTGACGTAGGCGCTCGTGGCGCCGAGATGAAGGATCGGCCGCGCCTTGGGACACGCATCGCCAAACGTGTGGAGATGGGCGAAGACGTCGTGCCGCATCCGTCGCTCGTATTCGGCGGCCTTCGCGAAGTCGATCGGCTTCGCGAGCGCGGCCCGCATCTCGTCGAGCTGTTCGCGGCTGATCGGGAGGCCGAGCTCCGCCTCCGCCTCGGCGAGCGCGAGCCACGTCTGCCGCCAGAGCCGGTAGCGGTGATTGTCGCTCCAGAGCCGCGTCATCTCCGCCGAGGCGTAGCGGGTGGCGAGGGGGTTGTCCCAGACGTCCTTGGGAGCAAGTGGTGGGTCGGCGTTCATGGTCGGGATCCCTTGGAGCTCGCGGCGGCCGGGCGACGGTCGGCCGCCGGCCGCGCCATCTTGCAAAACAGCCGCTCCAAGGCCAGCCGGGCGCGCAGACCCCGGGAAGCATCCCCTTTGAGCGCGCGATCGAGGTCGAGGAGCCACACGGGCAGCTGGCGGGCCCGCCGGGCTCCGAGCTGCCCGAGCGCCTCGCGGGCCTGGGCGACCGCCTTCGGCCACGCGGCCACGCCCGCCGCCTTGAGCGCGGCCTCGACGCCCGCGGGTCGGCCGGCATCGGGAGGCAGGGCCAGGAGCCGCGCCGCAGCGGACAGGCGGCGCAGCACCGTGGCCGCCTGCGCGCCGATGCCGATCGGACTCTCGCCGGCATCGAGCAGGTCGGCCAGATGCGCGATCGCGGTGCGAGTGTCACCGGCGGCGGCGGCGTCGATCATGCCCCACGCCGTGCGCTCCTGCGGGCTGCCGGCCATGTCCTCGACGGCATCGGGCTGGACCGGCTGCTTCCGCTCGTCGGGGCCGAGCGCGGCTGCGAGCCGGGCGATCGCCTGGTCGACCTGCCCGAGATTGCCGGCGAGCCTCTCGAGGAGCCGCTCGGCCGTCGCCTCAGCGAGCGTGATCCCATGGTGGGCTTTCGCCCAGCGCTGCACCCAGGCCGAGAGATCGACTCGATCGGGCACGGTCACGTCGATCACGAGCCCGTGCTGCGCGACAGCCTTCGCCAGCCGCGTGTTTCCCGGGAGCGACTTCACTTCGAGGATCACGAGCCCACGGCGGCCGCGTGGGCTGCCGGCGAGCGTTTCGAGCGCCGCCCGCGACTGCGTCACGAATGCGTCGGCATTGCGAACGATCGCCGCCCGTGTGGCTCCGGCAAAGAGCGGCACGGTCGCCGCCTCGTCGAACACGTCACGCGGATCGGGCACGTCGTCGCCCGTGAACTCGCGCCAGGCCCACGCCCGATCGGCCTCGTCGGGGCAGAGCCGCTCGCGCAGGAGCGCGAGCACGTGGTACGCCAAAAACGGCTCATCGCCGACGAGCACGACGAGCGACGGGGCCCCGAGATCGAAGTCATCGGGACGGGCGAGGATGTCGAGAGCGGAATGCGACGCAGCCACGCCGGCAGTGTAGCGTCAGAGCGGGTGAGGGGCTGCCCGTCGCTCCGAGAGCCGGCGTATGAAGGCAAGCGAAGCCATGGATGGCGCAGCGCAGCCGGAGTCGAGTGAGCGGAGGGCTGGAGGCCCGCAGCGAACGTCCGGCGACGGAGCACGGGCGGCCCCGAACCGGGTTGGGCGACTCAGGGCGTTGCAGGCAGCGTCGTGACGCCGCCGAGTTTGCCCACCACGCGGGGCGTCGAGACGAGCACGGCCCCGGACGTGGTCGCGACACCGACGTTGCCCGCGGCGTCGGCTGCCTCGATGCGCACATGCACCTTCGCGGGCGTGGTGCGGGCCGGCTGCCAGCGATATTCGCCCTGGGTGTCGAGACGCTCGGCGATCGTCGTCCACGGACCGTCGGCCTGCGGAGCGTATGACAGCCGCACGCTGCCCGGCACCAACATCTGATCGTGGGCGGCGTAGCGGATCACCATGCCCACCGGTTCGCCCGGCTTCGCGCGGGCCGCCTCGATGAGTTCGACCGTGGGTGGCTCGTCGTCGACGCCGAGCCAGCAGTCGGGTGATTCGCCCGGCTGCGGACCGCCGGCGATGTCGGGCAGGTCGGGCACGATGTCGAGCCGGAAGCCGTAGAGCCCCGCCGCGGGCAGCGTCACCTGGATCGGGCTCTTCGCGTCGTCGTCGACGGCGGTTCGCTGCCACGTGACGCCGGCGTCGCGGGTGCTCCAGAGTTCAACGCGCATCGGCCCGGCATCGCTCTGCTCGGCCTTGAACTCGTAGTCCCAGGCGAAGCGACGCGACTTCACGAGTTGCAGCGGCTTGCCCCGGTATTCGGCGGGCGGCTGGCCGGACGGCAGGACGGCGGACGGCGAGCCCGCGAAGGCGGTGCGGGAGGGTTGCGTGATGGGCGGCTGCGTGGCACCGGTGCCGACGGCCCGGGCGGCGATGCCCGCGGGCGGACGTGCCGAAGGCGGCGCGACCATCGACGTGAGCGATCCAGCAGCTTGGGGCATCTCCGCCGTCCGTGGCGCCTCCGCGGTCCACGGCGTCGCAGCTTCGGCCGACCATCCACCCGGCGGCGGCGGGGCGGGGGTGGGCGCGAGAATGGAACGGGCGGTGTCGGGAACGCGGAACGACGGCTGTTGGCCGCCCGACGCCGTGGGCCGAACGTCGGCGACGGTCTCCCGGGAGGGCAGGGGAGGCGCACCGAGTTCCTGCGCCAGCGCGGACTGGTCGACCTGCGGGTCGGTCGGCTCGAGCGTGAACTGCCGCACGGTGTTGTTGCCGGAGGAGTCGGAGATCGCGATCTTCACCGTGAGCGTGTCGACCTGCTCACCCGCCCACCAGATCTCCTCGCCGACGAGATGGGCCGGCGACTCGCGCGAGAGGACCCCCTCGGCGGTGATCTTCTTCCAACCCTGATCGCCCTTGCCGCGATACTCGACGGCGAGCGAGTCGAGCCGCAGGGAATCGTCGACCGCGGCGTAGCGGCAGACGATTTCGCCGTCGGCCCCTTTCCAGACCCGGGCGGCGATCTTCGGGCCGGCGGCATCGACGAGCACCCGGATGTCGGGGCCGGCGCCGCCGCGACTACGGCCCTTCGTGTCGATCGCCCGCAATTGAAACCAGTATTCGCCGTCGGCCTCGGCGCGATAGTTGAACGAACCCGCGTTGGGCGCAGCCTCGGCGGCCTGCGTCCACGTCACGCCGAGATCCGTGGAGACGCTGAGCACCACCCGCTGCGGAGCCGCGTCGGGGGTTTGGGCGGCGGGAAGCCTGAAGGGGATCGAGAACACGCGATGCTTCGTGCGCACGAGTTCGGGCAGTGACGTCGCAGTCGGAGGCTCGGCCGCCCGGGTGGTGAACCCGCCAGCCACTGCGACGGCCGCGCAGGCACATGCGACGAGGGCACGCCAGCTGGGCGCACCCCGCTGCCAGACCCCCACGGCCGCACGGACCGGTGGCGTTTCGAGTTCCGAGACCACTGCCATGTCCGCATGGATCGACCGTTGCAGGCGTCAAAGTCATGTTTTCCACAGCTTCGGCGGAGAGTCGGCCCAAATTCGCCGGTCGAGCCGGCTGGCCGCCCGAGGCCAGGCGAACGACGGCGACTGACGGGGCTGGGCAGGCTGGGCGGCCCAATGCTGGACCCGGTCTTCACGGGACTGGCATAATTCGGGCGCACAAGCCGATGGAAAGGTGCCGGGTGGCTTCGGTGGCAGGCCCCCGGGGGAGATTCCGGCGACGCATGCAATCGTTTTTGACCAGTGCCCTGCTGCTCGCAGCATTCGTCGCGGCCGGCGTCGTCGCGATCGTTACGATCCGCGGTCGCTACCGGAAGGCCGACGCCGAGCATGGATCGTGGGAAACCGCGCTTGCCGAATACAGGGCGCTTCGCGACAAGGGTGTGCTGACCGCAGAGGAATACCGAAAGATAAAGATTCTCGTGGAGCCTCGCATCGATTCCGGTGTCGGTCGCACCGGAGCCGGTGCCGACGAGATGCCGGCGGCCCGACGCTGTGGATGACCTGCTGAAAGGGAAGCAACGACATGCCTTCAGGGAAAGACGTCAATAATCTCGGGCGCCGCGGCGCGGGTGGCACGACCAAGAAGAACGCCTTCTGCTCGTTCTGCCGCAAGAGCTACCGGGACGTGGGGCCGCTCGTCGAGGGGCCCGGTGACGTCTACATCTGCGGCGAATGCATCGAACTGTGCCAGTCGATTCTCGACCAGGAGAAGCGCCGCCGCGGCACGAGCAAGCAGCTCTTCTCGTCGATCCCGTCGCCCCGTGAGATCGTCGCGCACCTCGACGAGTACGTGATCGGCCAGGAGCACGCCAAGCGGGTGCTCGCCGTGGCCGTGCACAGTCACTACAAGCGGCTCACGCTCGGGAGCGAGGGCTCCGACGTCGAGGTGGAGAAGTCGAACATTCTCCTCCTCGGGCCCACCGGCTGCGGCAAGACGCTGCTCGCCCGCACACTCGCGAAGATCCTCAACGTGCCGTTCGCGATCGGCGACGCCACCACGCTCACCGAGGCCGGCTACGTGGGCGAAGATGTCGAGAACCTGCTCCTCAAGCTGCTCAACGCCGCCGATTTCGACATCGAAGCGGCCCAGCGGGGCGTGCTCTACATCGACGAGATCGACAAGATCGGCAAGACGAGCCAGAACGTCTCGATCACCCGCGACGTCTCGGGCGAAGGGGTGCAGCAGGCCCTCCTCAAGATGCTCGAAGGCACCGTGGCCAACGTGCCGCCGCAGGGAGGCCGCA
>JBAXUY010000048.1:0-21239 GCA_037129475.1 Planctomycetia bacterium | reverse complement strand
GGAGGCCTGTCACTACGGGAATCCAGGCCCGTCGCCAAGCGGACCGTCTTCGGGTAGCATCCTTCCCGGCGGCTGCTTCAAGGATCTGCACCCCGTGGTCAACGACGATCTGCTGCGGCGCGACGTGCGCCTCCTCGACGGCAAGCTCGACTCCGTGATCGTGGAGTTGGCAGGCGCCGACGCATCGGCGTTGGTCGCCGACATTCGCCGGCTGGCCCGTGAGCGCCGCGCGGGGGGCCACGATGCCGAACGGGCGCTCGCCGCCCGGATCGAAGCGCTCGACGTGGCCGAGGCTCGCGTCGTCACGCGGGCGCTCTCCGTGTTCTTCGATCTCGTGAACATCGCGGAAGACCGCCAGCGGGCCCGCGTGCTCCGTGATCGGGAGCGACTCAAGTCGCCGCAGCCCCTCGGCGAGTCGCTCGCCGCCGGCATCGCCGAACTCGCAACCGCGGGCCTCTCGGCCGTGGAAGTGCAGCAGGCGCTCGACCGTCTCGCGATCGAGCTCGTATTCACGGCCCACCCCAGCGAGGCGAAGCGCCGCTCGATCCGGGCGAAGCTGCGCCGCATGCGACAGAGCCTTCAGGCCCTCGATCGCGACGACCTTCTGCCCCGCGAGCGAGCCGAGCACGAGAGCCACCTGCGGAGCGAACTGGCGATCCTCTGGGAGACGGAGTTCCTGAAGCCGTCACGGCCGACCGTGCTCGACGAGGTCGAGCGCGGCCTGTCGATCATGCCCCGGCTCTGGGACGCCGTGCCGCAGGTGCACGAGTCGCTCCGCCGCGGCCTCGCGGCCGCGTTCCCCGGCCACGCATTCCGCGTGCCTCCGTTTCTCACGTTCGGCTCGTGGATGGGAGGCGATCGCGATGGCAACCCGTTCGTGACGGCCGACGTCACCGAGCGCACGCTCCTCCGCCTGCGGTCGGCGGCGATCGACGCCCATCTCGCCTGGTGCACCCGGCTGCACGACATGCTCACGACGTCGCTCCGCGAGGCCCACGGCGCCGAGCCGCTCGAGCGCCGGCTCGTGACGCTCGCCGCCGAGTGGCCCGACCTGCAGGCGGTGCTCGATGGTCCGGCATCCCACGAGGCCTATCGACGCTGGCTGCGGATGATCCACTTTCGCCTCGAGTGCTCCGCCGCAGCGAGCCTCACCGATCCGCTGCTGCCCGGGGCCTACACGTCGGCCGCCCAGTTCGAAGCCGACGTCGCCGCGCTCGTCGAGTGCCTCGATCGCGACCACGGCCTCTCCGAGGATTCGCCGGTGCGGCGCTGGCTCGACCTCGCGCGTACCTTCGGCCTCCACATGACGCGGCTCGACGTCCGCCAGGATGCCCGGGCGTATCAGAAGATCATGGCCGCGATCCTCGGCGCGGCGGGCATCGCCGACGCCGACGCCCTGGCCGGCGACGACGAGGCCACGAAGGTGCGCGTGCTCACCACGTCGCTCGGCACGGTCGGCGCGATTCCGACCGCCGGCCTCGATCCGCTCGCCGCCGACACGCTCGCCCTCTTTGAAGTGCTCCACCGGGCGAGCGTACGGTTCGGCTCCGACTGCCTCGGCGGTGCGATCGTGAGCCTGACGCGGTCGCCCGCCGACGTGCTCTGCGTGCTCTGGCTGTGGCGCTGGGCGCAGAAGCAGGCGGCCGACCGGGGCGAGTGTGTGGCGGCGCACGACATCGGGATCGTGCCGCTGTTCGAGAAAATCAACGATCTGCAGCACGCTCACGAGACGCTCTCCACGATCCTCGCCACGCCGGCCTATGCCGAGCACCTCGCCGGCCGCGGCAACCGGCAGATCGTGATGGTGGGCTACTCCGACAGCACGAAGGACGGCGGCTACCTCGCCGCCTGCTGGGGCCTGCAGGCCGCGCAGAGCCGGCTCCACGCGGCGGCAGCGGCCCGCAACGTCTCGCTCACATTCTTCCACGGCCGTGGCGGATCACTCGGCCGTGGCGGCGGCCCGGCCGCCCGCGGCATTCTCTCGCTCCCTGCAGAAACGCTCGACGGCAGCCTGCGGCTCACCGAGCAGGGCGAGGTGCTGGCCGAGCGCTACGACGACACGGAGATCGCCTGCCGGCATCTCGAGCAGGTGTCGTGGGCCACGCTGGTGGCGTCGAGCGGCCGGAGGTCGGAGCCTCAGGCACACTGGGCCGATCTTCTCGAGCGCATGGCCGAGCGATCGTACGCGGCCTACCGCGAGCTCGTGGACGAGCCGGGGTTCATCCAGTATTTCTCGCAGACGACGCCGATCGACGACATCGAAAACCTGCCGATCGCGTCGCGGCCGGCCCGCCGTCGCGGCGAACGCACGCTCGACGACCTGCGGGCGATCCCGTGGGTGTTCGCCTGGACGCAGAGCCGCTGCATGATCCCGGCCTGGTATGGCCTCGGCACGGCGCTCACCGACGTGAAGTACGACGACCGCCACGCCTGGCAGACCGTCTGCGACATGTACCGCCAGTGGCCGTTCTTCCAGGCCACGATCGACAACGCCACGCTCGCCCTCGCGAAGGCCGACATGTACATCGCGCAGCGTTACTCCGAGCTCACGAGCGATCCCGACGTCCGTCGTCACATCTGGCAGCGAATCGCGGCCGAGCGCGACCGCACGCGGCAGGCGATCCTCGACATCGTCGGCGGCGGCGAACTGCTCGCCACCACGCCCTGGTTTCAGCGGTCGATCGAGGCCCGTAATCCGTCGATCGATCCCCTCAACCTGATCCAGATCGAATTCATGCGGCGGCGGGCGGCCGCCGGCCCCGACGCGACTCCCGACGACGACCTCCGCGACCTCCTGCGGCTCTGCGTCCAGGGCATCGCCTCGGGGATGCGCACCACCGGATAGGAGCCGCCCTCATGCCCACCGCCGCCGATCTCGCCGTGAAGACGCTCGGTCCCTGCCGGATCGATTCACCGCTCAAGCCGTTGCTCGAGTCGCGCCAGACCACGACCCACTACGTGGCGGAGGACGACCGCGTGCTGTTCCACGACACGGCACGACTCGTCGCCGACTCGGGCCTGTCGATCGACGCCCTGCCCGGCTTCGAACCGGCCGGCCCCCGGCGCAGCATTTTCTTCGACCCGGCGAAGATGCGGGTGGGAATCGTCACCTGCGGCGGCCTCTGCCCGGGGCTCAACGACGTGATCCGCGGGCTCGTGATGGAACTGGCCCACCACTACCGCGTGCAACGGATCTACGGCTTCCGCAACGGCTACCAGGGTTTCATCCCCCGCTACGGGCACGACGTGCTCGACCTGACGCCGGCGAGCGTGAGCGCCATCAACGAGGACGGCGGCACGATCCTGGGCACGTCGCGCGGCGGCCAGGACCCGCACGAGATCGTCGACTGCCTCGAGCGGATGAACATCAATGCCCTGTTCGTGATCGGCGGCGACGGCACCATCCGCGGCGCGATGCAGATCGCGGCGGCCGTCGCCGAGCGCGGCCAGAAGATCGCGGTCGTCGGCATCCCCAAGACGATCGACAACGACATCCCCTACATCGACCAGAGCTTCGGATTCCAGACGGCGTTCGCGGAGGCGGCAAAGTCGATCCGCGCGGCCCACGTCGAGGCGAAGGCCTCGCCCAACGGCATCGGCCTGGTGAAGCTCATGGGCCGCCATTCGGGATTCATCGCCTGTTATGCATCACTCGCGGAGTCCGACGCCAACTACGTGCTCATCCCCGAGGTGCCGTTCACGCTCGACGGCGACCGCGGCCTCCTGGCGCACCTGCGCGGCCGCGTGCTGGCCAAGGGGCACGCCGTGATCGTGGCGGCCGAGGGGGCCGGGCAGGATCTCGTGCCCGAGAGCGAGGCGGGGGTCGACGCGTCGGGCAACAAGAAGCTCGCCGACATCGGACTGTTTCTCCGGCAGCGAATCGCCGACCACTTCGCGGCGGCCGGGATGGAATGCAATCTCAAGTACATCGACCCCAGCTACGCGATCCGCAGCGTGGCCGCGAATCCCTACGACAGCGTCTACTGCCTGCGCCTGGCGCAGAACGCCGTGCACGCGGCAATGGCCGGCCGCACCGAGACGGTGATCGGCCGCTGGCACGGCCGCTACGTCCACATCCCGATGGCACTGGCGGTGAGCCACCGCAACCAGGTGGCGGTGGACGGCGACCTCTGGCTCGCCGTGCTCGAGGCCACGGGCCAGCCCCGCGTGTTCGCCTGACACAGGCCGGGTGTCAGTTCTTCAGCGTCTCCAGCCAGGCGACGAGATCGACGAGTTCATCCGCGGAGAGGGCCGTGGCGAGGTCGGCCGGCATCAGCGACACAGGCTGCTTGACGAGTTCGTCGACCTCGGTGGCCGGAAGCGTCGCGTCGATCCCGTCGGGGCCGCGGATCACGACCGACTCGGGCGACTGCGACACGAGCAGTCCCGTCACCGCGCGGCCGTCGTCAAGGAGCGCCGTATACGACTCGTAGTTGTGGCTGATCGCCGCCGAAGGAGCCAGGATCGACTCGTAGAGCGCCTGCCGCGAAAGCTTCGCGCCGATGCCCGACAGATTCGGCCCCACGTTCTTCCCCTCGCTCCCCACCACGTGGCACTTCGCGCAGGTGCCCGCCCCGGCAAACACGGCCCGGCCGTGGTCGACGTTGCCGTTCCGCTTGAGCAGGTCTGCCAGAGGCGGCAAGGCTCCGCCCTTCGCCTTCGGCATGGGCAGCACGTCGGCCGCGGCCTGGCGAACGTCGGCCCACGGGCTGGCCGCGATCGCGACGGCCGCCGCCTGCACGAGCCCGCCGGTGAATTTTCCGGCCTTTGCCATCGCCACCACGGACTTTGCTCCCTGCTGCGACTTGGCGAGCGCCGCCACCGCGGCCGACTTCATTTCGGGACTCGCATCGGCGTCAGCCAGGACTCCATCGAGCAGTCCGATCGACCGGCCATCGCCGCGGATGCCGAGGGCCCGCAGCAGCCGCTGCGTCGCCGGCTCGGCGGCCGCGAGCCGCGGCCTCACGATCCCTTCACCACCCAGTCCGAGCGCCGTGCCGACGGCTGCCGCCGCGACTGAGTCGGGGGTGCCCTCCGCGGCAGCGAGATCCACGAGTTGGGCGGCACGGTCCTTCCAGCCGAATTTTCCCACAAGATCGACGAACGCCTGCGTGCCGGCCACATATCCGAGGGCGTCGTCGATCCGCCTGGCGATGTTCGGATCGGCCGCGGCACCGCCGTCGAGCCTCACGACCAATTCGGGCAGGATCACCCGCAGCTTTTCTTCGGGTGCCTGAAACGCCTTCACGACCGGCCCTACGGCCGCGGCCACCGTGCCCTGATCCTGGAAGTCGAGCGCCCGCAGCAGCGCGAGCGACTCGCTCGTGGTGACCGAGGGATCGGCGATGAGTTCGGCGAGCAGGGCGGGCGTGACGGCGGCCCGGCTCCGCCACACGATCTCGCGGCCCGCAGGCAGTTTCCACGCATCGCCCACCTTCGCGAGCCACGCCGCGAGCCGGCCATCCCACTGGCTCGTGCCTTCGAAGCCTGAAACGGAGTCGGCACCGATGCCGAGCGCCTCGACCTCCCAGCGATCGCCGGCCTCGTGCCGCGCGGCGAGCGCGGCCCAGGCACGGTCGGCCTGTTCTCCCGCGAGGCCGCGGAGCGCGATCGCGCATTCGCGGCGCACCGCCGGCGAGGAATCCGCGGCCAGTTTCTCCACGCTGCCGAGCACGTCTCCGTGCGTGAGTCGACACATCCGAAAGCTCACGATCCGCAGGCCTTCGTCCGGCGCCGCGGCGAGCCGCCCGATCCACGCGTCGGATTGGCCCGGCAGCATGCCCGCCGCCCACGCCAGCCGGGCTTTGAGCCGTCGGTCAGTGGCCGACTCAAACGCCTGCGCGAGTGCGGGAGCGGCCTCCTTCGGCTGCCGCGCGAGTCGGTCGAGCGCGATCGCCCGGGTGCAGAGATTCGGGCTCGTGAGCGCCGCCACGGCTCCGGCCGCCGTCGAGCAATCAACCGCCGGCACCGACCACTTCGATCCCCTGGGGGCGATCCGGAAGAGCCGGCCCTTTTGCGTGTCGCCCATGCCGTGGCCGCCCACGCCGGGATCGTACCAGTCGGCGACGATGAGGGAGCCGTCCGGCGCCACGCACACGTCGCTCGGCCGAAACCACTTGTCACCCCCCTCGACGATCGCCTCGATCTCGGCGGTGAACCCCGCGCCGTGCGGTGCCACGTGGTAGGCCCGCACCACGTTCGGCCCCGCGTCGCAATGGATGAGCGAACCGTAAAACCGTTTCGGCAGCAGGTCCCCCTCATACACGCAGATGCCGGTCGGCGAGCCGTTGCCCGTGAGCAGCAGGTTCGGCACCACGCCGGGGTCGGTCTGGTGCCAATGGCGGCGGGGAATCTCCGTCTCGATGTTGGTGCGCGGCGTCTGCCACCCGGCGCCGGTGCGGTCGTCGACATAGCCGTAGTTGCCATGCTCCATCACGAAGTTGATCCGCACGGCCTTGTTGCCATCGTCGTCGTTGTCGCTCTGCCAGAGGCTGCCGAACGAGTCGACCGCCACCTCGTAGTTGTTGCGGAAGTTGTGGCCGAGCACCTCGAAGTCGGTGCCGTCGGGCCGGCAGCGGAAGACCATGCCCTGGCGGTGCGGGCGGCCTGTGTTGTTCACCTCGTTGCCGAATCGATCCTTCACCGGATTGCCGTCCTTGTCGTGGACGGCGCGGCCGGTGTTGCCGAAGTTGAAATACAGCCGGCCGTCGGGCCCGACGACGAAGGCGTGCACGGAATGGTCGTGCTGCGCGAGGCCCGTCTTCGTGAACAGCGACTCGCGCCGGTCGGCCTTCAGGTCGCCGTCATCATCGTGGAAAATAAACACGTCGGGCGCACAGGAGACGATCACCTTGCGCCCCGGCCCCTCGCCGATCACGCAGATGCCGAGCGCGCTATCGACGTCGCGGCCCTGGTGAAACACGGTCTGCTTGTCGGCCCGGCTATCGCCGTCGGTGTCTTCGAGGACGAGGATCCGATCCCCCTCGGGCCGCGTGTTTTTCTTGCCTCGATAATTGGTCACCTCGCACACCCAGACGCGGCCCATCGAGTCCACGTCGATGTCGGACGGGCTCGAGAGGAGCGGTTCGGCCGCGAAGAGCGTCGCCTGGAGGTCGTCGGGGAGGCTGAGCGTGTCGGCCGCCTCGGCCGGTTCGACCGGCCCGGACCACCGCGTCGCGGTTGGGGCGGCGGGCCCCGCCTGGGCAAGACACACCGCGAAAGCGACCGACAGCACGATGCCGCGAAAGAAAGCCATCGAACCGCTCCCTGGGCTGCGTGAACCGCGACCCTGATATGGTAACGCCCGCTCCGTACGCGTCGAGCGCTGCGAAGGCAGGAGACCGCCGCCCCCCCCTCGGATTCGCGGCCGGAAGGTGGCCTCGTTCAGCGAGCGGGGGGCACCGTCAGCGACTTGAGGTGGGCGAAGAGATCCGACACATCCCCGGGCGCGAGCGCCTCGAGCAGCCCCTCGGGCATGATCGAGATGCCGGTGAACTCGGCCTGGGCGACGTCGTGGCCCGCGATGCGGATGTCGGCCGTGTTTGGCTGGCGGATCACGATCGCGGCGGCATCGCGCGACACGAGCAGGCCCTGCACGATCCGGCCGTCCTTGGTCACGACACGGAAGTTGCGGTAGCCCCCCTCCATCGCGGCATTGGGCGTGAGCACGTTGCGGAGGATCGCCTCCACGCCCGTGATGCCCAGGCCGTCGAGGGCGGGGCCGACCTTCCCGCCCTGCCCGCCCTGCTGGTGGCAGGTCAGGCACTTCGCCGCGAACAACGCCTGGCCCTTCGCGGCATCGCCGCCTGCCTCCGCCAGCGTGCGGAACGTGGCGAACTTCGCGAGCCGCCGCTCCAGATCCGCCGCCGTGACGAGCTTCGGCGCGTCGAGCGACGGCTCGACCCGGGCGCCACCGGTCATCTCGCCCCACGACGCCCCGCCGTGAAACGACACGAGGCTTTCCGGCCTGCCATCATCGCCGACGTAGCTGCGGTCGAAGTCGGCGCGGATCTCGTCGCCGGTGCGGGCCCGGTTCCACACGCGGAACTCCGCGATCCGCCCCTGCGTGCCCTTGTCCTTGCCCCGCGGCGTGCTGTAGCCGATCCGCGCGCCGGGATAGGGGGTCGTCTCCCGGTTCGTGCTCTCGGCGTCGAGCTCGCCATCGATGTAGATCCGAAACCTGCCCTCCGCGTCGCGCGTGACCGCGTAGTGGGTCCACGAGTCGGGCGTGGTTTTCGACCTGGCGGCGACGATGTCGTGGTGGGCCTTCGTCCAGACGCGAAACTGCCCGTCATAAAAATTCATGTCGATCAGGTTGTCGGCCGCCAGAAGACTGTCCTGGTTGTCGATCGGGGCATCGAGATTCGCCCAGGCCTCGACCGTGAACGGCCCCTCGAGCGACACCGTCGGACCCGCCTCGGAGTCGTTGCCGCTCAGCCGCAGCACACGGGGCGCGCCGGCCGTCAGCTCGCCCCAGATTTTTTCCAGCTGCGGGTTGCCTTCGAGCACGAGTCGCATGTCGGCCAGCACCGTGATCGGCAGCGTGGCCGCGTCGATGTCACCGGCCTCGATCGCGGCGACGAGCGCCTGCGCGCCTTCACGGTGCCGGGCCAGGCCGGCGGCCACCGCCGGCCGCTCGCCGAATGCGAGGTCGTCCCAGGCGGCGACGACCGCCGCGCACGTGGCGGGATCGCGCGACTCGGCGCACGCCGCCAACGCGTCGGAGCGGAGCTGCGGATCGGCCGCGGTCGCCGGCAGGAGCATCTGCATGGTGCCGACGCTCATGGTTCCCATCTCCCGCAGGCAGCGGATCGCCGCCCGCCGCTGTTCGACGTCGGCCATCGGGTCGACGCTCAGCTTCCCCACCTGCGGCTCGAGCGACCGCAGCGAGTACGCGCCGGCGAGTTCGATTCCGAGCGCCGTGTCGCGGCCCTTCGCGCCCTCGCCAAGGATCACCCCCGCGGCCTTGCCGACGAGCGACTCGATGCCGGGATTCATCACGCTCGTGCGAAACGAGAGCAGGGCTCGCAGCGTCGCCACCCGCGACGCAGGATCGACCGCCAGCCGTTCGAGGGCGGCGGCCACCTCCGGCACGTCCGCCTGCGCGGCGAGCGTGCGGATCTCTTCCGCGTCGAGCGGCCGCTGAATCTCCGGCAGCAGCTTCACGAGCGCCGCGGCGGCCGCCTGCGGCTCGAGCGTCAACGTCGCGAGCAGCCGGTTTTCGACCGGCAGCGACCGGCCGGCCGGGGAGTCGAGGCACGCCGCGACCGCGGCGGCATGCTTTTCGAGGGCCCAGCGGGCGAGATACCGCTCGAAGTCGCGGTCGTACACCGTCCACGCGTCGCCCGTCACCCGGCCGCCGCCGAGCGTCATGACGAGTGCGATCGTGGCGGGCTCGGTGACCGGAATGCGGCGGAGCGCGTCGCCCAGTGCCGCCCGTACGCGCGGCGACGGGTCGAGCACGAGCGGCGCGGCGAGCCGGCGGAAGTCGGTTTCGGAGCAGGTGACGCCGGCGATCCGGATCGCCTCGTGCCGCAGGTCGGGGCTCGAATCGGCGACAAGTTTCTCGAGCAGCGGCAGCGGCACGGCCCCGAGCCCTTCGAGGGCCCAGAGGCTGCCCACGCGGGCGGCGACCGGCTGCCCGGGGTCGGCTGCCCGCCTCTCGAGCACCGGCACGAGCCCGATCGCCTTGCGGTCGACGATCTCCTGCCAGGCGAGGTCGGCGATCCGGGCGTTCGCGGCGCCAAGGTGCTGCGGCAGCTCGTCCGTCGGCAGCTTCGCCACGGCCACCGGCTCGCGCACCGGCTGCGACGCGTGGCGAATCCGCCAAATCCGGCCACGCACTCGGTCGCGGTCCGGATGATTCCGCGGCACCTCGTTGTGCGAGATGATCTTGTTGTACCAATCGACCACATACAAGCAGCCGTCCGGGCCAAACTGAATCGCGACCGGGCGAAACGCCTTGTCGGCGCTCGTGAGCAGGTCGGGCCCCTTGCGATACGTGTAGCGTTCGCCCGACCTCGTCGCGATGATCGACTGGATGCTGTTGGTGATCGGGTTGGCGACGTAAAACACCCGCTCGCCAGGCACGGCGCTCGCGCCGGCGCCCCAGGGGCCGGGCCAACCGTCGGCATCATCGGCCAGGGCCAGGCCGCTCAGGCCGCTGCCTCCCATCTGCGGAGGCCCCAGCGGCGTCGGCATCATCGGCTGATAGGGCCGCAGGCGATCGGGCGATCCAGTCGTCACCAGCACGCCCGGTTCGTAGGGAAAGATCGGGAAGCCAATGTCGTTGGCCTCCTGGAGCCAGGTCTCTCCCTCGCGCGAGATCGTCAGGCCCCAGATGTTGTTGGGGCCGGCCGTGAGCGACTCGAACGTCGAGCCGTCGGGCTTGAACCGTCCCAGCTTGCAGGCGACGAACGGGGCCTCCGTCGCGCCATCGGCGAACGGCGCGCCGCCCGGCCGCTTCACCGTCGACCTGTTGAAGAGTCCCTGGGCCAGGAGGATCCAGCCGCCCGGCACCCGCGTGAACTGGTGCGGGAAGAGGTGCGAGTCCTGCACGCCGAAGCCCTCGAGCACCGTCTCGAAACCGTCGGCCCGACCGTCGCCGCTCGTGTCACGATAGAAGCGGATCTCGGGGCCATACTGCACGAGTGCACCATCGCGATAGGGGAGCACACCGAGCGGGATCGCAAGCCCTTCCGCAAACACCCGGGGCTGCGACGGCCGAGCCGCCCATGGATCATCGACCACGAGCACCTTGTCGCGGCCGCCCGCTTCGAACAGCCGCCGCGACACCTCCGGGCTCTCGTTGCCATCGACCGGATACTCGATCGCGGTCGTCGTCCAGAGCCGGCCGTGGCCGTCGAAGGCCAGCGCCACGAACTTGCCATAGGTGTTGGCCGGGTCGGTGCTCTCGTCGAGCACGAGCTCGGCCGTGAACCCGTCGGCGAGCGTGAACTGCCTGGCCTCGTCCGCCGCGGAGAGCGGCACCGCACCGGCGGCGTTGCCGACCTTCATCCCAGTGGCCGACGGCGTGGCCGCGAGGCTCTCGATCGTGATGCCCTTCACCTCGACGAGCGTCTGGCCGCCGCCATGCACCTGGATGCCGATTTGCCCGGTGAGGGGAATCGCGGCGTCCTGCTCGACGTACTCGAGCGCCGGCACACCGTTGATCCACGACTTGATCGCCGGCCCTTCCGCGCGGATCTTGTATTCGTTCCAGTCGTCTTCCTTGATCGCGGCGGCGAGCGACTGCGGATTCTTGGGCTCGCCGATCACCTTGTTGCGGCGTGATTCGTCGTAAAGCTTGCCCCACCAGCCGGGGCCGGCATCGACCTGGTAGCCCTGCATTTCGTGCGAGTCAGGCACGCGGGTGCTGCGGACCTGGATCCCGGAATTGACGAAGCCACCCGCCCCACGGATGCGAATCTTGAACGTGAGTTCGAAATTCCCGAACGACTCCTTCGTGGCCAGAAACGTGTTGTGCGGCACGGTCTCGGTGAGCGATCCGCCCACGAGCATCCCGTCGGCTGCCTTCCACCATTTCTCCTCGCCAACACGCACATCCCAGCCGGCGAGCGATGTGCCGTCGAAGAGCGGCCGCGGCTCGGCCGACTGGGCTCCGTCGACCGACACGCCTGCGGCGACGACCATCGCAACCAGGCCCACAACTGCCATCGACGTCGTATGCATGAAGAACATCCTTGGTATTGTATTCAAAGCCTAGGCAGCCCCCGCCCGGCGATCCATGACCAAAATCCACATGGACATGACCGATCGATGCCATGACCCGCCTGCTCTGCTACCGTGTGCATGACGACGCGCCGGCAATCGTCGCCGCAGCCGCCGACCGCGCGTGGATGGATGCGACCCCGCAGCGGTTCGCCTACCGCTGTCTGCCGCTCTCGATCGCCAACAGCATGGGCTGGGAACTCCGGCTCACGAAACCGATCGTGGCCGAATGGAACGGCGGCAAGGAACTCGCCGACGTCACGGTGACGGGCGACGACGGAAAACCCGTCGAATGGACCGCTTCGTCGCACTTCGGCAGCGGCGTGCTCACGTTCCAGACAGGCTATCTCTTCCGCACCGACCCTTCGGTGGCGCTCTGGGTGCGTGGCGTGCCCAACCGGCCCAAGGACGGCATCGCACCGCTGGAAGGCGTGGTCGAGACCGACTGGCTGTCGTTCACGTTCACGATGAACTGGATGTTCACCCGACCGGGTCGGGTTCGCTTCGAAGCCGACGAACCGTTTTGCTTCATCACGCCGTTCAACTACCGGTCGCTCGAGGCGATCCGCCCCGAGATCGTGCCGATCGCCGCCAACCCCGACCTCGCCGCCGCCTATATGGCCTACCGCGAGCAGCGGCTGGCGTTCAACGAACGACTTGCGGCGAACGACCCCGACACGGTCGCGCAGGGCTGGCAGAAGTGGTACACCCGCGGTGAAACTCCGACAGGAGACAGCGGCAACCCGCTCCACATGTCCCACCTGCGGGTGGCGGCGCCGGTGGAGCGACATCCGCCGACGCCATGACGATCTCAGCGCCCGCCGCCACCGGGCAGTTCGCAGCTCAAGCTGCAGCCCGGCGCAATGCCGTGGTGCTGTGCACCGACAAGCGAATGCTCGTGCCGGCGTTGTTCGTGGCCGAATCGGTCCGCCGCCATGCTTCCGGCACGATTCCCTTCGACATCGTCATCGTCGCCGAGCCGGGCACCACCGAGCCGCGCGACCGCGACTGGATGGCGGCTCGCGGCATGCTCCTTCATGAAAACGTCGACTACGACCGCTACCGCGGCGTGGGGTTCATCGACCCGCGGTTGAGCGTGGCGACGCTGGTGAGGCTGCTCCTGCCCGATCTGTTCGCCGACCGCTACGACTCGCTGCTCTATCTCGACTGCGATCTCACGCTCCACGCCGATGTCAGCCAATTGTTTCGGCTCGACGTCAGCCCCTGGCCTGTGGCGGCGCAGCGTCGGGGTATGCTCTTCTTCACCCCGCTGCTCGCCGAGGAGGGAGCCGCCCACTTCGCGCGGCTGAAGATGACCCCGCCTGTTCGGTATTGCAACGCCGGCGTGATGCTCATCGACGTCGCAGGCTGGCGGGCGGAAAACCTCACGGCCCGGTGCTTCGACTTCATCCGAGAAGACCCCGGCCGGTGCCGACTCATCGACGAGGACGCCCTCAACGGCGTCCTCGACGGCCGCTTCGCCTCGCTGTCGCCCGTGTGGAACATGATGCCGCCCCGGCGCTGGATCACAGACCTCTCCCGCGTCGTCGAACCCGGCATCGTCCACTATGCCGGCTTCGACAAGCCCTGGAAGCGATTCGGGCACGACAAGCAACTCTTCCCCGACCTCACGGCCTACCGGCTCTATCGAGACTTTCTGCGGGAGTCACCCTGGCCCGGCTGGCTCGACCGCCAATGGACACTCGACGATCTCTCCCAAAACATCGCTTCGGAGATGCGCTGGCTCGGCCGCCGTCTCATGGGCAGCCGCAACCCGTGGTACAGAGCCCACGAACCGTCTCGCGCAGAGATCAGAAGATATCTCGCCGCGTTCGCCCGCCACTGCGCCGAAGAGCCATTCATCGATGTGGAGCAGGGCGTTACACTCCGCGATCAGTCGGGCCTGCGTCCCGCGTCCTGACGGGCCCCCGTTGCCGCCCGGGCCCGTCTCTCGACACGGCCTTGCCGCGTTCGCTACCATTCGACTACTCGGCGCGGTCGTCGTGTCGAATCCGTCCCCCTCCACACGCGAGGATCATCATGGCTGCTCCCCTCGGGCCTCCGGCCCCCCCGCCGCCGCCCCCGCCGACCTGACCAAGGCGTGTGCTAACGCATGTCGATCGCCCGGAGAGCGTCGGCCAGGCGCTCCCGGGCGATTTTTTGCGCCTGTTTGCGGAGGGGCCACGAATCTTCGGCATAGGCCCCGAGGAATGGGTTCGTGTTGATTTCGAACACGACGGGCCCGGCGGGCGTGACTGCGTGGTCGGCCCTGCCGAACTCGATGCCTGCCACGTCGAACAGCGGCCTGAGCACGGTTTCGAAGCGATTGGTGGTGATCGCATCGAGTTCGTCAGCCGTCACGGCCTCCGTGATGCACTCGTGCCGGCCGTGCTTCACGAGCCATTGGTCGTCGACGGCGATGTGCTCGACGACCAACCGCTCGCCGATCCGCCACGTGCCCCACTTCGCCCAGAGCGTGTCGGAGTAGGGTGCGTCCACCTTCTCGATGACGAGCAGCCCGCGCAGCGGCATGCCGCTCACGCGAAATCGTGCCAGGGCTTCGTCGAGCGATTCCTGGCTTTCATAGAGCGTCGGCGCGGGCGTCTCGTGGTCGTCCTCAGTGCGAATGAAGACGGGAAATCGCTCCGGGCGCGGGAGCGTGTCGGCACGATACACGCGAATCGGATTGAGCCCGCGATCGTGCAGCACGGTGAGGAGTTCGGCCCGGCTGAGCACACGGGCCGGATCATTCAGGCAGCGGACGCCAAGATCGCCGAGTCGGCGATAGAGATCGGCGGCGGCCCGCAACAGCTTGGGCGACAGCCGTTCGATGTCGGTAAACACGTGGGTCGCCCGCGCCACCGGCACGTTCCCGGCCTTGAGGTAGTCGCTGTACGAGACGATCCGGAGTTGCGGCACCGGAACGCCGAAGCTGCCGTCCGTCAGACTCTTGAGTGTGTAGCCGTGGCCCGGGGCCGTGAGCACGACGATCATCAATCCATCTTCATCCAAAAGGGGGCGGCCGCAAACCACACGACGGTCGAGGCGAGCATAACCTGCTTCACCGCGTCGAGCGGCATGGCCTTCGCGAGAAACAGAGCCGGCGGCACGATCGTGCCCGCCAGGGCGGCAAGGCCGCAGATGCAGGCAACAGTCTTCATGCTTTCCCTCCGATCGCGGCCTTCAGTCGCTTCGACAACAGCACGTAGAGCAGCCCGCACGCCACCGCGCACGGCAGCGGCAGGTACGACGCAAACACGCCGTGAGCCCGATAGAGATACATCGCCATGGCCACAGGCACGAGCCAGGCCACGAGCACGTTCAGATTGAACGACCAGCCGTGATGCTCGGCCGGGTCGCGCTCGATCCCGAGCCTGTCGGCGAAAAAGTGATCGACCACGATGATCGCCCCGATCGGCGCGAGCACGGTGCCGTAGAGCCCCACGAACGAGAGCAGATTCATCGCAAAGGCGGGAAAGATGCCCGCCGCGATGCACAAGCCGCCCGCGAGCAGCGTCGCCGCCGTCCGCGAAATGCCCGGGATCATCCCCTGGAAAGCGAGGCCGGCTCGATAGATCGTCGGGTTCGCCGTCGTCCAGCCGGCGATGATCACGCACACGAGCCCCGCCCAGCCGACGGCGTCGTCCACCATCGTGCCTGGATCCTTCCCCACGGTCGGATCGACACCGTGCTGCCGCACCCAGTAGATGAGCAGGAGCGCCGCGCAGATCCAGGCGACGTAGTGCCCGAGGAACATGCCGGCGGCACTCGCCCAGCCCGCGCTCGGCTTTTTCGCAAACCGGAGTACGGAGAGATCGGCCATCCCGAGGTGCATTGCGGCATTGCAAAACCACGAGAAGCACACCACCCCCAGAAAACTGATCTTCTGCTCGGTGCCGGCCGGCGGCGTGAGCAGCGCCCAGACGTCGGTCGTGCCGAGCTTGCCGAGCGTGACCACGGCACACGCCAGGAACACGAGGAACATCCAGGGGGCCGCGTAGTGCCCCATCTGCGCCACCACTCCGTAGCCCTTGAGCGCCACGAGCGTCATCGCCGCACCGATCACGACGCACGATGCGATCCAGGCCGCCCCTGTGGGCAGCGTCGATTCGAACGTCGGCATCTCGATCGTGCCGGCGGGAAAAAACGGTCCTACGGCCGTCGCCGACACCGTGATCATCGAGCCGGCGAGGAAGCAGAACAGCAGCCCGTTGGCGAGGTTGTAGAGCGTTACGAGCCGGCGGCCGGCGATCTTCTCCATCTTGTAGTAGAGCGTGAGCCGCTCGCTGCAGGCGATCACGGCGGTGACGTATCGCCAGGTAAGCACGGCCAGCAGGTTGCCGATCAGGAGCCCGAAGATCAGGCTCGCCGCGTCGGCGCCCCAGGCCACGAACAGCGGGCCGATCATGAACTCCGTGCCCGCCGTATGCTCGCCCGCATACATCCCCCAGAAGGCGCTCGGTCCCTTGAGGGCGGATTCGGGCACCCGCTCGCGCTCGTATTCACTCGCGGCCCGCGAGGTGGTCGTGTCGATATCGTCGAGGGCAGCCGTGGCACTCATGTCCGTTTCCCCGTCACGTTGCGTTCGTACGCTTTCACGTCGTCGAGCCACGCCGCCCCCACGGGCACGCCCTGCGACGCACAGTAGAAATCCCACACGGCGTTCCAGGGAAGAGCCTTCGCCTCCTCCTGGAGCGCGAGCCGGGCCGTGAAGTCGCCTGCCGCCTCCGCCTCGCGAATCCGGCACGGTTCGAGCAGGCCGACGAGCAGCGCCTTGAGCAGGTTCCGCGTGCCGATCGCCCAGGCAGCGATGCGGTTGATGCTGGCGTCGAAGTAGTCGAGGCCGATATGCACCCGCTCGGGCTCGCCCGTGGCCACGATCTCGCGGGCGATCGCCAGCAGGTCGTCGCCGAGCGTCACGACGTGGTCGGAATCCCAGCGCACGCCGCGGCTCACGTGGAGCAGGATCTCGGGCAGGTAGAGGAGCACGCTCGAAATCTTGTCGCTGATCGTTTCGGTGGGATGGAAGTGGCCGGAGTCGAGGCAGAGCAGTTTCTTGCGCGTGATGCAGTAGCCGAGGTAGAACTCCGCGGATCCCACCGTGTAGCTCTCGGTGCCAATGCCGAAGAGTTTCGGCTCCACGGCGTCGAGGACATGCTCGGGCGGCAGCGGCTTCTTGAACACCTCGTCGAACACCTCGTCGAGCGACTCGGCGAGCCGCATGCGCGGGGCGAGCCGGTCGGCGGGCGTGTCCTTGAAGCCATCCGGCACCCACACGTTCGTCACGCAGGGCGTGCCGAGCGCCTTGCCCATCGCAGCGCCGATCTCGCGGCTCCGCCGGCAGTGCTCGATCCAGAATGTCCGGACGCCAGCGTCGGCGTGCGAGAGCGTGAAGCCGTCGGCGGCCTTGGGATGGGCGAAGCAGGTGGGGTTGAAGTCGAGGCCGATCTTCTGGCTCGTGGCCCAGTCGATCCAGCCTGTGAAGTGCGCCGGCTCGATCGCGTCGCGATCGACTCTCTTCCCGCCAAACTCGCCGTAGAAGGCATGGAGATTCACGCGGTGCCGGCCCGGGATCAGCGAGAGGGCCTTGGCGAGGTCGGCCCGCAGTTCGTCGGGCGTGCGGGCACTGCCGGGATAGTTGCCCGTCACGGCCAGGCCGCCGCCGAGTGCCCCGCCGTCGTGCTCGAAGCCGCCCACGTCGTCTCCCTGCCAGCAATGCAGCGACACGGGAATCTTCGCCACTGCGGCCAGCGCCGCATCGGCGTCCACGCCGTGCGCCGCATAGCGCTCGCGAGCGATCGCGTAGGCCGCGTCAACCGATCTGTCTGGAGGTACCATCATGGCTCGGGTTGTCCTTGAAAAAACATTTCGCCGTGAATCGTTCCAACTTCCACTACCTGCCCTCGCGACCTCGCGACATCCAGTGGGGGCTCCACGTCACCGGCGCGGGCCGGGCCGCGATCCCGCCGGGCATGGCCTACCCGCCCCCGGGCCATCCGGAGTTGTACGCGTTCACGTGGAAGAAGGGCCGCAGCCTCCCCGAATACCAGCTGCTCTACATCGCCTCCGGCACGGGCGTGTTCGAGTCGGCCCTCACCGGCCCGCGGCCCGTGACCGCCGGCACCGCGGTCGTGCTCTTCCCGGGCGTGTGGCATCGCTACCGTCCTGAGAAAGACACCGGCTGGGAGGAATACTGGGTGGGCTTCGCCGGGGAGCAGATGGACCGCCTCGTGCTCAATCGATTCTTCTCCCCTGAGCAGCCGCTCCTGCACACGGGACCGGCGCCCGACATCGTGCGGCTGTTCGCCGGGCTGCTCGATCGCCTGCGCGACGCGCCGAGCGGATTTCCGCATCTCATCGCGGCCACGGTGCTGGAAATGCTCGCGGCCGTGCTCGCCGCCACCAACTCCGAGCCACATCAGCTGATTCTGCAGGGCCCGCGCGACGTCACCGCCCTCCAGGACCGCATCGTGGCCGAGGCTCTGCGGCTGATCTGGAGTGGCAGCCATCTGCAGCTCACCGTCGCCGGACTGGCCCGGCAGCTCCACGTGACATCCCGCTCGCTCGAACGTCGCTTTCATGCTTCCCTCGGGCGGACGATCCGGGAGGAGATCCTGCGCTGCCGGCTCGACCGCGTGCGCCGGCTGCTGGCCGACACCGATCTCTCGATCGCCGAGATCGTGGCCGCCTCCGGATTCTCGAGCCCCGACGCTCTCTCCCGCGCGGTGCAACGTGCCGAGGGAACCACGCCCCTCAAACTGCGGCACAAGTTTCGCGCCGCCCGCCGCTAGCGCCTACGCGATCTCGCGACAGAAAACCCGTACTTTCCGACAGGCCGGCGGCGGGTCAAGAAGGCAAAAACCGGGCGAACTACGGTCGGGCAAACGTGGCCACGAGCCGGCGAAGTGATGCCTTGACTGAGTCCCATTCCATTGGCTCGACCATGGTCGGCATCGGGTCGGGCTCGGCGTCGTCGAAGTAACACAGCCCGGCGAGCACGCGAGTCACGTCGGTCACGCCGAACTTGCGGCGATAGCCATCCAGCATCTCCGCAAGCGAAAAACGTGTCGCCAGTGCGTTGACATCAACGAAGTCTTTTTTCGTGCCACGTTGTGACACAGCCAAGAGCTTCATGGCGGCCAAGTCGTCGAGCGCAGCCAGGCGGCACCCAAACTCAGGCCACGAAACCAACGGCTGGAGCAACGGAACCCGAAATTCCAAAAAGCTCACCCTCACGCCGGCGGATTCGCCATGCACGGTGCGGCGAGCGAGCGACGTAACTTGAAAATCGACTTCCTGCTCGTGCAGCACTCCCGACAACTCCGCGGCCTCGAACGGGAAGTTCCGGGTAAACCAATCGAAGTCGATCGATTGCCGGTGGCCCAGGTGGATGGCCACCGCCGTTCCGCCTGCCAGATGGAATCCCAGCGAATCGGCAACCGGGCCCAGCGCGGCCAGGCAGGCCTGCTGAACCGGTGGCAGCACGTCTTTGCGCATCAGGAGACCCCCGCCTGCTCCCAGATCCGCCGCTCGGGCGACGCGAGCCATTCGCTCACCACCTCATCAGGCAACCCGACCAGAACCTGCCAGAGCCGGAGCTGCTCCGAGCTCAATGCCCGGCCATGATGTCGGAGTATCTGGTCGCGGATCGCGGCGTCGCCTGATTCCCGCCGCAGCCATTGGATCGCGTCCCACGTGCCCGACGCGAGGACGCGGCCGATCACGAAGTCACCGTCACGGTTCCGGTCAAGGGCATCGAAATCACAGTCCCAGAAAAACGGCCGCAGAAATTCCGGGAGCATGCGACGGGCCTACGATGTAACGAGGTCTGGCGGAACAAGCAGAACACCGGATGCGGCCTGCCTGTTCATGGTGAGATTCTACCCGGGCGGCCATTCGGCTGCCCGCCTCACAACGCCCCCTTCACGGCGAGTTCGTGGAAGTAGTGCCCCACCTTCTTCTGGTTCTTGAGGAGCCAGTCGATCGAGGGCTCGTTGGCCATGGCCTTGCGGATGGCGCTCAACGTGGCCTCGCGGTGCGTCTTGAAGAGCACCTCGTGGTCGATCTTCGTCTTGGCGTCGGCCGCCGAGGGATCGAGCCACACCGCCACGATGATCCCGATGTCGTTCACTTTATTCTTCGGGATATGTCCCTCGCGCACGCTGTCGAGCACGGCGTTGGCGATCGCTGCCTGCACCGTGCCCATGAGGATGTTGGTGTAGCGGGCGTTGGGGGCCGTGTATTTGCTCACCATCAGGGTGGCGGGCCGCACCTGCACGTCGCTGTTGAGGATGGCCCACACGCGGGTGTGGCCCTTCACCTGGTCGCCGATGAGGTTCGCGATCGCGTAGCCTACGGGCCCGTCGAGTTCGCCGATCACCACTTCCGGCTCCGCCGCGCTCCACGCCTCGTCGGCCTCCGCGAGCGCCTCGCCTGTCCGCATCACGATCTTCTTGCCGGCCATGCAGCTTCTCCTGGGGTTGATGCCGAAGTGTAGCCGCAGAGTGGCACTCTGCGGAATGCGGCCGTGTGCAGACTGCCAGTCTGCACCTACACGGGAGAGGTGGCTCAGCCTTTGCTACGGCAGCCGGGCGACGATCCGCAACGGGCCGCCGCTGCCGCCGGCGATTTTCATCGGGAGCGCGGCCACGAATGCCCCGGTGTCGGGCAACTGGTCGAGGGCCGCCACGTTCTCGAAGATCGGCACGTTCCCGCCACACAGCGCCACGTGGGCGCCGAACAGCGTCGAGGGGCCGTGGTCGATGCTCGCCGTATCGATGCCGATCGCCTTGATCCGCCGGTGCTCGACGAGCCATTTCGCGGCCAGCGGTGACACGCCCGGAAAGCGGAGCTTGGCCACGGCGGCGGGCCCGGTGGCATCGGTGCCGAGATAGGCCGTGCGGTCGCCCCACTTCGCCGCCCAGCCGGTGCGCACGAGCAGGATCGCGTCGACGAGCTGCCGGCCGTGCGCGGCCTCCCAGGCCACGAGGTCGTCGGGCGTCACTTCATACGCCGGATCGGCGGCGCATCGCTTGGTGACGTCGATCACCACGGCGTCACCCACCAGCCGCTCGACGGGGATCGCCTCGCTCGTCTGCCCCGTCGCGGAAAAATGCCGTGGGGCGTCGAGATGCGTGCCGCCGTGTTCCGCCGTCGTGAACCGGTTGGCGGCGTAGTAGTAGCCCTTGGCCGTGGGGCCGTTGGTGCCGGCGTCGAACTGGAAGCCTTTTTCGGTGGGCCAGTAGATCGTGGCGGCGTCGAACGGATGCGTGAGGTCGATCCACGTGCCGGGCTCCGCGGCGGCCGCCGTGGCGGCAAGAAGCACGAACAGTGCCGACACAGCTCCAGCCCGTAGCGACAGAGCTCCAGCTCTGTCGAATCCAGGCCGCTTTCGACAGGCCTGGAGGCCTGTCGCCACGTGTCGCATCCTCATCACGACGCGTCCGAATCCGGACCGCTTTCGACAGGCCTGGAGGCCTGTCGCCACGTGTCGCATCCTCATCACGACG
>JBAXUY010000047.1:0-21594 GCA_037129475.1 Planctomycetia bacterium | reverse complement strand
ATGTCAGTACCGTCGAGTTTGGCAACACTGCCGAACTCGGTGCCGTGCTGCGGCGGGCGGCGGGCGCGACCAGCGTTGCCGACGACGCGTGGCGGCCGCCGCAGCCCTGGCTCGCGCGGGGCAACGACGACTACATTTTCGCACAACTGAGCGGATGGACCTGATGAAAATCGTCTTCTGCAACGGGCAGCCTCCGTCGGGATCGACCTTCTGCTTCCAACTCGTCGTGGAGAGGTACGCGGACAGGCATTGCCGCGAGCTTGTCGGTCTCGGCGCCCGCCATCAGAGTGGCATCGTCGTCGGATAGCAGGTCTGGCTGACTGGTGCTTACGCCATGCCGGCGGGTGCCGTGTCGAGCACGCCGTCGAGCCACGCCGGATCGATGTCGCCGGGTTTGGCGGCGCCCGAGCAGTTGAGGACGACCGAGGTCCCCCTGGGAATCACGCCGCTGTGCACCTGCTTCGCGAGGCCGGCCAGGGCCGTGGCCGGTTCCAGCCCCACGATCACGCCGCGGCTCGCGAAGACGTCACGGAAGTACGGCTCCTCGTAGAAGAGCCTCAGCCCAGCGAGGATCTCCGCATCGGACACGCCGATGAAGTCGCCACCTGTCCGCGACTGAATCTTGAAGAGGCACCCGTAACTGTCGCTTGGCTTCCTCGTCCGCAGCACGCGGACGAATGGCGACGGAGCGTATTGCTGAGGCACGTGCCGGGGCTCGAGCGTGGGCGAGCGATCCTGCCAGCCGCTGACGAACGGCTGGCAGACGTCGGCCTGAACGCCGAGGATTCGAGGCTGACTCGTGGCGAGACCGCTGTCGACGTGGGCCTTCCAGAAGCTATACACACCGATGCCGCCGGCGACCGGCTGCACGTACCAGTCGAACGACACGCCCAGGTCGCGGGCCTGGTGGATCACCTCCAGGCCCAGTGTCTTGAGCCCCTCGCGGCGCACGTAGTTCGTGAAACCACCCTCACGAGTGAAGCCGTTGCGATTCGCGTACTCCCGGGCGTACTCGATGCACTCGTCGTTCGAGCCGTCATGGAAGACGAGCGTGACGTGATCGTGCTGGAAGTCGGGCAAGCTTCGAATTCGCTCGCGGGAGCTGTTCGGCACGACGAGGTGAAGGCGGCTCCACCGCAGGATGCCCGCGGCGCGGGCGAGCGCCGTCCCGGTGTTGCCGGCGGAAAACAGCACGATATCGGGGATGCCGTGGCGGCGCAGCCGGTCGAAGAAGACGAAGGCCTCACGGTCCTTCCACGATCCCGTGGGCAGGCCCGTCTCGTCCTTGATGAAGAGCGTGATGCCCAGCCGCTCCGACAACACGCCGGCATGAACGAGCGGCGTGTAGGGTAGGTCGAACTCCGGGTGGTTCGCCGTGCGTTCGACGATCGGCATCAGCGCGTCGAAGTCGGAGACACGACCGACCCGGTGCGGCAGGCCGCGGCCGAGCACGTTCTGCGAAGAGAATTCGAGCACGCCGCCGCACGTCGGGCAGGCGGCGAGCGGTCCGGACTCGGGTCCTTCCCAGTCGCATTGCCAGCAGTTGAGGGCGAATACCATGGTGTTCTCGAAATTCGAGACTATCCGTCCCCGTGCCTGGTCGCAAAGCGACAGCTTGCCGGCCGACAGGGAGGCCTTCACCCCTGCTCGAACGTCCGGATGTCGAACGCCGTGACTTCCACGGTCGGGTCGTGCGTCATGGTGATCCTGAGCCGTCCGAGGGCCGTGGCCTGGCGAGCCGGGTCGAGGTTGACGAGCAGGCGGGCCTGGTACGGGACGGGCAGCCCGAGCGGGCCTGCACCGTCCCAGGCGGCCTGCACCACGAGACTGTCGAGATCGGCCCGTCCCAGCAGTTGATTGACGACTGGACTCACCGCGGTGTGGTCGAGCGGCTGGCGACGGCCGGTCGCGTCCGCCGCTCTGCCGAGGATCGCGCTGCGGCTCGCCGGCCTGCGACCTCGCCTGACCCAGTCGGCGATGACGGCGGCCTCCCGCTCGGACAGGTCGCCCAGGACCACGGTGACATCGACCCGGCCGTTCGACCCGGTGGGAAAGAGGCCATCGAGAACCCAACCCGGTGCGCCGGGGAAGGGCAGGCCCGGATTCACGTTCACCTCGTTGATCGCACCGCCCGCTTCGCGCCACGACCGCGTGATATCCGGCGTGATCAGGTCGATGCCCGCCAGATCGATGTCGAAGGCCGCGGCGATCGACTCGGCGAGCCGCATGTTGTCTGGATGGACCCGATCGGTGACGTCCACACGCGTGCCCCCCGCCGAGGCGTTCGCCACCGCGCTCGTCCGCACCCGCTCGCCCGGGGCCGGCACGTCACCGAGCCGGCGGCCGAGCCCCTCGAGGAAGCCAGCGAGCGTCGGATCGTCGGGACGGGGAAACTTCTCGTTGACCGACGCCTTGTCGAGGATCAATTGGGCGATCGTGCGCACGCCGTCGCCGATCACGTCGGGCTGCACCCGGTGGTTGACGCCTCGACAGACGCCGTCGATCACGAGGAGTCGGTAGTTCTCACCGGAGATGTGCTGCTCCACGAGCACGTCCCCGAACGGCCGCGCCCGGGCAAACGCCGTGGCAAGCTGCCCATCGCCCCGAATTTCCGCTGTCACGCCCCGCCCGAAGTCGGCAGCGTTGGGCTTTACGACCACCGGATATCCGACGCGCGATACGAACCACCGTGCCTCATCGAGCGTGGAGACACGTTGGTTCACGGGCACCGGAAACCCCAGCCTCGAGAGGATCTGCGTCGTGGTGGTCTTCGACGTCGTGAGCACGCTCGCCAGGTGCGGCGTGCGCTGGGTGAACATCTTGAACACCTTGGCCTGGTGGCTCCCGTCACCGAGACGGTACACAGGGGCATGGTCGGTGAGCCGTGTGCTGGGAATGCCACGGCGGGCCGCTTCGAGGAGGACCCGGGCGGAGTCCTTGCTCGGCCAGAGCTGGCCGAATGCGGCGTGGGCCTCGCCCACCAGGTCGTCAATCGGGCGAAGGGGCGCAGTCGCTGCCTGCAGGGTTGCTTCGTGGACCGTCTTCACGGCCCACTCGGCAGCGAGCGAGGCGACGACGGGATCGATGAAGCAGAATCCGAAGCCCCCGGCATCCGATCCGTGCGGCGAGGCCGCCACGAACTCCTCGAACTCAGGTGCCGACTGGCGGTGGAGCCGGATGGCCAGCCGGAGCGCGGCGGCGTTCAAGAACGTGGCATCCGTGGCGGTGGATGGCGGAGACACGTCGCCCAGCCAACGCGCGAGCGTCGTCGCGATCCGTTCGTCTGACAGGTCGGGTCGGCCCGCAGGCCACGGGAAATTCCACCGGGCGTGCTGCAGGCGGGCACCTGTGTGTGCCACCCCGGTCACGACTGGCGAGCCGATTCGGGGGTGAACGACATGCATGGACACGATCCGGTCAAAGCGAGCACTCAGGCGAACCGGTCGTAGAGTATGGCACCGTCGCCATCTGAATCGAGGAGGTCGATCGCAGACCGCCATCCGGAGGGCCGCCGGATCTCGACCGAAGCCGAGTCGCGGCCGCACCGTCGGCCTCAGGCTCAGGACGGCGCGCCGTCGGCGCCGGCCGCGGCGACCGGCTCGGCAGTGACGAGCCCCTTGAAGACGAGCTGCTTCTTGCCCGCCACCTCGGTGCAGTCGACCTGGATCGTGTCCTTGCCCTCGAACTCGCCCTTCAAGAGTTCCTCGCTCACCGGGTCTTCGATGAAGTTCTCGAGAGCCCGACGCAGCGGCCGGGCACCGAAGTCGGTGTCGGAGCCCTTCTTGATGAGGAACTGCTTGGCCTCGTCGGTCAGCTCGAGCTTGAGCCCGCGCTCACCGAGCCGCTCGCGAACCTTCGCCAGCTCGATGTCGATCACCTTCTTGAGGTCGTCGACCGTGAGGTGGTGGAACACGATCACGTCGTCGAGCCGGTTCAGGAACTCCGGTCGGAACACCTTCTCGATCCGCTCGTTGACGCGGCCCTTCATGCCCTCGTAGCTGGCGTCATCGTCGGGCTTCTGGAAGCCGAACGCAGCCTCGTTCTTGATCGCCTCCGCGCCCGCGTTCGTCGTCATGATGATGATCGTGTTGCGGAAGTCGACGTTTCGCCCGAACGAGTCGGTGAGCCGCCCCTCCTCCATCACCTGGAGGAGCATGTTGAACACGTCGGGGTGGGCCTTCTCGATCTCGTCCAGCAAGACCACGGCATACGGACGCCTTCTGATTTTCTCCGTGAGCTGGCCGCCCTCCTCGAAGCCGACATAGCCCGGCGGGGCGCCGATGAGCCGGCTGACATTGTGCTTCTCCATGTATTCGCTCATGTCGATCTGGATGAGCGCTTCGGCGTCGCCGAACATGAACTGCGCGAGGGCCTTGGCGAGGAGCGTCTTGCCCACGCCTGTCGGCCCGGCGAACACGAACGAGCCGATCGGCCGCTTCGGGTCCTTGAGGCCGGAGCGGCTCCGGCGCACCGCCTTCGACACGCTCTTGATCGCGGCGTTTTGACCGATGACCCTCTTGTGGAGTTCGTCCTCCATGCCCATGAGCCGGGCCTGGTCTTCGGTCGACATCCGCGTGAGCGGGATACCGGTCATCTTCGAGACGACCTCGGCCACCACTTCCTCGTCGACGACGCCATCGGCCTCACGGCTCTTGTCGCGCCAGTCGCGGGTCATGGTCTGCTTCTTTTTCTTGAGCTTGTCGGCCTGGTCGCGGAGCGCCGCCGCCTTTTCGAAGTCCTGGTTGGCGACCGCCTCCTCCTTCTCCTTGTTGAGCTTCTCGACCTCTTCGTCGATCTCCTTGAGGTCCGGCGGCTTCGTCATCGCCTTGAGCCGCACGCGGGCGCCGGCCTCGTCGATCACGTCGATCGCCTTGTCGGGGAGGCAGCGGCCGGTGATGTAGCGGCTGGAGAGCTCCACGGCCGCCTCGAGGGCCTCGTTCGTGATCTGCACGCGGTGGTGGCTCTCGTAGCGATCGCGGAGGCCCTTGAGGATCTCCACGGCCTCGGCCTTGCTCGCCGGCTCCACCATGATGATCTGGAACCGGCGGTCGAGGGCCGAGTCCTTCTCGATGTACTTGCGGTATTCGTCGAGCGTGGTGGCGCCGATGCATTGGATTTCACCGCGGGCGAGGGCCGGCTTGAGCACGTTCGAGGCGTCGATCGCCCCTTCGGCACCGCCGGCGCCCACGAGCGTGTGGAGTTCGTCGATGAACAGGATCGTGTTCTTCGCGCGGCGCACCTCGTTCATCACCGCCTTGATCCGCTCCTCGAATTGGCCGCGATACTTGGTGCCGGCCACCATCATGGCCAGGTCGAGCACCACGATCCGCCGGTCGGCGAGCAGTTCGGGCACGTTGCCGTCGATGACCCGCTGGGCGAAGCCCTCGACGATCGCCGTCTTGCCCACGCCCGCCTCGCCGAGGAGCACGGGATTGTTCTTCGTGCGGCGGCAGAGGATCTGGATCGCCCGCTCGATCTCCTTCTCACGGCCGATCACCGGATCGAGCTTGCCCTGCCGGGCGAGTTCGGTGAGGTCGCGGCCAAAGCTGTCGAGGGCGGGCGTCTTGCTCTTGCCGCTCTTGGTCGAGGACTCGCCGCCGCCGCCGCCGGCACCGGCCGGCTGCCGGCCGCCCATGCCGGCCCGCTCGCCTCCCTCTTCCATGCCGTGGCCGAGGAGATTGAGCACCTCCTCGCGCACGTCTTCGAGCTTGAGGCCGAGGTTCATGAGCACCTGGGCGGCCACGCCCTCCTGCTCGCGCAGGAGACCGAGAAGGATGTGCTCGGTGCCGACGTAGTTGTGGTTGAGGTTGCGGGCCTCCTCCATCGAATACTCGATCACCTTCTTGGCCCGGGGCGTCTGGGGGAGCTTGCCCATCGTCACCATGTCGGGGCCGCTCTGGACGAGCTTCTCGACCTCCATGCGGATCTTCCGCAGGTCGATGTCGAGGTTCTTGAGCACGTTCGCCGCGACGCCGCTCCCCTCCTTGATGAGACCGAGGAGCACGTGCTCCGTGCCGATGTACTCGTGGTTGAACCGCTGGGCCTCCTGGTTGGCCAGTTGCATCACTTTGCGGGCCCGGTCGGTGAAACGCTCGTACATGGTGGTGGTCCCTTCGCGGAAACGTCAGTCCTGATCGGCCCCGTGCCATTCCGGCAGCCGCCGACCGCAATCCTTTACGTGTGCAAACCTTACGCCAAACCCTGTGACGAATTCTAGGAGCATGGCACGGCGGCGTCTGCCGAAACGGGCCGATGCCGTGAAAATGCCCGGTTCCCGATGGTCGCTACGCCGCCCGCTCGGCCGGAGCGGCGGTTGGGACGCCGCCGTTGATCGCGAGGATGGCGGGCGGCTCGATCCGAGCGAGTTCCCGGGCGATCGTCGACCGCCAGGGGGCCCCCGCGTCGCTCCGGAGGAGTTTCTCGAGCGCGGTACGGGCCTCCTCGAGGCGGCCCACGCGGCGCAGCAGCGTGCCCAGCAGCAACTGGGCCTCGCCGTCGGTGGGGCGGACGACCAGGAGCGACCGCAGCTTCGTTTCCGCGGCCAGCCAGTCGCGGGCCAGGTAGGCGTCGCGGGCGGCGGTGAACAGCGCGTCGGCCGCCGCATCGCGGCCGGTCTGGATCGGGGCCGGAAATGCGAGCGCGGCCGACACGGTCGCAGCCATCCAGATCACGGCCGCTGCCACCCACAGGCCGACCACGATCGGCAGTTCGAGAAACTCGCTCCAGATCCAGGTCGAGAGGATCGCCATGTCGAACACGACGGCGAACGCCAGCGCGAGCACGAGCCCGGCCACGCTGCCGCGCAGCCAGAGCCACGGCAGACCGGGCCAGACGAGAGTGAGAGGGCGGAGCATGCGCATGGAACGCTTCCCCTGGAAGGGCGGGGGAGTGTAGGACCACCCGGCCGTTTTTCCAAGGCGTATCGAGCCGCTGAAACGTTACAACAAGTGGCATGAAAGACGGGCTTGAAACCGGCGACGGCGAGCGATTCGGTGTGGCCGCGGGACCGTGGCGGCTGTGCGACGCGGCGGCCAACCGGGCCGCCGAAGCCCTGCGCGTGCTTGAAGACGTGGCCCGCTTCATCCTCGACGACGCCGTGCTCACCGCGACCGCGAAGGCGCTGCGGCATGACCTGGCGACGGTGCTCGCCGCCCCCGTGTTCGCCCGGCGCGTCGCCTGCCGCGACACCATCGGCGACGTGGGGACCGCGATCGTGGCCGACGCGGCGCTTGCCCGGCGCAGCCCCGCCGATCTCGTCGCCGCCAACGCGGCCCGGGCTGCCCAGGCGCTCCGTAGTCTGCAGGAGGTGGCCCTCATGGTGGCCCCGAGCGAGGCGGCCCGGTTCGAGGCCCTGCGCTACCGGCTCTACACGCTCGAGAAGACGGCGGCGGGCGTGGCACGGGCGGGCGATCGGCTGGCGGGCGTGACAGTGTGCGTGCTCGTCGACGGCCGCCCCGACGCAGCGTCGTTCGAGCGGCTCGTCGAGCAACTCTTCGCGGCGGGCGTGCGGATGATCCAGTTGCGCGACAAGCATCTCGCAACCCCGGACCTCGTGGATCGGGCCAGGCGTGCCGTCGCGATCGCGCGCCGCCGAGCGCCGGCCGAGGCTCTCGTGGTCGTCAACGACCGCGCGGATGTCGCGGCGGCCATCGGCGCCGCCGGCGTGCATGTCGGCGCGACCGATCTCCCGGTGCCCGCGGCCCGGCGGGCGGTCGGGCCCGACGCGCTCGTCGGCCGTACGGCCCATGCGTTCGACGAGGCCCGCACGGCCGGCGTGGACGGGGCCGACTACCTCGGCGTGGGTCCGTGTTTTCCGTCGCCCACGAAGTCGTTCCCGGCATTCGCTCCGCGGGAGTTCCTGGCCAGCGTCGCCCGCGAGATCGCGCTGCCGGCGTTCGCGATCGGCGGCATCACGCTCGACCGGCTCGACGAACTCGTCGCGCTCGGCATCCGCCGCGTGGCTGTGTCGGCGGCGGTGATCGACGCAGCCGACCCCGGGGCGGCCGCCGCGGCGTTCATCGACCGGCTGGCAACCCTGGAGCCGGCACTTCCTTGAGGAGTGTGACCACAGCAGCAGCCATGTCGGCCTCGTCGCGGGAGCGGTAGCCCGTCCACACCGCCCGCACGGTGGCATCGGGGCCGATGAGATACGTGGTCGGGTAGGCGTCGAAGCCGAACGACGTGGCGAAGATGGTCCGCGTCATCCCGTCGGGGTCGGCCCAGGCATCGAGGTGAATCCGCTGCGATTGGAGAAAGTCGGTCGTCGTGGCGGTGATCTCGTCGAGGTCGTCCGGTCCGGCGCCGCCGCACGACACGGCCACGAGCTGAAATCGTGGGTCGTCGGCAAGCCGGGTGGCGAGCCGCGCCATCCCGGGGAGCTCGCGGCGGCAGGGGGGGCACCACGTGCCCCAGAAGTTGAGGAGTGTCACCTTGCCCTCGTACGCGGGGGCGGGGCGGTCGGGATCGGCGAGCGCGACGAGCGGCAGGTTGCCGACGGTGCGGCCGATGGCGGGGTGGCTCGGGTCGGGGCCACCGCAGCCGACGAGCACGAAGCAAGTGAGCACAGCGAGAAGAAAGCGTACAAATGGCATCATCGTGGGGCGGGCTTCAGCCTGTCACCGATCCGTTTCCGGGACACCAGAGTGTACGAAGTCGAACTGAAGTTTCGCATCGACGACCTGGCGGCAGTCGAACAGAGGCTCGCCGCCCTCGGTGCGCACTTCGCCGCGCCCGCGGAGCAGACCGATCGCTACTTCGCGCACCCGGCCCGCGATTTCGCCCGGACAGACGAGGCCCTGCGGCTGCGGAGCGTCGGCGACGACGTGGTGATCACCTGGAAGGGTCCGCGGCTCGCCGGCGGCGGAAAGACGCGGCGCGAGATCGAGCTGCCCCTCGCGACGGTTTCGCCGGGCGAGTCCGCCGGGGCGGCGCCCACGCTCGACCGCTGGACCGAATTGCTCGAGGCCCTCGGCTTCCGGCGCGTGCGCGAGGTGGTGAAGCGGCGCCGGCCGGCCGGTCTCGCGTGGCAGGGCGTCGAGATCGAAGTCGCCCTCGACAGGGTCGACGGCCTCGGCGACTACCTCGAACTGGAATTGATCGCCACGGCCGACGGGATTCCTGCGGCGCAAGCCCACATCGCCGCGCTCGCGAGTGAACTCGGCTGCGGCAGCCCCGAGCCCCGAAGTTATCTCGAGATGGTGATTGCGACAGGAACGTAGCGACAGGCCTCCAGGCCTGTCGGAATGACAGCGCCGGAGCTCCGTCCCTACTTCCGGAAGCGGATGCACACCGGGCTCGGCACGTCGATCGACGTGCCCGTGAACGTGAGCCGGCCGGTGGCCGGGTCGATCGCGAAAACGGTCACCGTGTTCGAATCCTGGCCGGCGGCGAGCAGGAACCTGCCCGTTGGATCGAGCACGAAGTTCCGCGGCGTCTTGCCGCGGATCGGCTCGACGCCGAGGGACGCAAGCCGGCCCGTCGGCTCGTCGACGGAAAACATCGCGATCGAGTGATGGCCGCGGTTCGATGCGTAGACGAACTTTCCATGTGGATGGGCCACGATCTCGGCGGTGGAGAGCCCGGTGCGGTCGGTGACGTCGGCGGGGAGCGTCGAGATCGTCTGGAACTCCGTGAGCGTGCCAGCCGCGGGATCGAATGCGAAGCCGGTCACCGTGAGATCGAGCTCGTTGACGGCGTAGCCGAAGCGGCCGCTCGGATGGAGGGCGAAGTGCCGCGGCCCGGCACCGGGCTTCGTGGCCCCGAAGCCGTGTGGGGCGAGCGTCGCCTTGGTCACATCGAGCGCGTGGACGAGTACCTTGTCGATCCCGAGATCGCAGCTGATGGCGAAGCGGCCGTCGGGCGAGGGATAGATCGAGTGGCCGTGCGGCTTCTCCTGCCGCTTCGCGTTGACACTCGACCCCTCGTGTTGGATGAAGCCGCCCGGTGTGCCCGAGACGACGGGCCGCAGGCTGCCGTCGGGCTCGATCCCGAGGCAGATCACACTGCCGCCTCCGTAGTTCGCAGCGAGCACGACCTTGCCCGCGCGATCGATCGAAACGTGGCAGGGCCCGGCCCCGCCCGAGGGCTGCTCGTTCTTCTTCGTGAGGGTGCCGGTGCGTTCGTCGATCGCGAACGCGAGGATGCCGCCCGTCGGCTTGCCAGCTGCGTCGGCGATTTCGCTCACCGCATAGAGCATGGGCAGGGTCGGATGGAGCGCGAGGAACGACGGGTTCTTCACCGCCGCGGCGAGCACGGGCTTCGTGAGTGTGCCGGTGTCGGTGTCGAACCGGGCGATGTAGACGCCCTCCGCCCCGGTTTTGGCGTTGGTGTAGGTGCCGAACCACACGGGCACCTCGGCGGCCTGGGAGGAGGCCGCGAGCGCGATCAGGGCCAGGCAGGCGATGGTCGGCGCGATTCTCATGGACGACACCTCGAAAAACCTTCATGCTCGCATCTTGGAGCAGCACACGCCGTGCGCTCGTCGACGCCCGCCGATCCTACCCGATGTCCGCTTCGCCCCTCGAATCCGCCAGCGCCATATCCCCTGCAGACCGGCGCGAGGCCCGCAACACGCTCTGGCTCGAGCTCTACCAGGTGGTCGTCCGCGTCGGCTGGATCTTCAAGACCGAAACGATCATCATGCCCGCCGTGCTCGACGCCGTGGTCGACTCAGGGGCGCTTCGCGGCCTGCTCCCCGTGCTCAACCGTGGCGGCCAGAGCGTGCCGCCGCTCGTGGCCGCCGGTACGCTCGGCCGCATGCCGAAGAAGAAGTGGGCGCTCGTCCGCTCGAGCCTCGCGATGGCTGCGTGGTTCGGCATTCTCGCCGTCGCGTGGCAGCCCTTGGCCGAGCGCCGGCCGGATCTTCTGGCTGCGCTCTTTCTCGTGCTCTACGCCCTCTTTTCGGCGTCGAATGGCGTCAACCAGCTCGTGGTGGCGTCCCTCCAGGGCAAGCTCATCTCCCCCGGTCATCGCGGTCGGGCGATGGTCGTGAGCGTGGCGGTGGGCAGCGTGCTCGCAATCCTCGCAGCCTTCCTGCTGCTCGGGCCGTGGCTCGAGGAGCCGAACGGCTTTCCCAAGATCTTCGGCGCCACGGCGGCGTTTTTCGCGCTCGCGGCCGTCATGCCGCTGTTCCTCGACGAACCGGCCGACCCGCCCGAGTACGCAGTTCACGAGCGCGATCGTCGCCGCGGCGCGGGCCGGCTGTTCGCCGACTGGGCCACGGCGCTGCGTGCCGACACGGCGCTCGTGCGGCTGTGCTTCGTGGCGGCCTGCTTCTCGGCGGTGCTGATGCTCTTTCCACACTACCAGGCGTTCGCCCGCGACCGGCTCGGCAGCCGGCTCGGCAGTCTGCTCACGTGGGTCGTCGTGCAGAACGCGGCCACCGGTGTCGCGAGTCTCGTCGTGGGCCCGATGTCGGATCGCCGCGGCACGCGGATCGTGCTCATCTGGCTCGTCGCGCTCTCCGCCACGACGCCTTTGGTCGTCACGCTGCTCTCGCTGTTGCCCCACGCGTTCGCCGTCGACTGGTTTTGGATCGTCTACGCACCCCTCGGGCTCAACCCGCTCTCGCTCAAGCTGTTCACGAACTACGCGCTCGAGATCGCGCCGCGGCCAGCCGAACATCCGCGCTATGTGAGCATGGTGGGGGCGGCGCTTGCCGTGCCGTTCGTGCTCTCCCCGCTCATCGGCCTGGCGGTCGACACGGTCGGCTTCCGGCCCGTGTTCATCGTGGGAGCCGCCGTCATCATCGCCGGGGCAGCGCTGGCGATCCGGCTTCCGGAGCCGAGACGCCCGTAAAATGCCGATTGCAGCCGGCTGTGTCGCGGTCCTATGATCATGGGTCGGTGGCAGTCGTCCGCCTGCCCGCAACGCAAATCCGCATGGAGACATCCGTCATGAAGTCGATTCGTCTGCTTGGTCTGTGCGTGGCCGTGCTCTGCTCGGCCATGGTCGCATCGGCCGCCGTCAAGGAGCCGAAGGACGCCAAGTGCCCCGTGTCGGGCAAGGGCTGCAATCCCGAGAAGAGCGTCGCGTTCGACGGCGGCAGCGTCTACTTCTGCTGCGGCAACTGCCAGAAGGCCTTCGAAGGCGACTCGGCGAAGTTCGCGGCCAAGGCGCACCAGCAGATGGTGAGCACCGGCCAGCTCGTGCAGAAGGGTTGCCCGTTCAGCGGCGGCGCCGTCAAGCCGGGCACGCAGCTCGCGATCGGTGACGCCGAGGTCGGTTTCTGCTGCCCCAACTGCAAGGGCAAGGTCGAGAAGGCCTCGGCCGACGATCAGGTGAACATGGTGTTCGGCAACATCGAGAAGGGCTTCGCACCGGCCGGCAAGTGATGCCTGACTCGCCCAAGCCGGCTCGGGGTTGCCCCGTACCGTCTCACCGGACGTTTGCCGAGGGCCTCCAGCCCTCCACTCACTCGGATCTGCCTGCGCTGCGCCATCCATGGCTCCGCTGGTCAGATACGCCGGCTCAACGGTAGGGGCAGCCCCTCGCCTCCCCCGTGGGGACAGAGCTCCAGCTCTGTCCATCCGACAGGCCTGGAAGGCCGGGTCATCACCAGCCGACGGAGTATGGGCAGCCCCGAGCCGGATTGGCTGAGTGGGGATCAATACATCCACACTCGAAGCGCGTCGCGATCGATCACCGGCTGCCGCGTGAGCCGCGTGATGCGGCCGAGCGAGCGCACCTCCGCGGCACGAGACCCGAGTGCAGCCCAGTCGGTGAGCGACGGACGCGGCCGGACGGCAGCGGCGGGCAGTGTCCAGGCGTCGCAGACGCGTTGCCAGAGCGCGTCGAGCTGCGGCCGGCGGACGTGGAGGGCGTCGACGCCATACCATTCGGCCGGCTGCTCGAGGAACGTGGCCCCCGTGTCGGCCGCGATCGCCTGGAGTTCCTCGTCGAGCCAGCGCGTCGCCTGCTTGAGCTCGGCAAGGCCGAGCAGGCAGCCCGGCACGTAGAGCGTGCGCAGGAGGCGGTAGCGCACGGCCCCCACGCCGGCGATGCCCGCGAGCGGCAGGCCCATGATCGCGAGCCGGGCACCGCGGTCGGCGAGCCTGCCGGCCGCGTCGCGCACGGCGCCTGCCACCGCGCTCACGCCGAGGCCGTAGAGCAGTTCGTTGCCCACGTCGGTGATCACGGCAAGCGGCTGGTCCGCCCGCTCGCGGTCGAGCGCCCGCCACAGGCCGCTCGAGAGAATCGAGGGCAGCCGCCGCTGCCAGACGCGGGTGGAGACGCCGTAACCCCGGCCATGACCGGCGGCGACGAAGAGATCGAGCGGGCCGGCGGTTCGGGCTCGCGCCGTCGCGGCGAGCCGCGGGAGGCCGCGCGAGACGTTGCTCGCGCCGAGCACGACGACCGCGCTGCGCGAGCCTGTCAGTTCCACCGGCGCCACGGCGTGTTTCCCGGCAGGTTCTGCCAGCACGACACGGCGAGCATCGCGAACATGATGCCGAGGTAGGGTTCGCCGTTCGAGTAGGCCCAGAAGGCGACGAGGCCGCCCGTGACCGCGCCCACGAGGCCGGCGATCCGCGGTGCGTCGTCGATGCCGACGGCGAGGAGCGCCTCACGGGCGATCTGACCGCCGTCGAGCGGTGGCACTGGCAGGAGGTTGATGAGCGGCCAGAAGATGTTCACCTGCAGCAGAAACCACACGATCGCGAACGCGAGCGCCGAGGGCAGCGGCCGTCCATCCGAGAGCCCGAGGGCGTCGCCGAGCCCGGGCAGGGGCAGGGGCACCTGAAACCCCGCCACCGTGAGTCCCGCCACGATCGCGGCCGCGAGCAGCAGCTGTGCGAGCGGCCCGGCCGCCGACACGAGCAGCCGTTCGAGGGGCCGTCGGGCACCGCGTCGGCCCCATGCATCGGGAATCGCCAAGCCACCGAAGTGATAGAGCACCACGTGGGCTGACTGGCCGAACCACCGATACATGAACGCATGGCCGAGTTCGTGTACGAGAAGCGACACGAACACGACCGCCACCCAGGCCACGAGGTAGCGGAGGAGCTCGCGCTGATCGGAGCGGGCGAGCGCCTGGCAGACGTTCCAGCCCAGAAGCGCCGCGGCCACCCAAAACCACGCGCTCACCCGCACGGGTACCCGCCCGATCGAAAACTGCAGGTCGGCGGGCGTGGGCTGCGGCTCGTTGAGAAACATGGCTGCCATTATGCCGCCCGGGCGGCCGGCACCGGCATGGCAGTGGTCACGTGGCCGCCCGACGCGATCGCGAGCACAGCATCGGCGGCCCGGGCCGCCGAGCCGCCCGTCGCCACCCGCACCGCCACGGCTTCGATCCGCCCGTTCACATGCTCCCGCGCCACCGGATCGGTGAGCCACTCGACCACGTACGCCGCCGCCTCGCGGGCCGGATCCTGCACGGCGAGATATTCCGGATACACGGCCTCGGGGTCGGCCGCCTCGACGGCCGCAGGCGGCAGGAGTGTGGGACGCACCGGCCGGATCGGATCGTTGCAGGCGAGCAGGTTCACGAGCGTGATGAACCGCGCCCGGCGATACCAGCTCTGCACCACGAAGGCGAGGCCGCTGATCCGATAGACGATCACGGTGGGCACCCGTGACGCGAGCAGCTCGAGCGACACCGAGCCGCTCACGGCGATGGCACAGGCCGCCTCGGTGATCAGGCTGCGGGTGCAGGCGGTCTCGATGACCACGTCGAGGCTGCCGAGGGCCGGCTGCTGCGCGGCGAGCAGCTCACGGATCCGCGTGGCATGTCGCTCGTGGAGGGCGCCGATGGCGAACCGAGCCGCAGGCACGCGGGCCTTCACGGTCGCGGCTGCCCGCAGGATCGAGGCGAGGTTTGCCTCGATCTCCTGCCCACGTGATCCCGGCAGAAGCAGCACGAGCGGTGCCGCATCGTCGCGCAGTCGCGGCGGCATCTGGGCAAGCTCGTCGAAGAACGGATGTCCAACGTACGTGCTCCGCATCCCCTGGGCCGTGAACCAGTCGTGCTCGAAGGGGAGCGCGGAGAGCACGTGATCGACGAGCCGGCGCATCTTCTCGATCCGCCAGCTCGCCCAGGCCCAGATCTGCGGCGGACAATAGAATACGACGGGGATCCCGTGCCGCTTCGCCCGCCAGGCGAGCCACCAGTGAAACCCCGGGAAATCGACGAGCACGCAGACATCGGGGCGGGCGTCGAGAAAACTCCGCTCGGCCCGCCGGGCGAGATCGACGAATCGGTGAATGTTGAGGATCACCCGCAGAAACCACATCACGGCCAGCTGCGTGAGGTCGGCGACGAGCGTGCAGCCCTCGGCCGCCATGCACGGCCCCCCGAGCCCGACGCACTCGACATCTGGCCGCCGCGCGCGGATCGCGCGCACCAGGAGCGCGGCATGATGGTCGCCCGAGGGCTCGCCGGCAGACAGGAACACGCGCATGAAAAACTCCGCAAGGCCGGACGGCCCCGGCGGAGTATTTCACGTTTGCCGCAGCATCCCTAGGCCATTTTCACGGGGCAAACGCCCAAGCCCAACCCGGCTCGGGGCTGCCCATACTCCGTCGCCGGACATTCGCTTGATTGGGCGCGCGCCGGATCGTGACTGCCCAGACCCTCTCGCTTGACGTTCGCCTCGGCCCTCCCGGCCTCGGCTCTCTGCATGTCCGCTTCGCTTCGCCATCCATGGCTTCGCTTGCTCCCATAGCCCGCTCGAGGGCATGGGCAGCCCCGATCCTCCCCAACTGGTAACCCCGAGCCGGGTTTTCACGAGTCAAGGAATGACGGGCTGAAAACTGCCTTACAACACCGGCAGCGACGGGAGGGGCGGCGAGGCGGCGCTGGTGGCGGCGAGGTGGCCTACGAGGCGTTCGCAGATGGCTTCGAGATACGGCCGGCTCGCGGGGTCGTCGTAGTTGGCAGCGGTCTGGCCAGCGTCGCCATGCTCGCGGATCGGGATCTGGATCGGCACTTCGCCCAGGAACGGGATGTCGAGTTCCTTGGCCGTGCGCTTCGCGCCGCCGGTGCCGAAAATGTCGTAGCGCTTCTGCGTGTCGGGGCAGACGAAGAAGCTCATGTTCTCCACCATGCCGAGGAGCGGGATGTTCACCTTGCGGAACATGGCGATCGCCTTCGTGGCGTCGAGCAGGGCCACGTCCTGCGGCGTGCAGACGACGACGGCGCCGGTGAGTGGCAACACCTGCGAGAGCGTGAGCGCGATGTCGCCCGTGCCGGGCGGCATGTCGATCACGAGATAGTCGAGCGGGCCCCAGAGCGTGTCGCGGAGCATCTGCGTGATCGCGCCGTGGAGCATCGGCCCGCGCCACACCACCGCCTCGCCCGGTGGCACGAGAAACCCCATCGACATGACGGGCATCGAGCCGCTTCCGACGGCCAGCCGCATCGGCACGATCTTGCCGCTCTCGATTTCCGGCCGGCCGGAGAGGCCGAGCAGGTGTGGCACGCTCGGACCGTAGACGTCGGCGTCGAGCAGGCCGACCCTGCTGCCGGCCCGCGCCAGGCCGATCGCGATGCTCGCCGCAATCGTGCTCTTGCCCACGCCCCCCTTGCCGCTGCCGACGGCGATCACGCTCTTCGCTTCGAGGCCGATCTGGCCGAGCTTGCCCGGCGGACGGTCGTGGGGCGTGATCGTGACGTCGACCTGCGGGACCTGGGGAAACCGGGTGCGCAGCCGTTCCTCGATCCGGCCGCGCACCTGCTTCCAGAGCACGGCCGAGTGTGTCGTGAGGCCGATCGAGGTGCGGATCGCGGCAGGGGTGGCGTCGATCGCTCCGAGTTGCCCCATCTCGGTGAGCGGCCTGCCCGACTCCGGATCGGGAAAGTCGGCGAGGACGGCGCGGACAGACGCGGGGTCGGGGGTCGTGCTCATCGGATCGTGGCTGCGGGCGTGAGGGAGGCGGGAGACGAGGCAGCGGCCGTCGCGACGACGGGCGTGCGCGAGACGGCATCACCCGCCGCGGCCGACGTGCGAAAGAGGCCGCGAGGCTGGAGCGTGACGAGGCCCACGAGCACGAGGCAGGCGAGCATCGCGATGCCGGCCGCCAGGCCGCCGTCGGCCTGCACGCCCCGCTTCGTCGAGCGGAAATACATCGCCGCGATGATCCGCAGGTAATACGCGGCGGCGATCGCGGCGTTGAGCACGAGGATCACGGCGAGCGCCACGAACGCGGCCCGCCGGCTGCCGAGCGTGATCGGCGCGTTCCAGTCGACTTCGAGCGCCGACGTGGCGAGCGTGAGCTTGCCCCAGAAGCCGGGCAGCGGCGGGATGCCGGCGAGGCTCAGGAGAAACACGCCGATTGCGAACGCTGCGACGGGGTTGGTGCCCGAGAGACCGTCGAGATCCTCGACCGACGTGATCTCCTGCCGCGGCGGCCGCGGCCCGCTGCCACTCGTCCATTCGGGCCAGCGGTGGCCGAGGTAGGCGATCGCTGCGAAGATCCCGATCGTGCCGAGTGCGTAGGTCGCGAGATAGAAGAGCGTGGCCGTCGCGCCGCCGAGTCCGGCGAGCCACGATGCATCCGCCGCGACCGCATCGCGTCCGCCGGCGGTGCCCACCGACGCTGCGGCCGCTGCCACGGCGATGCCCACGAGCAGGTAGCCCGCGTGGGCGATCGACGAGCAGGCGAGCAGCCGGCGCAGGTTCGTCTGCACGAGCGCCATCACGTTCCCGACGGTCATCGTGACCGCCGCGAGCACCGCGGCGAGCTGCCAGAAGAGATCGGTGTAGGCGGCGGCGCCCGGGGCTGCCGTGCCATCGCCGAGCGGGCCGGGGATCGCGAGGCCCACGAGCCGCAGGAGCACCACGACCCCCGCCACCTTCGGCAGCGTCGAGAGCACCGCGGCATTTCCCGGGCTCGTGCCCTCGTAGACGTCGGGCGCATAAAAATGCATCGGCACGGCGGCGAGCCGGAAGGCCGCCCCGGCCATCGCCATGCCGAGGGCCACCGGCAGGAGGGCCATGACCATGCCATCGCCGCCGGCCCGGAGCCCGGCTGCGATGGCGTCGAACCGCGTCGAGCCGCCGATCCCATAGAGGCACACGAGCGCGTAGAGAAACAGCGCCGAGGCCACGAGCGAGAGGAAGAAATACTTGAGACCCGCCTCCTGCCCGTGGGCGTCGGTCCGCTTGAGGGCCAGCAGCACATACGTGGGAATCGACACGAGCTCGAGCCCGGCGAAGAGCAAGACGAGATCGTCGCTCACGCCCACGAGCGAGAGGCCGGCGAGCAGCAGGAGAAACGTGCCCGCCTCCTCGCAGGTGCCGCCGCGCCACACTCCGGCGCCACGGCTGACGGCCGCCGGGAAAATGTCGCCGGCCTGCACGAGCGCGAGGATCAGGCCCAGGCCGAGCACGACGAAGCGGACATACGTGGAAAAGGGATCGATCGAGACGGGGCCCGACACGATCGATCCGCGGCCCGCGGCGTCGGCCGCGAGCAGGCCGGCCCCGGGCTGTGCCCAGGCGACGAAGAGCGCGGCGAAGAGTGCGGCCACCGCCACGAGCCAGCCGCGCCGCACTCCGGCGAACGCGCCGCCCAAGAAGGCCACGATCGCCCCGGCTACGAGCACGATCTCGGGCCGCACGAGCAGAAAGGTTTCGAGGGCGGTGGGCATGGACGTCATGGCGTGTGTGTCGGAGGTGACAGGGAGACGATGTCGGCAGTGGCGGCCGGGACTTTTGCTTCTTCCATCCGGGCGGCGAAGGCCTGGGCGCTCGGCTGCATGATGCCGCGCACGGCACTGGCCGTGGGCCCGAGGAACGTGGCCGGCACGAGGCCGATCCAGAACACGAACACGACGAGCGGCAGGATCGCGGCGAGCTCATGCCAGGCGAGGTCGTCGGTCGCGGCGGCGTGGGCGGCGTGCCCGTGGGATGCGTGGCCGTGATCGTGGCCGCTGTCGGGCGCATGCGTATGCCCGCCCGCGGTCCCCTTCGGCGGCTCTCGCGACGGTCCGAAGAGCACCCGCTCGACGGCCCAGAGCATGTACCACGCGCCGAGCACGACGCCGGCCACGCCGAGGCAGGCCATCACGAGGTAGGCCGTGCGCCAGGCCGCCGACACGCCCCCCCAGGCCCGCTGAAACGACCCGGCGAGGATCATGAACTCGCCGACAAAGCCGTTGAGCCCGGGCAGTCCGATGCTCGAAAATGTGAACAGCATGAACAGCGCCGCCAGCCAGGGCGCCTTCGAGGCGATGCCGCCCAGGCTCGCGATGTTGCGCGTATGGTAGCGCTCGTAGATCATGCCCACGAGGGCGAACAGGCCCGCCGACGAGAGACCGTGGTTCACGAGCTGCAAGGTCGCCCCCTCGACGGCGACCGGCTCGAGCGCAAACAGCCCCATCACGCAGTAGCCCATGTGGCTCACCGACGAGTAGGCGATCAGCCGTTTGAGGTCGGTCTGCACGAGGGCCACGAGCGCGCCGTAGACGATGCCCGCCACACCGAGGCCGAAGATCCAGGGGGCCGCCAGGGCCGTCGCGTCGGGGAGCATCGGCAGCGAAAACCGCAGAAACCCGTAGATCCCGAGCTTGAGCAGGATGCCGGCGAGATCGACGCTGCCGCCGGTCGGAGCCTCGACGTGGGCCAAGGGCAGCCAGGTGTGGAAGGGCACGATCGGCACCTTGATCGCGAAGCCGGCAAACAGGGCGAGGAACACGATCATCTGCAGCCAGCCTCCTTCGGCGTTCATCGGCAGCGGATGGGCGGCGAGGCCGGCGGTGAGGGCGTCGATGTCGAACGTGACCGTGCCGGTATGCGAGGCGTTCCAGAGCACGATCGTGAGTAGGCCGAGGAACGCGAGCACGCTGCCGGCGAGCGTATAGAGAAAGAACTTGATCGCGGCCTTGCGGCGTTCGTCGTGCCCCCAGATGCCGATCAGGAAGAAGAGCGGCACGAGCGTGAACTCGAAGAATACGTAGAACAGGATCACGTCGCGGGCGGCGAACACGCCGAGCATCGCCGACTCAAGCACGAGGAGCAGGATGTAGAACCCGACCGGCCGCTCCTGGATCGCCTCCCAGCTCACGAGCACGGCCGTGAGCGAGAGCAGGGCCGAGAGGCCGAAGAGCCAGATCGACAGGCCGTCGAGGCCGAGCGAGAGCCGAACGTCGAACATGCCGTCCACGAGCCAGGGGAGCGTGATGACGGCGTAAGGCTGGCCGGCCGCCGCCTCCGGGCTCGTGAGATACCGCACCACGAGCCAGCCCGCCGCGACGAGCGTGATCAGGGCTGTGACCGCCGCGCTCTGCCGCACCGCCGCGTAGCCGCGCGAACCGAGCACCCAGGCCACGACCGCGCCCACCAGCGGCGTGACGAGCACGAGAAGCAAATGCATGCCGGGGGTAAGACCGTTCATGGGAGGTGGAGTGTCGGGTGGAAAAGGAAAGGGTTCAGCCGCGGAGCCGCCAGGCGAGGACGAGGACGATCGCGAGCACGCCCATCACGCCCGCGAGGGCATAGCGCTGGAGAAGCCCGGCCTGCAGCCGCCGGACGATGCCGCCGAGGACACCGGGCAGGCGGGCGACCCCGTTGACGAGGCCGTCGATCACGAAGCGATCGAAGAGCGCCGCCACGAGCGCGAGGCCCTCGAGCGGCCGCACGACGAGGCCCGCGTAGAGTTGGTCGATGTAGCAGCGGTTGGCGAAGAATGTCTGGAGCGGTCCCAAGAACCGCTCCATCTGCGGGCCGTCGCTGCGCCGGCCGAGGTGGCCGATGGCGGCGATCACGATTCCGATCGCGGCCGCGAGCGTGCCCTGGATCGCAACATCCATGTGGAACGCGTGCGGGACGGCCGTGGCCGTCACGGCTGGCGCCGAGAACGAGGGCGTGGCCGTGAGGAAATGCGCGAGCCACTGCGAACTGAACAGCCACCACCCGGCGATGGCCGACGGCACCGCGAGAATCACGAGCGGCAGCGCCATCACCGGCGGCGACTCGTGCGCATGGTGGCCGGCCTCTTCGGGCACGCGGGTCGGGCCCGTGAACGTCATGAACACTGCGCGGAAGGTGTAGAAGGCCGTGAGCCCCGCCGTGACGAGCGATATCCAAAAGAGCACGCGGAACGTCTCCGGCGTGTCGAGGACGGCGGGAGGCGCGGCCGCCGGGGAAGCGGTCGTCATGGAGGCGAATCGCAGGGTGGAGGCGGGGGCACCCTCACCCCGGCCCTCTCCCAGAGGGAGAGGGAGCTCGGACGCGGGCTGCGTCGGAGGTATGGGGCTGAAGGCATGGCTCGCGGGCGCGGCGTCGTGATGTTCGCCGTGGGCGTTCGGCCAGCCCTTCGCGTGAAGCGTGGCGAGGATCTCGTCTTTGCTGAAAAACCCGGAGAACGGGGCGACGCCGGCGAGGGCAAGCGCGCCCACGAGGAACGTGGCGGCGGTGATCGGCATGATCCTGCGCAGGCCGCCGAACCGCCGCATGTCGATCACGCCCCCCATCGAGTGCATCACCGAGCCCGCGCCCAAGAACAGCAGGGCCTTGAAGAAGGCGTGGGTGACGAGGTGGAAGATCGCGGCGGTGAAGCCGAGCAGCGTGCCGGTGCCGAGGCTCGCGAACATGTAGCCGAGCTGGCTGATCGTGGAATAGGCGAGCACCCGCTTGAGGTCGTTTTGCACGGTGGCGA
>JBAXUY010000046.1:0-21987 GCA_037129475.1 Planctomycetia bacterium | reverse complement strand
GCTGGAGCTCTGTCCCTACGCGCCGCCATGGACAGAGCTGGAGCTCTGTCCCTACGCGCCGCCATGGACAGAGCTGGAGCTCTGTCCCTACATCGGCTTGAGCGAGAGGGTGTATTCGCCTGCGTTGTCGGCGAGGTCGCCGGGGCTTTCGTTGAGCTTGAGATAGAGTGGGCCGGCGGTCGCGGCCGTGAACGTGCCGCTCGATCCCTCGGCCAGAATCCGGAAGGACGGTCGGCCGCCATCGTCAGGCTCGACCCACTGGGCCACGAGCAGTCGGCCGACGGGCCGGCCGCGATCCCAGCGCAGCGTGATGCCGTCGGGCGGGGATTCGAGGCGACAGGCTGAAACCTGCCCTACGGTGACGCGTCCAGAGGCGGTGAACGAGCAGCGCTGACCCGTCGTCAGCGACCAGCCGGTGTTCTGCCAGCCGCGGTCGGCGGCGATCGCCACCTTCTCGGCTGCGGCGAGCGGCTGGCCAGGAGACCAGTCGATCGTCATGCGTTCGAAGTCGTAGCCGTAGTCGAGATCAGCGACGAAGGCGTCGAAGTCACGGGTTGCGGCGGTGGCGTCCCAGCCGGGACTGGCCTGCAGCCGAGCCGTGAAGTCCCGATCGAGCGGCTGGCGTTCGGTGGCAGTGAAGGCGTCGCGGTAGGCCGGGTGTCCGGCGAGGAGGGTGACGGCCGCCCAGCTGGCCGCATACGCACCGAGAACCCGATGGGCCTGCGGTGGAGTCGCGAACACGTCGGCGAGACTCGGGGCCTGGCCCGCGTCGTGGAGGTGCCGCAGGTGTTCGATCCGGCCGAGTTGTTCGACGTCGGCGCGTCGCCGGGGTATCGGCGTCATCGTGAAGCGGCTCGTCGCGTCGCCGCCATGCTCGAGCCGATGCGTGGCGAGATATTCGGCGATGCCCTCCGTGTACCACGGCGGCGCATCGGCGTCACGGAGCGTGAGTGTGAAGGCATGCACACCTTCGTGAAGCAGCAGATGCCGACGGTAGTCGCGATTCGACTGGTCCATCAACCAGAATCGGTCGCCCACACAGAACCCGTTCTCGAAGTCCGGCACGACGCCATCGACAGGCAACAGTCCGGCGACGCGGAAGCGCTCCCGGTCGACCATCAGGCAGCCCACCACGCGCCACGAGGCGTGCGGCCCGGGGTCGAGGCCGTAATGCCGACACCAGGTCACGAAAGCCTCGTCGAACACACCCGGCAAGTCCTGCACGCCGTCGTCGGCGCGCGGCGGACGATCCGTCACGAGCGTGAGATGCCGACTTTCGAAGACCTGCAGGCCGGCCCGCCTGGCCAGATCGGCCGGAGACTCGGCTGCCGCACTTCCCACGATCAGCGTCAGGGCCAGCGCCGTTGCCCAGAGTGCCAGCCGGCGGATTCGTACCGTGTGAGACGTCCACATGCCTTCACAGTTCACCCAGATCGCCCAGATGCGGCAAGGCATGCCGTCCAGGAAATCGCGGCTTGCTGCAAAACCGTCCGAATTCCGATCGATCGAAGGCCGGCAGCACGATACAACCCGGCCGGATGGTCCGCGTGGTTCGCCGGGAGGGCGACAAAGGTGCGGCAGGAACGTTTCCGTGGCACCGAATTTCTGCGCAGCAACCGCGCCGTGGTGCTGGGGTGCGCGCTCATCGTAGGCGGCGCGCGTGCGTGCCTTGCGGCTGACGCGGGCACCGTGAGTCCGTGGGCGACGGGCGGGGCGAAGGTCGCCGCGGGATCGACCGACGGCAAAGCCGGACCACCGCAGGCGACAGCGGTGCCGGTCGCACAGGCGACGCCGTGGCCCGGCTACGTGATCCAGGGCGGAGCGATCCCGCAGGGCTGGCAGCCGCAGCCCGTGCCCTATCAGTCGATCGGTCCCGACGGCCGGCCGGTCACGCTCTATTACGCGCCGACCTACACGTTCACGTATCCGATCGGCCCCCCGGTGCCGATGCTCTCGCCGGTGAACCGGCGCCAAGCCTATCCGCAGCCGGCCGCGGGGAACGGCTGGAACTATCAGACCCAAGGGGCCGCGCCACCGGCCTACACGCTCCCGCCCGCGACGGTGGCCCGCTACCAGCCACCGCCCTATCGGTATCCGCCGAACGCAGCGCAGCTTTCCGGCCAACCGCTCGCGCCGCCCGCCACGCCGGTGCCACCGGTCGCCGCGCCCTCGATGCCGATGCCGCCGCCGTCCGCCTCGTGGCAACCACCACCGCTGGCACCACCGCCGTCGCAGTGGGTGCCGTCCGCGCCGGCCGACACCCCGCCACCCGCCATGGTGTCGATGCCGCAGGCGCCGCCCGCCACGGGCCGCTCGGCCACTTCGCACATGTGGCGCGTGGTGGGCGTGCAGGACGGCGACACGCTCACCTGCCTCGACGAGAACAACCAGCAGCAGAAGGTGCGCCTCGCGGAAATCGACGCCCCCGAACTCGGGCAGGACTTCGGCAAGGTCTCGCGCGAAGCCCTCGCGAGCATGGTGTTCGGCAAGACCGTGGAGGTCGTGGACGAGGGCAAGGATCGCTACGGCCGCTGGATCGGCCACGTCCTCGTCAACGGCAGCGACGTGAACCGTGAAATGGTGGCGACGGGCAATGCCTGGCACTACGCCGCCTACTCGAAGGACCAATCGCTCGCGCAACTCCAGTCACAGGCCCGCGCCCAGCAGATCGGCCTCTGGGCGCAGCCCGACCCGGTCGCGCCGTGGCAGTTCCGGAGCACGGAGAAGAAGTGACGCGGGGCAGGCGTCTCGCTTGCTTGACGATCGTAGGGACGGGGCTCCAGCCCTGTCTGGTGGCGGGTCGATCTCGACCGGCCGCCCCACGCTAGCCGCGCGAGTGAATGTCGCGGCGGCGCTGCGCGCGACGACCGCTCGCGGCGGTGTGGCCGAGCCGTTGCGTGCCCTGCCCGCTGCGCTTGATTCGGCTCGCCTTCGCGGCCGTGGTGGCCTTCCGCTGCTTGGCGCGATCGAACGTCACGAGCTGTGCTGCGGGAGCCACAGCGAGCCCAGCCGTCACCCGCCTGGATGCCTTTTTCGAGATTCTGCGATCGGCTTTCGACAGGATTTTCCGGGTAGCCTTCGCGGGCTTCTTGGGCATGGCCGCCGCGACCTTCGCCGCCACGGGCCGAGCCGAGGACGAGACAGCCGCTTTCAGTTCGGCGAGCCGCTTCTCGAACCGGGCCACGGCATCGGCCAGGAGGTCGTGCTTCTCGCGGGTGCGGACATTGGCCGCGGCGGTGGCTCGGCCCGACCGCTTCGCCGTGCGCGACTGGCTGGCGTAGAGATCGCGCCACTTGTTCCGCAGGATCCGCGCCTGCTTCACGGCCGCTTCGACCTGGGCATGCGAATGCTTGGCGAGCGTCGCACCGAAGCTCGAGTTGAAAAACTTCTTCTCGGCGCCGGTCAGGAGCGCACGAGCCTTCTCGATCACGTGCGGCGGAACGATCTCGGCGGCGATACCTGCGGGCTTTGCTGACTTGGCCATGGGATGATCTCCGAGGATGAAAGCCCGAAGTGTATCCGTAGCCTTCAGCCGGGGGAACCTTCCGACTTCCGACGCCTCGGCCGGAGTGCGGCAGCGGCCAGGCCGAGGCCCACCGTCACGAGCGCGGAGGGCTCGGGCACGGCCACGAGATTGACGAAACTGCCGCCTGACAATTGGTCGCCAGCGAAGTTCGCGCCGCCGACGACGGAGTCGTAGTCGATCGCCCAGAGCTGGGTGCCCGTTTCAAACGTGTCGCCATCGGCAAGGGCACTGCCACCAAAGCGGAACAGGCCACCATTCCAGACGCCGCTGTAGGAGGCGAGCGACAACGTGGTTCCAACAGGGAAAGCGGATGGGCTCACGGCCAGGTCGAGAAGCACGAGGTCGACGGTTCCCGACAGCGAGAGATTGCCCGCAACCGTCAACAGATCCGCGGCGGCAGCAAGCGGCGCCGTGGAATTCAGCTCCGAGACGAACGAGGATCCGTCGAACAGGCTGACGCCGCCCACCGCCAGCGACTCGATGCCGACGCCCGGCGAGAGGACGCCGCCTTCCGCGACGGTGACCGCCCCCCCGAGCGTGCCCGAGCCGAGGAGACGGCCCCCCGCGTTCACGGTGACGGCCGAAGTGCCGAACACACCAGAGACGGAGAGCGCCCCGGCATTGACCGCCGTCGGGCCGGTGAACGGGCTCGTGCCCGAGAACGTGATGGTTCCCGAGCCCGCAATCGCGAGCGAGCCGGAACCGCTGATCGTGTTCGCGACGGTTGCGGCACCGGTACGGTTGAACACCAGCGATCCGTTGTTCACGAGGTCGGTGGCGAGAGCGCCACCCGCAGTCGTGCCCGTGCCGATCTGGAGCGTGCCACCCGGGGAAAGGTTGATCGTGCCGGCCGCACCGCGCGACAGCGTGCCGCCGACGATCACGGTCCCGCCGCTGCCCCCGCTGCCCGAGATCGTGAGCGTGCCGGTGCCTGCGCCACCGACGGTGAGCGCACCGGGATTCGACCAGGTGCCTCCTGCGATCGAAACCGCGCCCGTGCTGCCGGCGAGCGCCCCGATGGTTCCGCTGGCGCTGGTCACCCGACCACCGGTCATATTCAGCGTGCCATCACCGGAACGGCCCACGAACAGTGTCTGGGAGCTGGACCACGTGCCCCCGTTGATCGTGGCAATGCCCACGCAGCCCGCGCTGAAGGCGACATTGCCGAACGAGTTCGTGACCTGGCCGTTCGTCAGCGTCAACGTGCCATTGCCGCTGCCCGACGTGTAGCCGCCGACGTAGAGCGGTCCACTACTTGCGAAGGTTCCACTGGTGACCTGCACCGTGCCGGTGCCGCCCGTACTGCCGATTGCCGCCGTCGTGCTCGCCACCCCGCCGCCCTGCACGGTCAGTGATCCTGTGCCTGCGGCTCCGATCTGGAGCACTCGCGTGGTCCACGAGCCCGAACTCACCACCGCCGAGCCCAATCCGGTCGCTCTGAGTCCAAGGATGCTTGCATTTGTCGTCACGACGCCCCCGCTCACGGTCAAGGAGCCGGTGCCCGAGTCGCCGAGGACGAAGCTATTGGAATTACTCGTGCCGCTCACGAACTGTCCATTCAAGACGTTGATGGCGAGGTCGAATCGTGCCGTGCCTGATGTCAGGCCTTGCAGGCTCGTCGTGCCCGTGTTCGTGAGCGTGATGGCACCGGTCCCCGAGATCGTGCTCGTGACGGTGAGCGACGTCGTCTGGTTGAACTGGAGCGTGCCGTTGGCGGTGACGTTGCCGGTGATGCTGCCGCCATTGTCGATCACCGCGACGTCGCCCGGTGCGATCACGCCCCCTCCCCAGGCGGACGTGTACGTCGTCGTGGCCGCGCGTGCGGCCGTGACGACGACGAACGGACACGCGAGGAGCAGGAGAGTCGTGACGGGTTTCACGGCAGCGGCACCACCAGAGCGGCGCGGGGCACCGCGCAACCGAACGCAGACCCCCGACGACGAAATGACCGTTTCGTCACTCGGTCAAGGTATCACCCCCACCAATACCAACCGTGAGGGGTATGCGGCCGCTGCGTGGGGGTTTGCCGTGAAACGCGTCACAAGCACGCGTTGTCAGGCGGACGCGAGCAGCGAGACGTCGACCCCGGCGTAGCCGTTGACCTGGATGTCGAACGGTCTCACGGCTGGGGCATGCCTCGACGTCGCGATCACGGGGGATGCGCCAAAAAACGCAAGAGCGGGCGAAGGGACTCGAACCCTCGACATCCAGCTTGGGAAGCTAGCGCTCTACCAACTGAGCTACGCCCGCGAACCTTCCCCACCTTACCACATCTTTTCGCGGCTGCATCTCAGCCAGCCGGCCCAAAGCCCGACTTTGCGAGCCGGCGGCGGTAAGATGGATGCCAGTTGGACCGGATTCATGATCGGTCCGCGTGCAGCCACGACAGGAGCGACCGCATGCCCGTGCCCGAACCGCGTGACCCAACGAGCCCCACTGCAGCCGCGCAGAAACGATTCTTTGGCCCGCTCGCACTCGCCACGCTGCTCACGGCCCTCGCCGCCATCCTCCTCGGGACAGCGGCTGTGCCCTGGTTCCTCTCCGACCCGGCTCGGATCTCGCGATTGATCGCCCGTGCAGCGCCGGGCCTGCAGGCCGACGTGTCGATCGGCCGCGCCTCGATCGGCTGGGCCGGCCCGGTCGTGATCGAGGACGTGCGGATCGTGCCGCACAGCGGCGCCCGTTCGCCCCTGTCGATCAAGCGCATCGAGGGCAGCCACGGCCTGATGGCGATGCTCCTGTCGCTCGGCGACCTCGGCCGGTTTCGCGTGGAGGGCCTCGAGGCCGATGTCGTCTTCAAGACCGACCGGACATCGAACCTGACCGGACTGTTCGAGCCTGTCGCACCCTCGGGTGCCGATGGCGGCGACGCACGCCCGCGCCGCAGTCCGCTGCGCGTCCGGTTCGACATCGACGATGCGATCGCGACGATCACCGGGCCCTGGGCGCCCGAACCGTGGGTGAGTGATCCGACGGACATCAAGGTCGCGCTGGCCCCGCTGGCCGACGGCTCCGCGAGCCAATGGACCGTCGACAAGGTGCAGCTCCTTCGCGACGCGCGGCTCGAGCCGAACGTGGCCCAGGGCGTGCTCGCCTATATCGCACCGGTGATGGCCGATGCCGCACGCACGGGCGGGCGATTTTCGCTGCGCATCGATGGGGCGACGTTTCCCGTGGGAGCGCCGGAGGCGGCCCGGCTGGCCGGAGTGCTCTCGATGCACGAGGTCGACATGGGCCCCGGGCCACTCACCGCGAAGATGCTCGACGCGCTGCCGGGGCGGCTCGACCTGCCGCGGTCGATTCGTGTGGCCGACGACTCGGAAGTGGAGTTTCACCTCGCGAATCGCCGCGTCTGGCACAAGGGGCTCGAGTTCGGAATTCCACTGGCGAAGCCCGGGCAGCGGCTCGACATCCACTCGAGCGGCTCGGTCGGGCTGGATGACAAATCGCTCGACCTGAAGTTTTCCCTGCCCGTGCCCGCCGATCTGCCAACCGACAGGCCGCTGCTGTCGGCGCTGGCCGGCAAGTCGATCTCGCTCGGCATCGGCGGGGTGCTCGGCGACCCGAAGGTGAACTTCGACGGTTCGATCCGGGCCACCGCGGGCGGCGTGGTGGCCGACCTGGTCGACCGGCTGCGGAATCCGGGCCAGCCCATGCCGCAGCGGCCCGCCCAGGTGCCAGCCCCGAAGTGGGTGCCGCCGCAGGTGGAGCCGCCGAAGGCGAAAGCCCCGCAGGCCGACGCGAGTTCGCCGCCGGATTCAGCCGCCGCAAAGGTGAAGGACGGCAAGGATGCGGCGGCGTCCCATTCTCCCGTGACCACGGCCGAACGGCTCGACGAACTGAAATCAAAGCTGCCCGGTGACGTCGCCAACGACCCGTCTGCCGCCGCGGTCATCGACCTCGTCGGTGGGGTGCTCGACGAAGTCGCGAAGCGGCGGGCGGAGCGGGCAGCCGCCAACGCCGACAATCCGCAGGCCGCCCCGCCATCCGGCCCACGCCGCGGCGGCCGCCTCCTCCGCCGCCTCGCCCAGCCGCCAGCGGCCCAGCCGGCGGACGTGGAAAAATAACCCCGGCTTCCGGCGGGCCTCTCCGTAGCGACAGGCCTCCAGGCCTGTCGAATGGACAGAGCTGGAGCTCCGTCCCTATGGGCCAGCGAGCGTCCGGCGATGGAGCATGGGCACCCCCGAACCGCGGCCGCAGCCATTCTGCGGGCTTCAAACGGCGTTTTTCCACGGGTTTCGCCTGCTTCGGCCGTACCTTGACACCCCACGACCCGCGGTTACCCTAAATCCCCAGATTCCCCAGGTGGCAATATTTCGCTAACCGGCATTCTTCCACAGGGGGGCTGTCGGTTGCCAAAAACCTGCCGGCCGGGGCGTCTGCAAGAAATTCGTCTGCTGCGGTCCGGTGGCCGTCCCGGATCGGGGTTGTTTCGTGACGGCTTCAGGAACGCATGACGCGTTGAGTTCCCTAACTGGAGGATAGTGATGAAGCGTTTTCTCGGATGTGCTGTTGCGATGTTCTTCGCCCTCGTGGCGATCGCCCTCGTTGGCGGTGACTCGGGTGCTGTCGCCGGCCACGGCTGCCACGGCCGCCACGGCTGCCATGGTCGCCACCACCGTGAGCGTTGCCACGGCGGTCTGCTCGCCCGCCACCACGCCAAGAAGGCAGCCCGTTGCCATGGCGAAGCGGCTCCGGCCGAAGAGTGCGGTGCCTGCGGTGAGGGTGCTTCCGACTGCGGCGCCTGCGGCGAAGCCGTCGGCGGTTGCAGCAGCTGCGGCGGCGAGGTCGTCGGCGGGTGCGCCGGCGGTGCTTGCGGCGGCGAGGCCGTGATCTCGGAAGGCGTGCCGACCGAGGCCGCTCCGGCTGCCCCCGCTGCCCCGGCCGCTCCGGCCTCGGGCACCTGATCCGAGCTTCATCCGCACCGCCTGCCCTGAGGCGGCGGAGAAGCCCGATTGAACTACCCGGGCCTCCCGTGAGGGGGGCCCGGGTTTTTTTATGCTACTTGGCCGCCGGGGTGTCGCCGCGGGCGGTGCGGGTTTCGGTCTGAGCCTTGGCGGCAGCCTGCTGGGCCCGCTTCTGGAGTTCGGTCGCCACCAGTTCCTGCTTGGCGAGCATGTCTTCGGGATCCTCGAAGTTCAGCAGCAGTGGCGGCATGTCGTCGAAGATCCGCATCGCCATGCCCACCACCCTCCAGCCTTCCGGATCGAGCCGCACCACCCACACCACGTTGTCGGTGCTCGTAAAACCGTCGGCGTCGGTATCGGTCCAGGTCGTTCCCACGTGAACCAGGTCGCCGCCCTCGCCGACCAGTTCGCAATCGCGGATCGAGTAGGCTGCGGTCGGGTTGACCGGCGGCGCCACCGAGAGGCCGAGCTCCTCCGTCTTCGCCCGGGCGACCTTCGTGAGCATGCTGCTGGCGGCCGCGTCGTCGCCGCGCTTGATCGCGTCGAGAAAGGTCACGATGGCCGCCTTGGCCGGCTCGATGGCGGCCGACCCGGAGCCACCGCCAGCGGAGCAGCCGGTCGTGCCGAGGGTGGCGAGGACCATGCAGCCGGCGGCGAAACAGGCGAGCCAGAGCGTCCAGGCGCGGGCCGTCGGGGCTGTCCCGGAGCAGGGTGCAGAAGCGGTCATCTCAGCGGACTCCACGGTGGCGAAAAAACCTGCGGTTCGGAGGACCAAACCGGGGCGGGAGGGTGACGGGCTGCACCGTGCCGGTCAAGGCGAAAAACACCGTGGAAAAGCCGGTCCGTCGCCGGGCCACGGCTCCATGGCCTATGATCGGGATCGATCGTCCGCCCCGCGTCGAGGTCGTCGTGATGAACCGCGTCGAAACCACGGTGGTGCTCCTCGTCGGCCTGGTGTTCTCGGCCGCGATCGGCCGCGCCGCGCCGCTGCGAGTCGAGCGTGCGAAGCCTGCAGAGAAGGTGCGAGCCAAACCTCCCGCGACGTGGGACAAGGCCACGGAGGCCGTGTTCTTCACCGACGCGTTCGGCACGTTGGAGGGAGGGCGGCCCGACTTTGCCGCACTCGCCCCGGGGGCGAAGCTGGTCGCTGTCGCCGGCGGCGCGGCTGCAGCCCAGTCGCAGGGTGGTTCGGGCGGCGGCTTCAAATGGTCGACGCTCGTCTCTTCCGACACGCTCGCCGACGAGATCAAGGACATGAAGGCCCGGGTCGCCGGCGCCGTGGCGTCGGTGTCGGACTTCAAGGGGGGCGGGTATGACGAGGCACGCGTCGGGTTTTCGACGATCGCGCTCGCTTTCGCGGTGATCGCGGAGCACGACGGCGACGTGCGCTGGAAAAAAGACGCGGAGCAGGCCCGCGATCTGTTCGCCCGCGTGGGGGCGAACTGCAAGGTGGGCACCAATCAGTCGTTTGCCGAGGCGAAGGCCCGCGTCGACGATCTCGGCACGCTGCTCGACGGCAGTGCGATCGAAGCCACCGCCGAGCGCGAGGACGATTTCAAATGGAGCCAGGTGGCGGGGCGGCCGGCGCTCATGGCGCGGCTCGAGACGGCCGACGAACTCGTGGCGGCGGCCACCGCCTCGAAGGACGATTTCACGAGGCAGGTGGAAAAGCTCGTGCACGAGGCCGAGATGGTGGCCGCGATCGGCGAGGCGATCCGGCGTCCCGACTACGAATACCACGACGACGACACCTACCGTGGCTACGCAGCGGCGATGCGCGACGCGGCCGTGAAAGCCCGCGACGCGGCTGTCAAAGGCGACTACGACGCCGCCCGCACGGCCGTGGGCGCACTCAAGAAGTCATGCGACGCCTGCCACGGTGATTATCGCGGGTAGGGGCGTTGGGGACGGAGCTCCAGCGCTGTTCATTCGACAGGCCTGGAGGCCCGTCGCTACGGGAGCACGTCGGGGAAGACGTCGCGGGCGGGGCGCCACTCCGGCCAGTCGGTTCGCCACACGACCTCCGTGCCTTCCGCCTGCCCGGAGTCGAGCCAGGCCTGCATCGATTCGGCCGGCAAGGGTTCCGTCGGTTCGCCACCGGGGAAGGCGATGCACCACTGCAGGTCGGGCCGCTCCGCAAGCACCGGGTGGAACGTGGGCTGTGCCGGGATCGGTGCGGGAGCGGGCGCGAATGTGGGCGCCGCGGCGGGGGCCGGCTCGGGCACGGCGAATCGGTCGGCATCGAACGCTGCTGCCGTCACCGGGCCGGGGGCCGCGTTGTCGAAGGGGAGCGCCCGGGGCAGCGTGGCCGCGACCGCAGGGTCGACGTCGAGGAGGCGGGCCGTCGGCAGCGTGGAGCCCGTGCCGGTGATCACGGAGCCCGCGGCAGGAATCCGAAATTTCGCCCCGCAGGTCGGACACCGCCCCTTCAGGCCCGCGAACGAGTCCTTGACGTTGATCCGGTGCCCGTTGGGACAGAAAGCCACGATGCCCATGATGGATGCCGAACTTGCCGTTTCCGGGAGGCGGTCTTACGCTGTGCCTCCATCATGGCACGGCGCGACAAGCCTCAACCAGAGCCCGAGCAGGACGAGCGGCGTGGGCCGGTCGAGATCGCCCTCGTCGGCGACCTCACCGACAACGAGGCCGACATGACCGACCGGCTGCTCGGCATCGAGCCCGGCGGCGAGTGCATGATCTATTTCGACTCGCCCGGCGGCAGCCCCTACTGCGCGATGTCGCTCGTCACGCTGCTGCGCCTGCGCGGTATCCGTGCCACCGGCATCGTGACCGGCGAGTGCTCGTCGGCCGCGCTCTGGCCGTTCGCGACCTGCACGCGGCGGATCGTCACGCCCTACAGCGTGTTTCTCTTCCACCCGATGAAGTGGCAGAGCGAGGAGCACATCGGCATCACCGAGGCGGCCGAATGGTCGCGGCATTTCGCCGAGCTGGAGCGCGACATGGACGTGCTGCTCGGAGACCTGTTCGGGACGGCGACCGACCTGATCGCCCAGTGGATCAAGACGCACCGCTACGTCACCGGCCGCGAGATGGTGAAGGCGGGGCTCGCGGAAATGGCGTCGTTGCAGCCGCTGCCGGAAGTCCTGCCCGTGGAAGCGGGCTGAGAAGGGCTTCGTGTAGACTCTGGGGTCGGCGGGCCGCCCCCGTCCATCCCCCAGCCCTCGGAGCCGTGCCATGCGCCGCGTCATTTTCTGCGTCACACCCCTCGTCGTTCTCTGCTCCGGCTTCGGCATCGCGCGGGCTCAGGCCGTGGCCGAGGATACCCGGGCGTTCACGATCGCCTCTGGCGCGTTCTCGCTCGAGGCGCCGGCGGACTGGAAGCGCGTGCAGCCGAAGTCGGGCATCGTGGAGACCGAGTTTTCGATCCCGTCGGATGGCGACGGCCAGCAGCCAGGCCGTATGACCGTCATGGGCGCCGGCGGCAGCGTGCAGGCCAATGTCGACCGTTGGTACGGCCAGTTCTCGCAGCCCGACGGGAGCGACACCAAGACCAAGGCGACCACGAAGACGCTCAAACTCGCCGGCTGCACCGTGACGATCGTCGACGTGACCGGCACCTACAAGGACATGCCGGGCGGCCCGTTCGCAGGCGGCCAGGCGATCGAGCGGCCCGACTACCGGATGCTCGCGGCGATCGTCGAAACGCCCGACGCCGGTAGCTACTTCCTGAAGTTCTACGGCCCCGGCGCGACGGTCGGAAAGCACGCCGACGGCTTCCGGAAGATGGTCGAGGGCCTCGTGGCCGCCGCCAAGTAGCGCCCCCAGGCAGCGTCATGAAGATCCAGGAATTCCTCGAGCATCACGGCATCGCGGGCAACCCGTTCGCCGAGGAAGATGCGCAGAACGACACGGTCTTCAAGCGGACCTGCCTCGAGACCACCTTCCATCCGGCCTGGGACAAGATTTACGGCGACCCGGCCGACCCGAGCACGGCGATCGTGTTCGGCGAGAAGGGGGCGGGCAAGACGGCGCTGAAGCTCCAGATGGTGCGGCAGTTCGACCGGCACAACGAGTCGGATCCCGAGCAGCGCACGTTCGTCGTGCTCTACGACGACTTCAATCCCTTCCTCGATCGGTTCGTGAGCCGCATGGGCCCGAACCGCCCCGTCGAGAAGACGCTCGCCCAGTGGAAACTCTGGGACCACATGGACGCGATCCTGGCGCTGGCTGTCACGCAGTTCGTGACGGCGCTCACCACGCCGGGGCAGAAGCGGCCGGCGAAGCTCACGCCTGCGCAGGCCCGCGACCTCGCACTCCTCGCCGCCTGCTACGACCAGTCGACCGGCGAGACGTTTCCCGCCCGCTGGCGGAAGCTGCGTCGCAAGGTGGGCTACTCGGCCTGGCTCGGCCTCTGGCCGCTCGTCCTCGGCCTCGTCGCCACCTGCGTGTTCGGCGCGGCTGCGGCGCTCGCCGTGAGCCGCGGCGCGACGTCGTGGCTCGGTGCCTGGTGGCCGTGGCTCCTGCTCGCCGCGGCCTGGGCGCCGTGGGCGGTGCGCCGGGCCCGGGCCGCGTGGACCGCTCTCAGGATCGTGCGCAGCATGCGCACCGGCAACCGCACGGTCGGCCAGCTCGCCCGGGCGCTCGCGCGGATGCCGGAGGTCGACCTCGCCGGCCAGCCGCTGCCGCTCATGGCGCGCAGCGACGATCGCTACGAACTGCTCGCCAAGTTCCAGGCGATCCTGGCGGCACAGGGCTACGCCGGCATGGTGGTGATCGTCGACCGTCTCGACGAGCCGCACCTCATCAACGGCTCGGCCGAGCGGATGCGGCAGGTGATCTGGCCGATGCTCGACAACAAGTTCCTCAAGTCGCCGGGCATGGGCTTCAAGCTGCTCCTGCCGATCGAGCTCTACCGGTTCATCGAGCGCGAGGACGAGCAGTTCAACCAGCGGGCCCGTCTCGACAAGCAGAACCTCGTGCCGTCGCTCGAGTGGTCGGGCGAGACGCTCTACGACATCGCCTCCACCCGCGTGAAGGCGGCGAGCGTGGGCAACCCGCCCGCCACGCTCGCCCAACTGTTCGAGCCGGAGGTCGACCAGCGCCGCCTGCTCGACGGCCTGCGCAGCCTGCGGGTGCCACGGCAGTTGTTCAAGTTTCTCTACCGGCTGCTCGTGGCCCACTGCCACGCCCACACCGGCGAGCAGCCGGTCTATCGCATCCCACTCGAGCGGTTCGACACCGTGCTCGCCGTGTTCCGTCGCGATCAAGACGCTTTTGATCGCGGCCTCGCGCCCCGGTAGCATCGGCTAGGAGATGGTCCCGGCGAGGGGCTGCCCATACTCCATCGCCGGACGTTCGCTGCATGTGGGGACGGAGCTCCAGCTCTGTCCATCCGACAGGCCTGGAGGCCTGTCGCTACGAGTAACGCCGGCTCCCGGAGTATGGGCAGCCCCTCGCCTCCTCCGTTTTGGTTGGCATGGTCGTCCCTTAGCGTCTCACCGGAAGATGTCTGCATGGACATTCATTCCATCGTTGTCGGCCGCGACTTGATGGCCTGTCGGTTCGAGGTCGTGTTCAACGCTGGCGAGGTGGAGAATGCGACGGAACTCGCCGTCGACGCCCTCGACCTCGTCGAGCAGATCGAGTCGCGGATCACGGTGTATCGCGATACGAGCGAACTGGCGCGGCTCAACGCCACGGCGGCGGAGGGCTGGCAGCCCGTGGCGCCGGACCTGTTCACGCTCCTCCTGCATGCGCGCGACCTCCAGGCACGCACGGGCGGCGCGTTCGACTGCGCGTCGGGGTCGCTGACCCGCGCCTGGGGGTTTCTCGAACGGCGCGGGCGCACGCCGGCAGACGACGCGCTCGCAGCGGCCCGCGAGCGGTCGGGCCTCGGGCTCGTGGAGTTCGACAAGGCGGGCCGTCGGGTGCGGTTCACGCGGCCGGGCGTCGAGTTGAACCTCGGTGCCATCGGCAAGGGCTGGGCGATCGATCGGGCGCTCGGCGACCTGCGGGCCGCGGGCGTGGAGAGCGTGCTCGTGCATGGCGGGCAGAGCAGCGTGCGGGCGCGGGGTGTGCAGGGGCCGGCACTGCCTGGCCGCCGCGGCTGGCAGGTGGGGCTGCGGCATCCGCTGCGGCCGGCGCAGCGGCTCGCGACGATCACGCTCGATGATCGCGCGCTCGGCACCAGCGGATCGGGGACGCAGTTCTTCGTCGACCGTGGGCGAAAACTCGGCCACATTCTCGACCCGCGCTCCGGCCGGCCCGCGGAGGCGGGCGTGATCTCCGCGACCGTGATCGCGCCGGAGGCGGCCGATGCCGACGCGCTCTCGACCGCGCTCTACGTGCTCGGTGAGGGCGGCCTCTCGTGCGTCGCGGCCCCGGGTGGCGAGATCGGGGCGATCCTGGCCCTGCCGGGCGCGCTGCCGGGGACTGTCCGCGTGGTCGTGGCGAATCTCGACGAAGAGACGTGCGTGCTGCCGGCGTCCGCCGGGGTCGAGGTCGAACGGATCGCGTAGGCTATACTGCCGCCGACGCTCAGGAATTTCACCCGCTCACTCGCCACCCACACCATGTTCGACTGGTTCGAGCGGGGTTCCTACCTCGGCATCGTCTTTTTTCTGACACTCACCGGCATCGGCCTGCCGGTGCCCGAAGAAGTGCCGATCGTGGCGGCCGGCGTGGCCAGCCGGGCCGGCGCCCTGCAGTGGTATTACGCCCTGCCGGCCTGCCTCGTGGGGGCCCTGCTCGGCGACAGCCTGATGTACGCGATTGGCCGGTTCTTCGGGGCCCGCGTCCTCAAGGAGCACCCCTGGTGGTCGGGGTTCCTCACGGCCGAGCGCGAAAAGACGATCGAGGAGCTCCTCAAGAAACACGGCATCAAGGCGTTCTTCGTGGCCCGTTTCCTGGTCGGCCTGCGCAGCCCCTTCTACCTCACGGCCGGCATCCTCCGGGTGAAATACCGGTGGTTTCTCCTCGCCGACTTCATCTGCGCCTCGATCGTGATCGGCGGCTTCTTCGGGCTGGCCTACCTGTTCGGTGACCGCATCACGGGGCTGATCCAATCGGCCGAGCGCGGCTTTACGGCGGTGATCATCGTGGCGGCCCTCGCCGCGCTCGCCGTGATCACGTTCTTCTCGTTCCGCAAGCGCCGCATCCGGATGCTTGACGACGACCCCGAAGCCCTGTTCGAGAACCGGGAGATCCTCCTCGGCCCCGCCGCCGACCGGATCGCCGACGCCGTGAACCTCGGCGACGTGAACCACGAGCAGAAGTAGCGACAGGCCTCCAGGCCTGTCGGATGGACAGAGCCGGAGCTCTGTCCCCACGGGGGAGGCGAGGGGCTGCCCGTACTCCAGGAGCCGGCGTATCTGACCAGCGCAGGCATGGATGCCGGAGCGCAGGCAGATCCGAGTGAGTGGAGGGCTGGAGGCCCGCAGCGAACGTCCGGCGATGGAGTATGGGCAGCCCCTCGCCGGATTGGGCCAGTCACGCAACGCCGCGCGCCATCCAGTCCTGCCCGTCCTACCGGTCGTGCGGGTCGTGACGGGCAGGGTGTGTCGATTCCGGTGACTTGTCGCCCGGCGGCGACTTTGCCGTCGCCATTTTGCGACCTAGGAATCAGGTGTCAGCCGCCGTTCCCGGAGAATCCGCCGTGCCTGCATCGACCCGCATCGACCCGCCGCTGACCGATACCCTGCTCGGATCGCATCCCGCGATCGGCCGGATCAACGAACTCGTGGACCGTGTCGCCACCACGCCCGTGAGCGTGCTCGTGACGGGTGAAACCGGCACCGGCAAGTCGCTGCTCGCCCGCGAGATCCATCGGCGGAGCGGTCGGTCGGGCCGGTTCGTCGAGGTGGCCTGTGGAAGTCTCTCCGAGACGCTGCTCGAGAGCGAACTGTTCGGCCACGTGGCCGGCTCCTTCACCGGCGCCGTCGCCGACCGACCCGGCAAGTTTCTCCAGGCCGACGGCGGCACGATCTTCCTCGACGAGATCGCCACGGCGTCGCCCGCGCTGCAGGTGAAGCTCCTGCGGGTGCTGCAGTCGATGCAGTTCGAGGCCGTGGGGGGCAGCAAGACGCACTCCGTCGATGCCCGGCTGATTCTTGCCACGAACGAAGACCTCGCCGGCCTCGTCGCCGCCGGCAGGTTTCGGGCCGACCTGTTCTGGCGGATCAACGTCGTCACGATCGAGATGCCTCCGCTCCGTGATCGGGCCGCCGACATTCCGGTGCTGGCGAATCATTTTTTGCGAACGTCCGCCGCGAAGGCCGGCCGAACGGTCGAGGGATTCACACCCGCAGCCCTCGCGGCGCTCGTCGCACACGCGTGGCCGGGTAACGTCCGTGAACTCGAGCATGCCGTGGAGCGGGGCGTGTTTCTGGGCCGTGGCCCGCTCGTCGACCTGGCCGACCTGCCGGCGACGGTGGCCTCCAGGGGCGTGTCGCTGACGCTCCCGGTGGTCGTGGGCCCTGCCGCATGCTCGCTCAAGGTGGCGCTCACGCACCCCGAGCGGCAGATGATCATCGACGCGCTCGATCGCCACGGCTGGCGGCGCGACTCCGCCGCGAAGGCGCTCGGCATCAACCGCACCACGCTCTACAAGAAGGCGAAGAGGCTGGGCATGGACCTCGCGGCACTCGCCCCGAGCGTCCAGACGAGCACGCCGGCCAGCACGAGCCGGTAGACGATAAAAGGCCAGAGCGTGTGGCTCGTGAGCACCCGCAGAAGCCAGCGGATCGCCGCGTAGCCGACGACCGCGGCCGTGAGCGTGCCGACGACGGCTTCGAGCGCGGCGTCGCTCGAGCCGAAGATCGCGGCGCGTTGCTGCCACGCCTCGAGGAGCCCCGCGGCCGCGACCGCCGGCAGCGAGAGCAAAAACGAAAAGCGGGCGGCCGTGGCCCGGTCGAGGCCGGTCGCCATGCCGGAGGAGATCGTGACGCCGCTCCGCGACGTGCCCGGCACGAGGGCGAGCACCTGCGCGAGGCCCATCGCGAGCCCGTCGCCAAACGTGACCTCGTCGAGGCCGTCGCGGCTGCGCAGGCCGCGCCGGCGGCGGCGCCACACGAGCCACTCGGCCGCCGCCATCAGGCAGGTGGTGAAGAGCAGGGCCCCCGTGACGACCTCCAGTCGCCTGGCGTCGCCGCGGATCAGGTGCCGGGCGGCGAAGCCCACGGCCACGATCGGCACGGTGCCGAGGATGATGAGCAGGCTCGTGCGCGACTCCGCCGTGGCCAACGGCCGGCCGGAGCGGATGCCGGCCACGAAACCGGCAGCGAGGCGGCCGATGTCGTGCCGCATGGCGACGCACACGGCGGCGAGGGTGCCGCACTGGATCACCGCGGAATAGGCCGCTCCCGGATCGTCCCAGCCGCACAGGGCGGGCACGATGCGGAGGTGTGCGGTGCTCGAAATCGGCAGGAACTCGGTGAGCCCCTGGACGATTCCCAGCGTGATGGCTTCGATGAGCGACATGACCGCTTCAAAATACCCTGTTCGTCGGGCATACTGTGGGGCCCGAATTTCGAACCAGGAGTTTTCATACCCCCATGGGCGCCATGTTCCGTAACCTGAGCACGATCGGCCTCCCCCTGTCCGGACGCCCCAGCGAACTCATCGAGCTGGCCTTGTCGTTCGGATTCGACTCGATGGATATCGACATCATCGATTTCCAGCAGCAGGCGGAGGTGTACGGGGTGGAGCATGCCCGGCGGCTGATGGTGAGCGCCCGGCTCAAGAGCGGCCTGTTCCACCTGCCGCTCGACCTGGGCGCCGACGACGCCGCGTTCGACCGCGACCTGTCCCTCCTGCCCAAGCGGCTCGAACTCGCCCAGGCCACCGAGGCATTCCGGGCCGCGGTGACGATCACCCCGGCCACCGAGCAGCACTCGTTCAAGGATTTCTTCGAACTCCACCGCAAGCGGCTCGACTCGGTGGGCGAACTGCTCGCCAAGCATGGCATCATGCTCGGCCTCGCGATTCAGCCCGAGACGGAGGCGAGCGAGGGCAAGGGCAGCCAGTTCGTCAACACGTACGAGGGCCTGCTCGGCCTCGTGGCCGCCTCGCACCCGAGCATCGGTGCGATCATCGATTCGTGGGCGCTGCACGTCACCGGCGAAGGGCTCGACACGATCGCGAAGGTGCCGCAGGGACGGATCGTCGAAGTTCGCCTCTCCGACGCGCCGCGGGACGTGCGGGGTGTCGACCTGCACGCCAACCAGCGGCTCCTGCCGGGCGACGCAGGCACGATCAACAACTCAGCCGTACTCACGCACGCCCGGGAGGCCGGCTTCGAGGGCCCGGTCACGCCGTGGGCCGACCGTTCGGCCGTCACGGGCCGTGGCCGCGAGAAGATCGTGAAGCTCGCCGGTGACCGGGTCGACGCCGTATGGCGGGAGGCCGGCCTGCCGATCGTGCCGCGCTGGTTCATGCCGGTGGCCAAGGAAGGTGCGCCGGTGTTCGGCGAACCTTTGATCGCGGGCGCGGAGTAGCCTGTGGGGACGGAGTTCCAGCTCTGTCCATTCGACAGGCCTGGAGGCCCGTCGCTACGAGTGGGGACGGAGCTCCAGCTCTGTCCATTCGACAGGCCTGGAGGCCTGTCGCTACGACATCATGCCGGCTCTCTGATCCACTTCACCCTGGGTGAGCCGCCGCCGTCGGCGGCCGAGCCGCGGATGAACTCCGACACGTAGCGGAGCGTCTTGCCCGGCCGGTCGGGATCGCGGAACGAGTCGCCTTTCTGCAGGATCGGCAGCTGGTCGGGCATCCCGCCGAAGGCCCGGGCTCCGGCCGCCTGGCAGGGAAACCAGTGCCCCTGCCCCGCGCCGTCGACGAGGTAAAACTCCGGGTAGCAGTGCCCCTCCACCCACACCGTGCGGGCGGGCACGCCCTCCACGCGGCACACCGCGATGAACAGGCAGGTGAGCTCTTCGCAGTCGCCCCAGCCGTCGGCGAGCGCCCGCGCGGCCCCCTTCAACTCGCCGTTGCGGTATTCCACCTTCTCGCGCACGGCGTCGTAGAGCGCCTCCACCTTGCGCCAGCCCTCGAGGTCCTCGCCGGTGGTCTTGGCCAGCTTCATGATCTTCGGGTGGCGGGTTTCGATGAAGGGGCTCGCGCCGAGAAAGGCCCGCAGGGCCCGGTCGGGCTTTTCAGGCGGCGCGAGCGACGTGGTGTCGGCCGGGGCGATGATGGCCGAGCGTTCGAGCGAAAACGTCACGATCGCCCGGGCCGTTTCCCCGGCCGGCAGGTCGGGGATCTCGACCACCATCTGCTTCACGCCTCCGGGCAGCATCCGATACCGCAGCGACCGCACGTCGGGCGACAGGTCCTCGGCCACGATCACGACCTTCTGCTCCGGCCAATCAGCCGGCACGGGGAGCGTGGCGTAGATGCCCCGGCACGGGCCGCCGTCGGCCGTCACCTCGATGCCCACCTTGAACTTCTGCTGGCGTGCGTCGCCCAGGGTGGGCCCGGCGCTCGCCCGCTCCGATTCCAGGAACTGCCCCCGAGCCGGCAGGGCGGCACAGGCGACGACCGCGACGAACAGCCAGCTACGAACCATGCTGGGGATATCGGCGGCTCCGCCAGGGATCGATCGGCGGACGGGGGCGACTGTCGACTGGGCAAGCGACGCGGCCGTGGCAAAACACTCGATTGTTCGGGGAAGACGCTGCTGTTACACTCCGGAACTCGTTTTTCCGTGGCCCGCGAGCCCCGTTCCTCTTACCCCGTTTACCCCCGAAACCCCACACGCATGGTCAACCGCAACCTCATCCGCGAACTTGAGCTTGGAGACGAACTCGACCAGGAACTCGAACTGGCCATGGCCGGCACCGACGCCGGCGAATACTCGGTGGGCACCTCCACGCTGGCGGTGAACTCGGTCCTGATGGGGAAGATCCTGCGGGTGGACGACGAGTTCGTGCTCGTCGACGTGGGGTACAAGAGCGAAGGCCACATCCCTCGGAACGAGTGGGATGACTCCGAGCCGCCGCCGCAGATCGGCGACACCGTCAAGGTGCTCCTCGAGGAGTTCGAAGACGGCCAGCAGGAGGAGCAGCGGGGGCTGATCACGCTCTCGAAGCGGAAGGCGCGCCGGATCGAAGACTGGCTGCGCGTGATGGAGAGCGTCAAGGAGAACGACGTCGTCACCGGCTACGTGACCCGCAAGATCAAGGGCGGCCTGCTCGTCGACATCTCGGGTGTCAACGTGTTCCTGCCGGCGAGCCAGGTGGACATCCGCCGCCCCGCCGACATCGGCGACTACTGCGGCCGGGCGATCCAGTGCCTCGTGCTCAAGATCGACGAAGCGAGGCGCAACATCGTGGTGTCGCGCCGGGCGCTCATCGAGCAGGAGCGGGCCGAGCGCAAGAAGCAGCTCATGGAGCTGCTCGAGGTGGGCCAGGTGCGCCGGGGCATCGTCAAGAACATCGCCGACTTCGGCGCGTTCGTCGATCTCGGCGGCATCGACGGCCTGCTCCACATCACCGACATGTCGTGGGGCCGCATCGGCCATCCGAGCGAGATGGTTTCGATCGACCAGGAGATCGAGGTGCAGGTGCTGCACATCGACCGCGAGCGCGAGAAGATCGCCCTCGGCATGAAGCAGCGCACGGCGAGCCCGTGGGCCAAGGTGGCCGACAAGTATCCGGTGGGCACCGTCTGCATGGGCACGGTGGTCAACGTGATGAGCTACGGCGCGTTCGTGAAGCTCGAGGACGGCGTCGAGGGCCTCGTGCACATCTCCGAGATGAGCTGGACGAAGAGGGTCAGCCACCCGAGCGAGCTCGTGAAGCCGGGCGACGAGGTGGAGGTGGTGGTGCTCGCCATCAACAAGGAAAAGCAGGAAATCTCGCTGGGTATGAAGCAGACCCAGCAGAATCCCTGGGAGAAGGTGGCCGCCGACTACCCGCCGGGCGCGATCGTCAAGGGCGTGGTGCGAAACCTCACCAACTACGGCGCCTTCATCGAGATCGACGACGGCATCGACGGCCTGCTCCACGTGACCGACATGTCGTGGACGAGGAAGGTCACGCACCCGAGCGAGATGGTGGAGAAGGGCCAGGAAATCGAGTGCAAGGTGCTCTCGGTCGACCAGCAGCGTCGCCGCATCGCCCTCGGCCTCAAGCAGATGGCCGACGATCCGTGGACGGGCGACATCCCCTCCCGGTACAAGGCCGGCGACGTCGTGAACGGCACGATCACGAAGATCACGAACTTCGGCGTGTTCGTCGGGCTCGAGGACGGTCTCGAGGGGCTGCTCCACATCTCGGAGCTCTCCGAGGACAAGATCGAGAATGCCGAGGACGTGGTGAAGGTCGGCGACCCGATCGAGGTGAAGATCCTTCGCGTCGACACCGACGACCGGAAGATCGGCCTCTCGAAGAAACGGGTCGGATGGTCGGCCGACCGCGAGGCCGCCGAGGCCGCCGAAGAGGTGTAGCGACGGAGCTCCAGCTCTGTCGTTTGCAAGCTGTAGCGACGGAGCTCCAGCTCTGTCATTTGCAGGCTGTAGCGACGGAGCTCCAGCTCTGTCGATTCGACAGGCCTGGAGGCCCGTCGCTACGTATTCGACAGGCCTGGAGGCCCGTC
>JBAXUY010000045.1:0-23315 GCA_037129475.1 Planctomycetia bacterium | reverse complement strand
GCACGACCTTCGCCGTGAGGTCGGGCCGGTCGAGGTAGCCCTGCATCACGTTGGGCCCGGCGATCCAGAGCAGGCCTTCCTGGCCGACGGGCAGCTCGCGGCCCGTATCACGATCGGTGATCTTCGCCCGAGATCCGAGAATCGGCCGGCCGACCGTGCCCTCGCGGGCGTCCACGGGTCTTCCCGGCACGTGCCGTGCCGGCGGCACGTTGGCCGCCACGAGCGGAGAAAGCTCCGTGGCTCCATAGGCTTCGCTCGGCCGCACCCCAAACTGCTTTTCAAAGCCATCGCACACGTCGTTCGTGAGTTTCTCAGCCGCCCCGAAGACCGCTTCCAGCGTCGAAAAATCCTCGGCGGGCGTCCGCCGGATATAGATCCGCAGGAACGTCGGCGTGGCCATCAGGATCGTGGCGTGATGCTCGCGGGCCAGCCGTCCCACCGTCTGCCCGTCGCGCGGGTCGGTGTGGTAGACGACGGCGGGGTCGAGCGTGAGCGGCGTCCAGAGCGTCGTCGTGTAGCCGTAGGAATGGAAGAACGGCAGCACGCCGAGGGCCACGTCGGCGGTCGAGAGATGCAGCAGATGGTCGATCGCCCGGACATTCGAACCGACGTTCTCCTGCGTGAGCACCACGCCCTTGGGGTCGCCGGTCGATCCCGACGTGAAAATCACCGTCAGCACGTCGTCGGGTCGGATCGTATCGAGCCGCAGGATCTTTTCGAGCAGTGACAGCGGCGTGACCACCGCATGCATGGCCGCCATGAGCTTGTCGAACACGGTGAGTTGCGTGCGCAGCCCGCCGGCATCGAGCAGTTTCGCGCCGAGGTCGAGCTTCACGCGGGCGAGGAAGGCCGGGCTCGAGATCACGTGCCGAAGCCGGGCACGCTCGATGCACGTGTCGAGGATCCCCTGGCTCGTGGTGTAGTTGAGGTTCACGGCCACGCGACCCATGAGGGCGAGCGCGGCATTGACGATCGCGGCCCCCGCCGTCGGCGGCAGCATGACGCCCACCGTCGACTCGTCGGGGCCGAGCACCCGCTCCAACACGCTCCGCGCGGCGAGGATGCGCATGAGCAGTTCGCGGCCCGTGAGCCGCGTGCCGAGCGAGTCGGCCATCTTGAGCCTTCGGGCGGCCGATCGGCAGGCCCGCAGCATCCGCCGCTGGAGAATCATCGGAGGCTCCGTCGAACCGGCCGTGCCAAGCGTCATCGGAGACATCACCGTGCGGGGATTGCATGCGAACGCGGGCTCGTTGCCCGGCCGTACGGTGCCATTAGAATCCGGGTTTCCCGAACCCGCCAAGCCGAACGGACTCCCGCATGCCCCGCTACCAGCCCTCCCGCATCGAACCCACATGGCAGGCGTGGTGGGAGTCGCACGGCACGTTCGCGACGCCGCGGCTGCCGGCCGGCCGCAAGCTCTACGCGCTCGACATGTTTCCCTACCCGAGCGGCGACGGCCTCCACGTGGGCCACCCCGAGGGCTACACCGCCACCGACATCGTCTCGCGGTTCGAGCGGATGCGGGGCACGAGCGTGATGCACCCGATGGGCTTCGACGCCTTCGGCCTGCCAGCCGAGGAATACGCGATCCGCACCGGCACGCCGCCGCGGGAGAGCACGAACCGCAACATCGAAACTTTCCGCCGCCAGCTCAAGATGCTCGGCTTCAGTTACGACTGGAACCGGGAACTGGCCACGACCGATCCCGCGTATGTTCGCTGGACGCAGTGGATCTTCCTCGTGCTCTTCGACACCTGGTTCGATCCGGCGCAGCAGAAAGGGCGGCCGATCGCAGAACTGCCGATTCCGGCTGACGTGGCCGCGCAGGGAGAGTCTGCCGTCGCAAGGTATCGCGATGCCCACCGGCTCGCCTACCAGTCGGAGGCGCCCGTCAACTGGTGCCCGGCGCTCGGCACGGTGCTCGCCAACGAGGAGGTGATCGGCGGCGTGAGCGAGCGGGGCGGCCACCCGGTCGTCCGCATCCCGCTCCGCCAGTGGATGCTGCGGATCACGGCCTACGCCGACCGGCTGGAGAAGGAACTCGACGGGCTCGACTGGCCCGCGAGCATCAAGAAGCTGCAATGCGACTGGATCGGCCGCAGCACCGGCGCCGAGGTCGATTTTTTGGTGGCGCCGGCGAGCGTGGCCGGCGGGGAATACGAGACGTGGAAAGCGGCGCGGGCCGCGTCGGGGTTTCCCGAGAAGCCTGCCAGCGACGTTCTACGGATCTACACCACGCGGCCCGACACGCTCTACGGCGTGACGTATATGGTGATCGCCCCCGAGCACCCGCTCGTCGATGCGCTCACGACGCCGGAGCAGCAGGCCGCGATCGTCGCCTATCGCGAGGCGGCCTCCCGCAAGAGCGATCTCGACCGCACCGACCTCGCCCGCGAGAAGACGGGCGTGTTCACCGGATCGCACGTCGTCCATCCGCTCACGGGCAAGCCCGTGCCTGTGTGGGTGGCCGACTACGTGCTCGCGACGTACGGCACCGGCGCGATCATGGCCGTGCCGGCCCACGACGACCGCGACTTCGAGTTCGCGCAGACGTTCGGGCTCGAGGTCACCACGGTCGTCGAGCCCGTGGACGGCCCTGCCACGTCGGGCGCACTCTTCACGGGCGACGGCCGGGCCGTGAACTCCGGCCCCTACACCGGCCTCGCCACACGGGAGTTCATGGCGAAGGTGTCGGCCGATCTGGCCACGGCCGGCCTCGGCCGCGCCGCCGTCAACTACAAGCTCCGCGACTGGCTCTTCAGCCGGCAGCGGTTCTGGGGAGAGCCGTTTCCGATCCTCCACGAGCTGGATGCCGCCGGGAATCCCACGGGCGTGATCCGCGCGGTCGACGAGAGCGAACTGCCGGTACCGCTTCCCGAACTCGCCGACTACAAGCCGGGCGACACGCCCGATCCGCCGCTGTCGCGCTCGGGGCCCGGGTGGCTCTTCGTGGAGCGTGACGGCAAGCGATACCGGCGTGAGACCAACACGATGCCCCAATGGGCCGGCTCGTGCTGGTATTACCTGCGATTTCTCGATCCAACGAACACGAAACAGTTCGTCGCACCGGACGTCGAGCGGGCCTGGATGCCGGTCGATCTCTACATCGGCGGGGCGGAGCACGCGGTGCTGCACCTCCTCTACAGCCGGTTCTGGCACAAGGTGCTCTACGACCGCGGCCACGTGTCGTGCCGCGAGCCGTTCGGGAAGCTCGTCAACCAGGGCATGATCCTGGGCGAGGTCGAGTTCACGGGCTACCGCGCGGCCAAAGGCGGCTGGGTGTCGGCCGAGAAGCGGGCCGAGGGAGACATACCCGCCCGGGTGCCTGCCGACCAGGTGGAAAAGCAGGGGGAGCACTTCGTGCTTCGCGATGCTCCGACGATTCGCGTCGAGAGCCGCGCCCACAAGATGTCGAAGAGTCGCGGCAATGTGGTCAACCCCGATCAGGTCGTCCGCGACTTCGGCGCCGACTCGCTCCGGCTCTACGAGATGTTCATGGGGCCGCTGGAGGCGACGAAGCCCTGGAGCACCACGGGCGTGAGCGGTGTCCGCGGATTCCTCGACCGCTGCTGGCGGCTCGTCATCGACGAGCGGGCCGACGAGCTTTCACTCGCGCACCAGGTCTGTGACGATCCTCCGACCGACGACCACCTGCGGGAACTGCACCGCACCATCGACAAGGTGACGAAGGACATCCAGTCGCTGTCGTTCAACACGGCGATCGCCAAGATGATGGAGTTCGTCAACTTCTGCACGCCGCTCGAGCGACGGCCGCGGGCGATCCTCGAACCGTTCGTGACGATCCTCGCGCCGTTCGCCCCGCACCTCGCCGAAGAGCTCTGGGAGTTGCTCGGCAAGACGGCCCCCGTGTCGCTCGCTTCCTGGCCGGCCGTCGACGAACGGTGGCTCAAGGACGACACCGTCGAGATCCCCGTGCAGATCCAGGGCAAGCTGCGGGGCCGCGTGACCGTGCCGGCCGGAGCCGACGCCGAGGCGATGAAGGCCGCGGCTGCGGCCGACCCGAAAATCGCCGAGCTTCTGGCCGGCAAGCAGATCGCGAAGGTCGTGGCCGTGCCCGGCCGCCTCGTCAATTTCGTGACAAAGTGAGCCGGCGGTCGCCGATCCTCGCGAGCGTCCGGCTTTGCCGCCGGGAGGGCGTCCCGTAGCATGGTGGCCGCGGTGAGACGACCCCCGGCAGGAAGGATGCCCGATGAGCGTGCAGCGTGTCTTGGCCTTGGTGCTCGGCGGTGGTCGCGGCACGCGCCTCTTTCCGCTCACTCGTGACCGATCGAAGCCGGCGGTCCCGCTCGCCGGCAAGTATCGGATCATCGACGTGCCGTTGTCGAACTGCATCAACAGCGGTGTGCAGCGGATCTACGTGCTCACGCAGTTCAACTCGGTGAGCCTCCACCGCCACATCCGCCGGACCTACACGTTCGACCCGTTCAGCGGTGGATTCGTCGAGATTCTGGCCGCGCAGCAGACGCTCGACAACGCGGGCTGGTACCAGGGCACGGCCGACGCCGTGCGGCAGAATGTCCGCTACCTGCAGCAGCCCGACATCAAGCACGTGCTGATTCTCTCGGGCGACCAGCTCTACCGGATGAACTACGCCGACATGCTCGCCACGCACAAGGCCCGCAAGGCCGACGTGACGATCGCCGGCATCCCCGTCCACGAGGAAGCGGCGTCGGCGCTGGGCATCATGCGGGTCGACGACGACGGCCGCGTCGAAGGCTTTCTCGAGAAGCCGCAGACGAAGGCCGAGCTCGACATGGTCCGCACCGACCCGGCGTGGATCGACCGCCAGGGCATCCCGGCGCTGGGCCGCACGCTGATGGCGAGCATGGGCATCTACCTCTTCGACCGCGACTGCCTGCTCGATCTGCTCACGAAGACCGACTACCAGGACTTCGGCAGGGAGGTGTTTCCGGCGGCGATCCGCTCGAAGCGGGTGCACCTGCATCCCTTCGACGGCTACTGGGAGGACATCGGCACGATCCGGTCGTACTTCCAGTGCAACCTCGACCTCGCCAGCCCGTCACCGCCGTTCGAGCTCTCGAGCGCCGAGGCCCCGATCTATTCCCGGGGCCGCTTTTTGCCGCCATCCCGCATCGACGGTGCCAGCGTGCGGGCGAGCCTCCTGTCCGACGGATGCATCGTCGAGCAGGGCGCCGTCATCGAGAACAGCGTGATCGGCCTGCGGTGCCGGATCGGCCGCAACGTGGTGATCCGCAACTCCGTGATCCTCGGCAACGATTTCTACGAATCGGCCGACGACCTCGCTGCGGCTGCGGCGCAGGGGGTTCCACCGCTGGGCATCGGCGAGGGCACCATCATCGAGGGGGCGATCGTCGACAAAAACGTCCGTATCGGCCGCCGCACGCGCATCGTGAACGACCACGGTTGGGAAGAGCTTGCCGACAGCGACCGCTTCACGATCCGCGACGGCGTGGCGGTCGTCCCCAAGGACGCGGTCGTCCCCGACGGCTGGCTGCCCGAGCCCGGCCTCGCCAAGGGTCCCTGACGCGTCGCCTGTCGGCGCCTCGTCGGCCACCGATTCCGCACCCGGTGCCCGGGGCTGCTCGACGACCGGGGGCCACGGCCGCGACACCCCATGCCGTGGCAGGATGCCGTTGCTCCTGGCCCAGAAATCGTTTTGCGGCGCGGAGCCGTTGGGCACGGGCCCCGAGTAGTCGAACGGATCGGGGCACATCGTGCACCCGGTCGCACATGCGACCGCGAGGCAGCCAGTCCAGCCCGCGATGATCCGGCACCACGATCGCTCGGCCATCCGTCTCTCCATCCCCATCGGACGGCCTCCCGGGCCCGGCCCACGGCCGACACCCTCCAGCCCTACTCCAGCGGCTGTTCCCCTCCCCAACGACCCGCACCAATGATCGGACCGCTACGACCGGCACCTTGAGAAAAACCCGTCCCGCACCGGGATCCGGCCGTCACGACTCCATCCTCGCCGAACCAAGCCGCTCCTGTCGCAGCCCTACAGTTCGACGCCCATCCGCCCCATGAGCAGTTTCATGTCGTCCCACACGTGCCGCTTCGCTGCGGGATTCCGCAGCAGATACGACGGGTGGTAGGTGCAGATCACCTGGGCCGAGCCGTGCGTGAACCAGCGGCCGCGCAGTTTGCCGATCGGCTCGGCCGTCTGCAGGAGCGCCTGGGCGGCGGTCGTGCCGAGGCAGCAGATGAACTCGGGGGCGATCACCTGCAGTTGCCGCTCGAAATACTCCCGGCAGTTCGCGATCTCGTCGGGCAGCGGCTGCCGGTTGTCGGGAGGACGGCACTTGAGCACGTTGAGGATGTAGACCTCCTCGCGCGTGAGCGTGCAGGCCTCGATGATCTTCGTGAGCAACTGACCTGCCCGCCCCACGAACGGCACGCCGGAGGCGTCTTCATCGGCCCCGGGCGCCTCGCCGAAGAAACAGATCCGGGCCGTCGCCGCTCCTGATCCGAAGACGGTGTTCTGCCGCGCACAGGCGAGATGCTCACACCGTCGGCAGACGGCGACTTCCTGCCGAATCACGTCAAGCGCCTGGTCACGACTGCCTGCCGCCGGGGCCGCCCTCGGGGCGGCGTTCGCCGGCGGCATCTCAGGAGCGACCGCGGGCCTGGGTGCCGTCGGCTGAAGACGACGCGACCGCGGCAGATCGGTCACCCCGGCTGCCGCCAGACTTTCCAGCCGCTGCTTGATCGCCCGCGCCGAATAGTCAACCACGCTACTCCTCCCAGGCTCGCGCGAAGGAAAAGCGAAACGTCTCGTCAGAGTGCCCGGCGGAATCGCTTTGGCGCCCGGCCTTTGCCCAGCAGCGCCGCCGACGGTGGCTTCTTCGGCGCCTCGGGGGCCGGCTCGGCGGGCGCCTCCGCGGCGGCCTCCATGCCGACCCGCACGGTCAGCGATGCCTGCGGCCGGCGGTCGAACGCCTCGAAGCCTGCGATCTCGTCGCGCTTGAGCAACTTTTCGATCCGCATCTCGATCCGTGTGAGCTGCGGCCCTTCGTCGGGTGCCACGAACGTGTAGGCCACTCCCTCACGGCCCATGCGGCCGGTCCGGCCGACGCGATGCACGTAGTCGTCGCAGAATTCCGGAATGTCGTAGTTCACGATGTGCGACAGGCTCGACACGTCGATGCCCCGACCCACCACGTCGGTCGCGACGAGGACCTTCACTTCGCCCTCTCGAAACAGCCGCATCACCCGGTCGCGAACGCTCTGCGAGAGGTCGCCGTGGATACATGCCACCTCGTCGGGCTTCCCCGCCCCGCCGCGACTCCGCCGCCGCGACAGCCGCTCGAAGATCTTGTCGGTGCCCCGCTTCGTGCGACAAAACACGATCACCTGCCGCGGGTTTTCCCGCTCCAGCAATTTCTCGAGCAGCTCGAACTTGCGCGTCGGATCGACGGTGAAATAGAACTGCTCGATCGTTTCCACCGAGATCTCGTTGGTGGAGAAATCGAGGATCTCCGGATCGCGCATGTAGCGGGCCGCGATCTTGTGCACCGGCGGCGGCACGGTGGCCGAGAGCAACAACGTCTGCCGGCTCTCCGGGCAGCGGCGCAGGATCTTCTCGATGTCTGGACGAAACCCGATGTCGAGCATGCGATCGGCCTCGTCGAGCGTGACGATCTCGAGCGCGGACAACGAAATCGTGCCACGGCTCATGTGATCGAGCACGCGGCCCGGCGTGCCGACGACCACGGCCGGATGCTTGGCGAGTTTGTCGATCTGCCCCTTGATCGGCTTGCCGCCGTACACGGCGACGCAGTGAATCTTCATGCCGTGGGCGAGTTTTTCGAACTCGTCGCGCACCTGCACGGCCAACTCGCGGGTGGGCACGAGCACCAGGGCCCGCGGCCCGCCTCCCCGGCCGGGGTGCATCACGCGCTCGAGAATCGGCAGGACGAAAGAAGCCGTCTTGCCGGTGCCGGTGCGGGCCTGACCGAGCACGTCGACGCCGGCGAGCGCCCGCGGGATCAACCCGGCCTGCACGGGCGTGGGAACCGTATATCCAGCGCGATCGACGGCTGCGAGCGTCGCCGCTGAGAGCCCCAGCGTATGAAAACTGCCCGCGTCCGCATCGGCCACGTGGGCCGGGGTGCCGTGCGGTAGCGCCGCAGCCCCCTCGTTCGATCCGGCGGGCGATCCCGGCTCCGCCGGCCGCCCACCCCATGATTCAAAAGACACTCGCACTCCTCGTGAAATCCGTCCACCCACCATTCCACGGCGGGTCATGAACCCCTGATTCGATGTCCAAAACTTACCACGACACCGCCCGACCGGCAAACACGCCCGGCCGGCACGCCCTATTTGCCGACCCAGCCCGCCTTCGGACTCGCCTTACCCCGAATCTGCGACACGCTTCCCGCGTGCAAAGCGCCAACTGGCCCAACGCGGCGCGGGGCTACCCCGTGGGGACAGGGTTCCAGCTCTGTCCATCCGACAGGCCTGGAGGCGTGTCGCTACAGCGCCGAGAACTTTCGGCGGAGTCGGTCGGAATCACCTGCCCTGGCGTCCGGCGGTACGCGGCAAGCGGGACGCTTGCCCCACGCGAGCCCCGAACGGCTCAGCGGTCGAAGAGCTTCTTGATCGCCCACACCGTTGCAGCCCGGCCGGCACGGGCGATCGAACGCGTCAGCGGGATGTGCTTCGGACAGACCGCCACGCAATTTTGTGCGTTGCCGCACATCTGGATGCCGCCGACCGATGTCAGCGATGCGAGCCGCTCATCGGCGATCATCCGTCCCGTGGGGTGGCCGTTGAACAGCACGGTCTGACTGATGGCATGCGCACCGATGAACCCGCGGTCGTGGGCGGCGGCCCGCCGCTGCTCGAAATCGGCCTCCGACTCGTCCTCGCGCCGCACGATCTCGATCTTGGTGTACTGCGGGCAGGCCTCGAGGCAGCAGCCGCAGCTCATGCACGTGGAGAGCGGATAGGCGTCCTCCTGCTCTTCGGGCGAGATTCTTGGGCCGGGGCCGTGGTCGTAGGAGCCATCGACGGGCACCCAGGCCTTCACCCGCTCGAGCGCGCGGAACAGACGGCCGCGGTCGACCTTGAGGTCGCGGACGACCGGAAACTTCGACATCGGCCGGAGCTCGATCTCTCCCGGGTTCTCCTCGAGCAGCCGGTCGACGAGCGCCGAGCAGGCCATGCTCGTACGGCCGTTGACGAGCATCGTGCAGGAGCCGCAGACCTCCTCCAAGCAACTGCAGTCCCATGCCACGGGAGCCACCTGCCGGCCGTCCTCGGCCCGGGCCCGCTCCGCGATCTTCTGGAGCACGCTGATGACGTTCATGTTCGGCTCGTAGGGAACGGCGTGACGCTCCCAGTAGCTCTCCTGGCCGGGGGCGTCCTGCCGCAACACGCGAACGTGGATCACGCGCGGTGCCTCGGGCTCCGAACCGCCGTGAGCGGCGTGCGTCGCGGCGTCATGAACGGCTTGGGCTGATGAAACTGCCTGGATCATGGGGTGAACCTCGTTGAGTGACTGCGGCCCTCAGGCTCCGGCACCGACGGGAGCGGCCGCGCTCGTCGCCGAACCGTCGGCGGAAGCCTTCTGGCTGCGTTCCTTCCACACCTCCTCGATCACGTCGGCACCGACCAGACCGTAGAGCCTGGGCCGGGGCGGGATGAGCGAGGTGTCGATGTCTTCGTACGAAATCTGGGGGTGACCGTCCGCACCATGGCGAGCGATCGTGCTCTTGAGCCACTTGCGGGTGTTCGCTTCGAACCGGTCGCACCACTCCTCGGCTTCGCGGCGCTTGCCGACGGCGTCCGTGGCGGCGATGCCTGGCATGGAGAAGGCGGGCTTGAAATGTGCGCCACGGCACTCGTCGCGGAGCAGTGCTCCTTTGATGATGAGCTTTGCGATCGGAAACATGTCGCCCACGGCTTTCGTGAACACGACGTTTTGATTCGTCCAGTTGCCGCTGTCCGAGAGCGAGCACCGCTGCCAGCGGGCCTCGAGTTCACAGACCTCTCCATAGGCGGCCGCAAGCTGCTCGTTGCGGCGCACCACCGTGGCCACCCGCGTCATCAGGCTGCCGAGCTCCTGGTGCAGGGCGTAAGGGTTTTCATCCCCGCCGCGTCTCGAGAGCAGCGATTCATGCCGCTGCTCCTGCCGCCGCAGCGCGGCCTCGAACAGTCGGCCCTGCTCGTCGGCGGTCGCCTTCCGTCCGGCCTCCCTCGCCGAGACGATGCTCGGAGCGACGAACAACCCGCTGAAAATGCACGACAGCAGCGAGTTGGCCCCGAGCCGATTGGCGCCGTGATACTGGTAGTCGCATTCACCGATGGCGTAGAGCCCCGGGATGCTCGTCTGCTGGTTCCGGACGGCCCCCTCCTCCATGCCGCCACCCGCGGATCGCTCGTAGTCGACCCACAGACCTCCCATCGAGTAGTGGACCGCCGGGAAGATCTTCATCGGCACGACCCGCGGATCGACCCCCTGGAACTTCTCGTAGATCTCGAGGATGCCGCCGAGTTTGCGGTCGAGCATCTCTCGGGGCAGATGCGTGAGGTCGAGGTAGACGCACAGGCGATCCTTCTCCACGGAGAGGCCGTCGGTGGTGCAGATGTCGAAGATCTCGCGCGTGGCGATGTCACGGGGAACGAGGTTGCCGTACTTGGGATACCGCTCCTCGAGGAAGTAACACCGCTCCGCTTCCGGAATGTCGCGCGGATCCCGGGGATCCTGCGGCTTCCTCGGCACCCACACCCGCCCGCCTTCGCCACGGGCGCTCTCGCTCATCAGCCGCAACTTGTCGGCACCGGGAATCGCCGTCGGATGCACCTGGATGAATTCACCGTTTCCATACCATGCGCCGGCCTGATAGGCCCGGCTCACGGCACTGCCGGAGCACACCATCGACATCGTCGAGCGACCATACACGAGACCACAGCCTCCGGTGGCGAGGATCACCGCGTCGGCCGGAAAGGCATGGAACTTCATCGAGACGAGATCCTGACAGACCGCGCCGCGGCAGCGGCCGCCGTCGTCGAGCACCGGCTCGAGAAAGTCCCAGAACTCCCATTTCTTGACGCGGCCCTCCACCTCGTACCGCCGCACCTGCTCGTCGAGGGCGTACAACAGTTGCTGTCCGGTGGTGGCACCGGCGAAGGCGGTCCGCTTGTAGAGTGTGCCTCCGAACCGCCGCTGGTCGCGAAACCCCTCCGGCGTGCGATTGAACGGCACGCCGAGCCGGTCCATCAGATCGATGATCCGCGGTCCCCAGTCGGTCATCTCCTTGACCGGAGGCTGGTGCTGGAGGAAGTCGCCGCCGTAGACGGTGTCGTCGAAGTGCGTCCACTCGTTGTCGCCCTGCTGCCGAGTCAGCGCGTTGACGCTGTTGATGCCCCCCTGGGCACAGACGCTGTGCGATCGCTTCACCGGCACGAGACTCACGAGGTCGACCCCCACGCCGAGTTCGGCCAACCGCATGGTCGCGGCGAGCCCGGCCAGGCCGCCCCCGATCACGAGAACACGCCCTTGGGCCATCGTGCTAGCTCCCTTCCGATGAGTTCGTCGCCGATACCGGCACGGCCGGGGATGCGGCAGGGGCACGAACCGCCGGCCCACCGACCGGCTCGCGACCCTCCAGCATCCGCTTCACTTCGTCCATGCGGTTCTCGATCACCTTCGCCTGTTCGACGTCCACCCGCCGCATCCCCGCAAGGGCGCCGAGACCCGCGCCACCCAGAAGGATTCCGACGATCACGCTCACCCAGCTCGCCCGCCGCATGGCCGACGGGCTCGTCCAGAGCCCCCAGGTGATCCCCAGCGTCCACAGGCCGTTGGCGAGATGAAACACCGCGGACAACACGCCGACGGCGTACAGAATCGCCACGCCGATCGGCTGGAGGGCGAGGGCGGCCGAACTCGATGCATGGTGAGGATCGAACTTGCCGCCGCCGAGCGGCGCCCCCATCCAATGCAGTTGAATGACGTGCCAGATGATGAATGCAAATGCGATCATGCCGGTGGCACGCTGGAGCGTGTACCGCACGTTTCCCACGTAGGGATAGGATCCGACGTTGGGCAGGCCCCCAGCGATGATCACGAAACCGACGGTCGCGTGGAACAGCATCGGCAGAAAGATGAAGGCCCACTCGATCGGAAGGAGCAGCGGCCCCAGCGAGTGGATCATGTCGACCCGCGACTGGAACGTGCCGGGGCCTGCGAGCACCGAGGCGTTCGTGACCAGGTGCACGACCAGGAAGGCGCCGACCGGGATCAGCCCGGACAGCGAGAACAGCCGATAGATCAGAAATTGGTGTCGTGTGAAGAAAGACGGTTCGGAATCGGACACGTTCACGTGGTGGCCTCGGTGCAAGACGGGCGGAGCGGGCCTTGGGGAGTATAGGTTCGCCTCCTCCAGCGGCAACGCCCGGGGGCCGATTTGGCGGCGCCCGCCGCCGAATTTATACTTTGAGGCACGGCGTTTCCGGTCGGCAACGGAGGGCTTTCGGTGGCGGATGATGGCGGATTGTTCGAGCATCCATCGGGCGGTGTACCGTCCGCCTCCGCCGCAGCCCCCGCGCTGATTCTCGAAGGCCTGCCGGATGGCGTCGTTCTCGTCGACGTCGGCACGCCGACGGCCGCCGGGCACGACCCCACCGTCGTGCGCTGGTCGAACGACCGCTTCGCGACCTGGTGTGGCCCACGGAAACCCGAGGGCCACGGTTTTTTCGAGGCGCTCTGCAGCCCGGAGGTGGTCGGCCCGAACGTCCGGCCGTTCGAGACGGCCGTCGCGACCGGACAGGTCGTGTCCGCGACGCTCCGCACCAAGGACAACCGCTATCTGCATCTCCTCGCCGCGCCGGTCGGAGGCACGCGGCAGGTCGTGGCCGCGGTGCGCGACGTCACCCACGAGATCCTCGAACAGCAGAAACGCGCCGCAATCCATCAGGCCGGTCAGAAGCTCGCCGATTTGTCACCGTCGGAACTCGCCGACATGACGGTGCAGGAACGCATTGAACTGCTCAAGAGCAACATCCTGCACTACGCCAAGGATCTGCTGCAGTTCGACGTGGTTGAAATCCGCCTGCTCGACCAGCAGACGGGCAGGCTCGAACCGCTCCTGGCCGAGGGCATGCAGCCGGAGGCCGAGGTCCGGATCCTCTACGCCCGGCCCGAGCACAACGGCGTGACGGGCTTCGTGGCCGCCACGGGCAGAAGTTATTTTTGCGTCGACACCACGAAGGATCCGTTGTATCTCGAGGGGTGCAAGGGCGCGAAAAGCTCGCTCACGGTGCCGCTGATGCTTCACGAGCAGGTGATCGGCACCTTCAACGTCGAGAGCCCCGAGCCGGGCGGCTTCACGGAAACGGACCTGCAGTTTCTCGAGATCTTCTCGCGCGACGTGGCTGCCGCGCTCAACACGCTCGAACTGCTCGTGGCCGAGAAGGCGTCGACGGCCGCCGAGAGCATCGAGGCCATCCATGGCGCCGTGGCGCTGCCGGTCGACGACATCCTCAACGATGCCGTCAATGTCATGGAACGGTATATCGGCCACGATGCCGACGTCGTCGAACGGCTGCAGCGGATCCTGCGGAACGCACGTGACATCAAGCAGGTGATCCAGAAGGTCGGCGAAAAGATGGCGCCGAGTTCCGCGCACGCACAGTCGCGGCAGGCATCACGGCGGCCGGCCCTGGCCGGACGTCGGATTCTCGTCGTCGATGCCGACGAGCAGGTGCGGGCCGCGGCGCACGCCTTGCTCGAGCGCTACGGATGCACCGTCGAGACCGCCCGCGACGGCGCGGAGGCGGCGTCGATGGTGCGGGCCGCCCTGGGCCGCGAGGCCTACGACGTGATCATCGCCGATATCCGGCTCCCCGACATGAGCGGCTACCAGCTCCTGCTCCGGCTGCAGGAGATTCTCGAGCACGTTCCGCTGGTGCTGATGACGGGCTTCGGCTACGACCCTGGTCACTCGATCGTGAAGGCCCGCCAGGCAGGCATCGACCTCGTGCTCTTCAAGCCGTTCCGTGTCGATCAACTGCTCGACACCGTCGAGCGGGCGCTTTCGGCGCCCCGGGTGGCCTGACCGGGCACGCCGCTGCCGCCACGCCAGGCTGCGGAAACGGGGCATTTTGCCCGGTGCGAATGGGCATTTTCGCCGGTCGGGGCTGACCTTGACCTGCGTTACCGGCGGCCGGTACTTCTCCCCCCGTACAGGTTCGTCCGTCCCCAGGGACTCTTCCATGGTCCGCACCTTCGACTGCCGCGATTGGATCGGCCTTGCCGCACTCTGCGTGCTCACCCTCGCGGGGCTCGCAGCCCGGGCTGCCGACGACGGCACAGGTGACCTTCCGGCGCCGACGAACGGTGCCGAGGAAGCGGCGGCGGCGCGCAGGGTGATGGAAGCCGCGATCGCAGGCGCCCGGCCCGGCGCGGATGCAGCGGCCGAACCGCAGGAGGACGTCGCCGCACCTGCCTCGACTCCTCCGGCGCCTGCGGGCGTGCCAGCCGACCTCGTGATTGCAAAGCTCTCCGCCGAGGTGGCGGCCAAACAACTCGAGGCGAAGCGTGTGGCCCAGAAGTCGCCGGCGGAAGCCATGGCGATCCTCGATACGATCGCCGCCCGCGTGGCCGGCGAGACGATCCCCGCCAATGCCCGCACCCAGCTCGAGCGGCGGATCGAACGGACCCGACGCGACATCGAGGACACCACGGGGAAGCGGCGTGCCGAAATCACCCTCGACCGAAAGAACGCCACGGTCGAAGCCCAGATCGACCGGGAGCGCTCCAAGCGGGTCGAAGTGGACGAGCGGCTCGCGATGTTGGTCGAGGAATACAACGTGCTGGTCGACGAGCGCCGCTTCCAGGAGGCGGAAGCGATCGCCAAGAAGGCGGCCCAGCTCGCGCCTGACAACGCGATCGTCCGCCAGCTGCTCTCCCAGAGCCGGGTCGTGCGCCGCTTGAGCGCGCAGCAGTCGATCGACGGAACCAAGCAGGCGGCGTTTCTGGAAGACACCGAGGACACGGACCGGTTGAGCACCCCCTTCGTGGGTCCGATCGCGTTCCCGGAGACCAAGGACTGGAACGATCTCACGAAGAACCGCTCCCGCCTCGAGGCGGAGGGACGGTCGCGGGCATCCGTGGCGGAAGTCGAGATCCAGAAAAAGCTGTCCGTGAAGGTGCGGGCGGCCCATCGCAACGAGCCGCTGGCCGCCGTCCTCGACGCCTTGGCGAAGCAGGCCGACGTGCCGATCCATCTCGACATGGTCGGCCTCGAGAGCGAGGCGGTCCGCACTGACACGCCGGTGACGATCTCGCTCGACCAGCCGATCTCGCTCAAAAGCGCGCTCAAGCTGCTGCTCGAACCGCTCCACCTCGACTACGCCATTCGTGACGAGGTGCTGAAGGTCACGAGCCCCAAACTCGTGAAGGGGCAGTATTTCACCGTGTCGTACCAGGTGGCCGATCTCGTCCTGCCGATCCCGAACTTCTCGTCCGACGGACTGGGCATCACGGGTGCCCTGCGTGACGGCTACTCCCGGATCCCGACCCGCAACGCGCTCTCCGTGGAGATGGGCCCGCCACCGGCCGGCATCAACGGCGCGAGCACGACGCCGGCCAATGCGGCGCTCAATCCGAACGCCCTCGCGCAGTTCCAGGGCGGCATGGGCGGACCGCCGGCCAGCGGCTCGATGCCGTCGATCCCCTTCGGTGCGCCGAACGTGGGCGGCAGCCAGGCGGATTTCCAGTCCCTGATCGATCTCATCCAGAACACCGTCGCCCCGCAGACCTGGAACACCGTCGGCGGCCAGGGGGCGATTCAGCCGTTCGCCACGAACCTCAGCCTCGTGGTCAGCCAGACGCAGGAGGTGCACGAGGAGATCGCCGACCTGCTCGTGCAGCTGCGCCGGCTCCAAGACCTGCAGGTCACGATCGAGGTCAGGTTCATCCGGCTCAACGACACCTTCTTCGAGCGGATCGGCGTCGACTTCGACTTCAACATCCAGACGAACGTGGGCGATCCGCTGAACATGACGGCCGTCCCCACCCAGACCAACGGCTCGACCAATCCAACGACACTGGGCATCCGCGCCCAGCCGGGCGGGAGGACGCAGACGATCGGGCTCGACAACTCCGGCAATCCCGGCGTCGCGTTATCGCCGTTCGGCAGTCAAAACGTGTTCGCCCCGACGCAGACCTCGGGCCAGACGAACACGCCGTCCTATGCCCGCAACAACTTCTCGATCCCGTTTCGGCAAAACAGCTTCGGCAGCGCCACCGTGCCGTCGTTGCCGGGTCTCCCCGATCCGACCACGTCGGCCGCCAACTTCGGCTTCGCGATCCTGTCCGACATCGAGGCCTACTTCCTGATCCAGGCCGCCCAGGGCAATACGCGTTCGAACGTCATGCAGGCGCCGAAGGTGACGCTCTTCAACGGCCAGAACGCATTCGTGTCGGACACGACGCAGCGGCCCTTCGTCACCAGCGTCATCCCGGTGGTGGGCGACTTCGCAGCCGCGCAGCAGCCGGTGATCACGGTGCTCTCCGAAGGCACCGCCGTGAACGTGCAGGCCGTCGTCTCCAGCGACCGCCGGTTCGTGCGGCTCACGCTCGTTCCCTTCTTCTCGCAGATCGGCAAGGTCGAGGAATTCCAGTTCGAGGGCTCGAGATCGACGAAGACGAAGAGCAGCGACGAAAAGTCGGGCGTCGACGGCGAGGCCGACGTGGCAGGCGGTGCCGGCGTCGGTGCCGGCGTCACCACGGGCGTCAAGGCCGACCGCGAGCAGGAGGTGCGCTCGAGCGGCACCACGATCCAGTTGCCGGAATTCATCTTCACGACGGTGACGACGACGGTGAGCGTGCCGGACGGCGGCACGGTGCTCCTCGGCGGCATCAAGCGGCTTCGCGAGGGCCGCAACGAGTTCGGCGTGCCGATCCTCTCGAAGATTCCCTACATCAACCGGCTGTTCAAGAACGTGGGCCTCGGTCGCACGACCGACAGCCTGATGCTGATGGTGACGCCACGGATCATCATCCAGGAGGAGGAGGAGGAGAAGCTCCTCGGTTCGAGCCGGCCGTAGATTCCACGGTGGCCGGCCCTCCATCCCATGCTGCGACTCTGGCTCGTCTCCGGTGCGGTGCTCGGCTTCGTCGGCGTGGCCGCCGGCTCGTTCGGCGCCCACGGGCTCAAGGCCCTGCTCGACGCCAATGGCCAGGCCGCCAACTGGGAGACGGCCGTGCGTTACTGCCTCTTCCACGCCCTCGCAATCGTGCTCGTCGGCCTCTGCGCAGGCCTTCCCCAGGCTGCCGCGTCCCGTGGACTCCTCGTAGCCGCCGGCTGGTCGTTCCTCTTCGGCACGCTGATCTTCAGCGGGTTCCTCGCAGCGCTCGCGCTCTCCGGCGTGAAAATTCTCGGGGCGATCGTGCCGATCGGCGGCGTGCTCATGCTCGTGGGCTGGGCCTGCCTCGCCGCCGCCGGCTGGACGTGCAGCTCGGCCGAGTAGGCACGTTGGCGGTATGCGACCACGGCCTGCGTTCGGAGCTTGCGCGGGCGCCGGCTCGGGGCAGCCCCGTACCGTCTCGCCGGACGTTCGCTGCGGCCCTCGTGGCAATCCTGTTCGGCACGAGATTTGCGCATCGGACCTGACGACGATTGCGAAGATAGGGAACTTGCGCTCTGGTCTTGATGGCGTTATCGTTCCCGCCATGGCCGGACGTAAAAGGCGCGGGATTCGCGATCAGGATGTCCAGGGACTGAAGTTCCTGCGGAAGATCCGTCCCTTGCTCTCGCGGCTCCGCAAGGAAGGGCGAGGCCGACGAGCGGGCGGTTCTGGAGCGGACGGTCGAGGCCGATCGCTGCTACGTGGTCGATCGGGGATACACCAAGTTCGGGCTCTGGAACGTGATTCATGCCAAGGGCAGCAGCTATGTCTGCAGGGTGCGAGACAAGATCGCGGCCACGGTCACACAGGCCAACGAGCTCACGGCAGCCGATCATGCCGCAGGTGTGATCAGCGACGAGGTCGTCGAACTGGGCTGGAAGACGCGGCACCGTACGCGTCCCGACCACCCCGTGCGGCTGATCTGCGTGGAGATCCAGGCGTACTGCGCCATGATCGTCTGCATGCTGATCCTGATCTACACCGGGGAGAAGCCGAACCGGGCGATGTACCAGATGGTGTGGTACTCCCTCATCGGCCTCGCCAGTCTCAAAGAACTCGAGGCCTTCATCAGATCACGGAAGTAATCCGCGATGGCGTAGCCACGGTTGTATTGATCCGTGGGGTTCGCTGCTGCGCAGACGGTGGCCGACGAGCCAGGCTCATTCGAGAGGGGGAGGCGAGGGGTTACCCCTGCCGTTGAGCCGGCGTATGTGACCAGCGCAGCCATCTTCACGCGAACACCCGGCATCGTGCCGCTGTTCGCTTGGCGGGCCTCCGCCCGCTGGTGCTCACCCGGGCCTCCGGCCCTGACGCCGAAGGCGTGGGAGCCGGGCTTTGCCCGGCGACCGTAAGCCGGAGCCGACGCCGGGACGGCGGCGACGGCGCGACAGCCGCCAGGCGCAGCGCAGGCACATCCGAGTGAGTGGAGGCCTGGAGGGCCGCAGCGAACGTCCGGCGAGACGGCACGGGGTAACCCCGAGCCGGATTGGGCGCGTTGAGGCATGACAGGCTGAAGCCTGTCCTCCATCAAGATCGCAGAATACGAAGGCACCCTCACCCTGCCCTCTCCCAAAGGGCGAGGGTGTGAGCACGTACCGTGCCGAACAGGATTGCCAGGAGGGGCGCAGCGAGCGTCCGGCGACGGGATATGGGGAGCCCGAAGCCGGCGCACCAGCTATGCCGGCTCGTCCGCGAACGGGTTCGCCGTGTCGGTCGGCTTCTCGGCGGGCTCGGCCGGCTCCTCGCGTTCCACACGCGGCTTCTCGGTCTCTTCGGCAGCCGGTTCTTCAGCCTCGGCAGCCTGGTCGCCCTTCGGCACGGGAGCAGCGAGCGGTTCGGCCGGCTCCATCCGCTCCGGGCGCCGCCGCCGCAGCACATCGGCTTCTGCTTCTTCGATGTCGGAGTAGCGTCGCCGGGTCAATTCGCGGTCGCGCTGGAGCATCGCCACGCGGGCCTGGCCGCGATACCGTTCGAGCTTGAGCCGGTCGCAGCCCTGCACACGCTCGAGCGCCAGCGAAATGGCCCGGCTGCTCTGGCCGCCGCGGCCCTCGGCCTCGAGGTTGGCCCCCTGCTGAAAGTCGGCCTCGGCTTCGTCGAGACGACCGAGCTTCAGGGCGGCGAGGCCACGGAAGTAGTGGGCACGCGGGTCGTTGCTGCCGGCCTCGATCACACCCGAGAGTTCGTCGTAGCTGCACTGATAGTCGCCGTCGAAGTAGGCATGCACGCCGTTGCCGTAGGCGACGGTGAGGGCGGCGGGCTGCGGGCCCGCGTGGGCGCCGTTCTCCCCGAGGACGACGAAACCACCGATCGCCAGCAGGAACAAAGCCGTGCGCCGCATTGAAGAGTGCCTCCGCGAGAAAATCTCTATCGTGTATCGGCAGAGTACCTTCCGGCTGCGGTGGTTTCCGGGCAGGGCTGGAAAAGCCTGCCATTCGGGCCCGTCATCGCGGACGCAAAGTCTCCCCATCCCCCGCCGCCCCACGAGCCGCCGCGTGTCGGCGAAACGTGGCCTCGTCGAGAAAGACCGCCGGTTTCACCAGCTGCAGCATGACCGGTTCGGCCGGCCAGCCGATGGCGAACAGCAGCCGATCGAAGGCGTCGGCCGGGCAACTCCCCTTGAGGTCGACCAGGAGCAAACGGCCGTCCTTTTCGAACGCGTTGCCATCCACCTGCCAGGACAGCCCTTCCCGCGGGCTCGTCCAGACGAACGACCCGTCGGGCTCGGTGAACATGCGGTCGAGCCGATCGAGCCGGGCGAATGCGTCGTCGAGGCCGATCGAAAACGGGACCACGGCGCGTGCATGCCCGGCGGCAAGCGTCGGCCACGTGCCCCAGGCGTCCACGTGAGGCGGGCCGGGTGGCACGGCGTCGGGCATCCGGTGCAGCGTGGCATCGAATGCGTACAGCGCGTCGTGCCCGTCAGGTGACATCGCATTCATTCCCGGCGGTGCACTCCTTCGCCACCTCGGCCTGCACCCACGCGGCATAGGAAATCGAGGCGCGAACGACCGTCGCGATCACTTCCGGTGTCTCGTACTCGTAGTTGGCGAGGATGTCGTCCATGCAGGCCGCTGCGCGCATGGAACTTGTCTTGCATGTGCAGCGATACTCCTCGGCGGTTTCCACCTCGCCCTGCCAGCGATACACGCTCGTCACGGGGCCGTCGATCTGGACGCAGGCCGCCAGCCGCGCGTCGATCAACCGCCGTGCACAGGCAGCCGCACGATCCTGCCGGGAAAACGCCGTTCGGATCTCGACGACGGTGCCCAGTTCCTGGAGCGGCGACTCGCTCGTGGCATCCGGCATGCTGCTCTCCTTCACTCGGCTCCGCCCGGCTGGTGCTCGCGGCTGGTTCACGCGGCTTCGAGGATCGGTTCCCTTTCGGAGCGGCCGGCCCTCGGAGCGTCGACATCCCACAGTGGCCACCACGCTGCCCCATGCCCCCCGCCCTCGTCCGCCTCGGGAATCGCGACAGCCGGGAAGCGTGTGGGCCAGACGACGGGAGCCGTTTCGATGCACGACACGCCTCCGGTCACCGGGCCGTGCACCGCCCGCTCGGCGCATGGTCGCATGGATGGGGCCCCCAGGCAAACGACGTGTCCGCCGGCGGTGTCGATGCTCGTCGCCGGATGGCCGAGCACCGTGAGACGATGCCCGCGTTGACGGCTGGCCGCGGCCGGCAGCGATGCCGCCAGCGCCGCGACGACCGTGCGCGCCGCCGTCCGGGTCGCAGCACCGTCCCCGAGGGCATGCATCCACGATGCGATCGCGGCCACTTCGTCGTGCCCGTTCCCGCACCCCGCCCGCCGTGCCGCGCGGTCCCATCGATCGACGGACCGGTGCCACGCGGCGGTGATCCAGTCCGCGTCGCTACCTTCTTGCGTGATCGCCCGCAGCGCCGCGGAAAGCCGCAGCGGCATGTCGAACGGCTGACCGTCGGCGAGGTTTCGCACGATCCTGCGTCCTGCATCCGCGACCCCGGCCCGTTCGGCGAGGGTCGCACCGAAGCGGGCGAGCAGATCGACGGCGAGGCTCTCGAGCAGGGTCGGCCGATCCCCGCCGGCCGTGAGCGGATCGCACGCGGCGCCATGAGTGACGGCGAACCCTTCGCCGTTCCAGACGCTGCCGATGCCGATGCCGCGTCGCTCCGACCATGCACGGCCATGGAGTCTTTCGAACGCCGCATCGCGATCGCCGGCAAGTATCACCAGGTGCACGGGTACGACGATCCGTGCACCCACCACGGGCCGTCCACGACGGTCCGTGGCCGGCACGACGACGCCTCGCCGTGCCAGACGCGTGAGGGCGGCCAGCGGCCGGCCGGCGTGTCGCGCTGCGGCGCGAAACACCTCCTCGTGGCGCGCCGTCACGCGGCGACCCCGTTCCCACGGGCGGACGTCGCCGGTCCAACGGCCGCTCACGAGCCCGTCGATGGTGTCTCCCGCCAGCACGACGACCAACCGCTCGATGGGGCGATACCGGCCGTCGTGCCTCATGCCCGCCCGCACCGCGGTGCGCCGGATGTCGTCGATCAGGCGGGCGTGCAGCGCCGCACGCGGCAGCGCGGCCACGCTGCCGTCGGGTATCGCCCAGTTCGCCGTGACCACGAGCATCGCCGACCTCCCCACATGTCATCGGCGATCGCAGCCGCCGCGGCGGAGCGCCTTCGATCATCGTGGGACGGACGCGGAAACCTGCACCGGTCGTGCCGGTCGTGCGGGCCTCAGGGCGCGGCGAACGCCGTCGTGCAGGTCGATTCGAGGGAGCCGTCGAGTTCGGCACCGGTCACGATCGCCGTGGCCCGGGCGCTGCCGGCCACGGGCACGCGATAGGAAACCTCGAACGTGGCGTGCCCCCCGGGCGGCAGGGTGGAGATGGAATCGAACCCGACATTCGCACCGTCGATCCGCACCCGCGACGGGCTCGGCTCACCGACGATCCGGGCCTGATCCGGCAGCACGATGACGAGATCCAGACGTCCCGACGCCGCGGTGCCGTTGTTGGTGACCGTGCACACGAGCGAGGTGGCTCCGCCGAGTTGGACAGGGTCGTCGAGATCGGCGAGCGAGAGCCGCAGGCCGGCTTCGCGGGGCGTTCGGGGGCGCGGCGTCACGGAACGCACCATCACGCACGCCTCGTCGGCCACCATCACGCCACTCGGCAGGCCGCCGAGCACGCCGCGCACACAGCACCGCGAAGCCGGTGACTCCCGAAAGCTCGTCGTCGGCGCCTGCGTTCGCAGATTGATCTGGCGCCGCAATTGCCCGCCCGGCTCGACCGCAGGCAATGTCCACGAGACCTGGCCCGTGCCGAGCTTGTATCCGTCGGATGCTTCGAGGGGGGAAAACAGCGGGTCCCACGTGAGTTCGAGCGTGGTTGGCGGCGAGGCGACCGCTCCCGCGTTGCGCACCGTGGCGATGCATTCGGCGACCGCGCCGGACATCGCCTCGGACGGACCGACGAGGTCGAGTTCGAGCGCCGCCGCGGCGGGTGCCGCCTGCAAGAGCGGCGTGGTCGACGATGCGACCAGCGGCGGCACGACGATCGGCGCCGGCAGAGGGGGCGTGGTCGGGGTCACGGTGGGCGCCGGTGCCACCACGGGCGGCGGCGCGATCACGGGCGCCGGTGCCGCCGCGACCACCGCGGCCACCTGCACGCACTCCGTGGCACCGCCCATGTACTTGTGTGCCTGATCGAGGATCTCGACCCGATGGCACTGCCGCCCCGGCTCGTCGAGCAGAAAGTCGAGCGTCAGCCGGCGCGTCGTCCCGGCGGCAAGGTCGATCGTGCCCTTCTGCTCGATCGGGCTCGTCGATGCCTCGTGATGGAAGCCCGCGTCGAAGTAGTCGACCACCCGCAGCCCGGTGAGCGGCCGACCGGCACGGTTGACGAGTTCCACCTCGAACGACACCCGCTCGCCAACCTTCGCAGCGAGCGGCCCGGTGATGTTCACGAGCACGGGATCCTCACCCCGCCCCACGCCAGCAGCGAGCGCCGCGATCGCGACGACGCTCCACATGAAAAGACGACTCATAGGCCCTATGCCTCCCGGGTCTCCCAGCCTGACGGGCGGAGAGCGTACCACGCGGCCGCGCCGTTTGGCCACCACGGCTTCGGGCGCGCCGGCTTCGGGCTCCCCATATCCCGTCGCCGGACGTTCACTGCGGGCCTCC
>JBAXUY010000044.1:0-23399 GCA_037129475.1 Planctomycetia bacterium | reverse complement strand
CGTGCCCGGCCCTCGACGACGCCACGCTCCTGCGGATGTCGCAGTTCGCGATCGAAACCGATTTCGGCCGCCGGCCGGCTCGCGCAGCGGCGCCGACGGCATCCGCGACCTGACGCGGCACGACCGAGACACCGCGGCGAGGTGGCAGTCGCATGACGTTCCCCCTTCCGCTGACGCCGTTCGAGGAATACGCGCTCCGCGACGGAACGCCGTCGCATCCGCTGGAGTTCTTCTATCGGCTCACGTTCGACGGACCGCTCGATCGAGCGGCCGTCGCCGCGGCAGCGGGCGAGTCGTTGCGCCGGCATCCCCTGCTCGCGGCACGGATCGAGGAACGGCCGGGCCGCACGCCACGGTTCGTCATGGCCGGCGCCGTCGACTCGGTCGTCGTCGTCGACGGTGCCGCCGGCCTGCCGCCGATCCCCGCGCTCGACACCGCCCGCGGCCCGCTCGCGCGGCTGCTCCTCGTCGAGCGGCCGGATGGCACGGCCGACATCCTCGCCCAGTTCCACCACGCCGCTTGCGACGGGCTCGGCGCCCTCGCATTCCTCGGCGACTTCTGCGGGATCCTCGCCGCAACGCTCCGCGGCGACCGCCTTCCCGCCGACACCGGTGATCCACTCCTGCTCCGCGGTCGCGGACGCTACGGCCTCGATTCCGCGAGTTTGCTGCGCTCGCTGCCTGACCAGGCCCGCGGGCTCGAGGGCGTCTGGAAGTTTCTCATGAATCGGCCGATGCGACTCGCAGCAGCACGGGGCGAGGATCAGCCGGCGGGATTTCATCGGCTGCAGCGGTCATCGGCCGAGTTCCATGGCGACGATCTCCGTGGGCTGCGCCGTGCAGCGACCGACGCGGGCGTCTCGCTCAACGAGCTCGCGGCAGCCGCTTTGCTCGAGGCGATCTGCGACGTCCTGCCACCGACCGCCTGCGGCCACGCCCGCGACAAGGTGCGGCTCTCGATCCCGATGAACATGCGCCGCCCCGCCGACCGCCGGATGCCGGCGGCCAACATCGTGAGCATGGTGTTTCTCGACCGCGGTCCAGCCGAGATCGCGTCTTCTGCCCTCGCCACGTCGCTCCACGACGAGATGCAGTTGATCAAGCGGCTCGGACTCGGCATGACGTTTCTATTCACGCTCGGAGTGGCCCGCTGCCTGCCGGGGGGCATCGCGCGGCTCGTCGGCGACCGTTCCACTGCCGCCACGGCGCTGTTCACGAACCTCGGCAGGATCTTTTCGCGCAGCGTCGAGCACCGCGGCGGCTGCGTGCGGGTGGGCCCCTGCCGGCTCGTGGGCGTCGAACCGCTCGCACCATTGCGCCGTGGCACCGCCCTTGCGATGGCCGCCGTCGAGTACGGCGGCACGCTCGTGTTCACGCTCCGCACCGATCCGCACGCACTCGACGCCGAGACGACGGCCGCTCTCCGCGACGCATTCTTCCACCGGCTCAGGCACTGCCTGCCCGCCGACCCTGCCGGCCCGTCGCAGGCACGCGCCGCCGCCACTGCCGGGGCCTCCGCATGACGCTCGACCTCATGTGCATGATCTCGCTCCTCGTCATCACCATCACGCAGGTCGTGCTCGTGGGCTGGTTCGCGCGGATCTGCCGCCGCGGCGCCAGCCAGCCTCCGGCCGACGCCCCCTGCCTGTCGCCAGCCCGCGTGATCCTCTGCCTGCGCGGCTCCGATCCGTTTTTGGGCGACACAATCCGCGCCGCCGTGCTCCAGGATCACCCAGACTACGAGCTCCGCGTGGTTATCGACTCGCGTGACGACCCTGCCTGGGCCGAGGTGGAAGCGGCGCTTGCCACGATCCAGCCGCGCTGCCGGGTCGTCGTCGAGCCACTGGAGGCACGGCCGGCCACGTCGAGCCTCAAGTGCGCGAGCCTGCTGCAGGGGCTGCGCGACGCGGAGCACGACACCGCGATGGTGGCGCTGCTCGACGCCGACGTCGTCCCGGCGCCCACGTGGCTCCGCACGCTCGGCACCGCGCTCGCGGCCGAGGGCTGTGGCGTGGCGACCGGCAATCGCTGGTACGCACCCCCCGACCGTGAGCTCGGCTCGTGGGCCCGCGCGGGATGGAACGCCGGCGCCCTCGTCCAGATGGTCTGCTTCGGCATCCCCTGGGGCGGCACCCTCGCCGTCCGGAGCAGCCTGCTCGAAGCGGCCGGGCTCCGCGCCAAGTGGGCTGCCGCCTTCTGTGAAGACACGCTCCTCTCTGCGGCGCTCGCAGGCACCGGATGGCACGTGACATTCGTGCCCGCCCTCATCGCCGTCAACCGCGAGAGCGTGACGCTTGCCGCGCTCGTACCCTGGATCACGCGGCAGTTGCTCACGGCCCGGCTCTACCATCCGGCCTGGCCGGCCGTCGCCGTCTTCGGACTCGCGGCGCCGCTCAGCGTGATGGCGACCGTGGCCGCCATGGGCCTCGCGCTCGCCCGGGGCGACGCAGCCGCCGTAGCAGGCCTCGGCGCGTGCCTCGCGCTCTTCCTCGCTTCGCTGCCCACGCTCTTCCTGTGGATCGAACACGTTGTCATGCAGACAGTCGGCACGCGGCGTGACACCGCGGCCCCGCCACTCGCCGACGCCATCCGCGGCACGTTCTCGGCCCAGGCGATCTACGGCGGTGCGATCCTCCGGGCCCTCGCACTCACGTCGACCACCTGGCGCGGCGTGACATACGCGATCGGCGGCCCCTTCGACATCCGCCTGGTCGCCGACGACGAGCCGACGTCGCCCGCTGCCCCCCCCGCCCCACTGCATTCGATCTGAGACGGGGCACCCTCACCCGGCCTGCGGCCGGCCTCTCCCTGAGGGAGAGGCGGAATGAGCAGGGTGCCCCCTCACGGCACAGTCCAGTTGCACGGGCCGTGCCGAAAAGGCGGGCCGGTGGCGGCCGCGTCGTGAAGCGATCGGCCACGTGCCGATGTTTCCCAGGAATGGTCGGCATGTCCCAGCCTGGCGGAGTGAACAGCATGGCGAAGAAAAACACCTGGCGGATCGTGACGCGCGACACCAACGGAGCGCTCGTGATCCACGACTTCGACTCCCCCGAGCAGATCCTGCGCACCCACCTGCAGATCGGCATCGACGACTGCAGCACGGACCTCGATCTGCGGGGTGCGCCGGTGTTCCGGTCGCTCATCGGGCCGATGCCCGAGGGTGCGAACGTGGTCCGCTACGAGGCGCCCGAGGTGTTCGAGGAGCTCACGAAGGAGTGGGCCACGCCGAAGGCACCGCGGCGACGCAGCCGCACCACGACTCCCACGCCCGACGCCGGCTGATGCCGCGTCGCCGCAGAGTGGCACTCTGCGGAATGTGACCGTGTGCAGACTGCCAGTCTGCACCTACAGAACCGGCAGCGCTCCTGCTGTAGCCGCAGAGTGGCACTCTGCGGAATACGGTCCGGTTCACTGCCACCAGCGGCGCATGCGGTCGATCACGCCGCTGCGGGCGGGCTGGGCTGGACTCTGACCGTCGCCGTGTGTTTCCGATCCCGTGCCAGCCGCAACGTCCGCGGGGACGGCGGTGACGCGGGACAGCAGGAACCGCGGCCATGGGCCGTCGAGTTCCACGAGACAGGCGCCCACGTCGCCCGTGGCGGACCGCTCTTCGGCCGTTGACAGGATCTTCGAGAGCCGCACCCGCTGCGACTCGTCGAACGCGAGATCGAAGACGCGCACCTCGTCGATCTCCACCGCACCCGGCCCGAGCAGATCGAGCCGCACCCGCAGCGAGTCGAGCCCACGGGTGGGCAGATCGTCGACCTGCAGCACGAACTGCGACCAGGCCGGCGACAACGGCATCGCTCCCGGGCCCCGGCCCACGGGCGCGAACCGGTAGAACTCTCGATCGTTCTGCACGCCTTCGATGGCGATGCGCAGGGGTGGCTGCACGTCGGTGCCGGCGGCCCTCACCCACATCGCGATGCTGATCCGCCCCGTGTCGGGCGCTGCGAACGGATTGCTCCTCAGCGTCGCGAGGCCGTTATCCGACGCGAAGGCCAGACCGGTGCCGCCCGCCGATGGTTTCCCGGGCACCTGCCGGAGCGTGCCCCGACCCGCCTCGACGAGTTCCCAGCCGGGCACGAGCCCGTCGAGCGCGGGAAGGTCGAAGGCCGGATTGTCGAGCACCGCCAGAGGCGCGGGCATTTCAAGCGCCACCCGGCGCTCGCGAAGGTCGGCCAACAGGTCGGTGACCGCCCGCCCCACGTCGGCGGCGTGAACGGCCTGCACGGTCGTGATTCGGTCGGCCCCCTCGAGCAGGACGGTGCGTACCTCCCAGGGACCCAGCGGAATCGCCACGTCGCCGGCCGGCCCCAGCGGCAGCGACACCTTCGTGACCGCGTCAACGACGCCTGCGGGCCGCACCGCCGTGGCCACGATCGCCTGACAGGGCGTGCCGCTCGCGTTGGCGATCGAAAGCCACAGCCCGGCCTCGCCCTCCCGCGCCCTCACCACGAGCGGGGCGGGCACCGCCGGCACCATGCCGAGCGGCGGCGGGGGCAGGATGCCGAGCGCCTGCCGACAGCGCTCGTCGTCCTCGTCGACGCAGGCGTGCAGCAGCCCGGCGTCGAAGACCACCTCCGGATCCGTCGCGATGAGCGCCTCGGCGAGCGACCGTCGAGCATCCACGCCGCCGGCCGGCGCCACGATCGGGACCAGCCCCGTCGGCTTCGTGGTGAACGATGCATGCCCGACGACGTCCCTGACGTCGACGTCGAGAGGCTGCTCGATGAGCAGGGCGCCGACACGGGCCGCCCCGGCCGCGGCCCGCAGGAGCGGCAGCGACCGATTCGCCTGCTGCACGGTGCCGCGTTCACCGACGTCGTCACCCGTCCCATGGACGTGGGGCGATACGTACACGATGCGGCCATGCGATGTGATCCGCCCTGGATCGAGGCCGAGCTCACGAAGCACGTCGACGTCGCGCGGCTCCGGCGCCAGGTGCGGACGGAACCGGTCGGCGAACCGACCCGCGACGAACAGCGTCGACGGCATCACATGAAGATTCCACGCCGCCCCTCCCGATGCGACGATGTCGGCCAGCCGGCCATGAAACGCGGCCACCATGCCCTCACGCCATGTGAGCCAACGATCGCGGAGCGGGCCTTCCACGAGGGCCGCCCGTGCCGCGAAGCGGCCCGCGTCGCCCGTGCCGAGTGCAGGCCGGGCGAGTGGCTCGACCTCCGCCCCGGCTTCGGCAACGAACCGTGCAAACGTGACGTCGTCGAGCCCCGCGGCCACTCCCGGGCAATGGAGCCACCCGTCGTGCGGGAGCACGATCGCCACGCCGTCGATGGCCGTTGCCGTGCGGAGGCGGTCCACCAACTCCGCCACGATTCCCTCGACCGCCGCCTGCACCCGCTGGTCGAGAATGTTGTAGTGCGGACACCGGTCGCCGTCGGTGACGAGCGGCCTTCCGTCGCGGCCCACTGCAACCAAGCCCGCGGCCGCGCCGTCGCCGGCCGCGATCACCGCGTCGAGCTGCGGCATGGGTCCGTCGCACACGATCGCCGGCACGAGTCCGAGCCCCTCCCGGGCGTAGACCCGACAGACGAGATCGAGCACGTCTTTCGGCGCCGGATCGAGCCCGCCCTCGAACGAACCGCCGGAGTCCCACCGCGGGGCGTAGTGCGAGCGGACGGTCGGCCAGACCGCGGCACCGTCGGCATACACGGCGACGAGCGCACCGGCGGCGCCTTGGGCAACCGCCCAGTCGGCCGAGCGCCGGGCAGCACCAAGGAAGGCGGTCCAGTCGGCAGCCGACCGGCCCGATGCCGCATCGACCCGCTCGGCGGCGCCGAAGCCCGAGAAATCGGGGGTGCCGAGGTGCACGTACAGCCGCCGTGCTCCGTCGGCAGGCCGCTGTCGTGCGGCCACCGCGCCGGGCCCTGCGAGCACACGCACCTTGCCGAACATGGCCGGCGACCGCGCCGACAGGTTCGTGATCAGCAGGAGCGGCGCACTGGTGCGCGGCCAGAACACGAATCGCCGCGTGCCGATCTGTCCGCTCCGCGCTCCGTCGTCGACGACGGGCGGCCGCAGGTCGATGCCGCTCGAGGCGGTGGCCCGCACTCCGCCGTCGGCCTCTTCGAGCACCGCGATTCCGAGCACCATCTCCTGCCCCAACGGATATTCGACCTCGACGAGATGCGGCATGCCCGGGCCGGACGACGGCAGCGCCACCGCCTCCCAGGCAGGGCCGTCGGCGGCGGGCGGCAGCCGGAGCATCGGCCCGAGATCATGGCTCTCGAGGGAGGAGTGGCCGACCGCGAGCAGCCCCGTGAGCCGCGGCACCATCGTGGCGACACTCGGCATCTTCGGCACCGGTACCGCTGGCAACGGCATGTTCGGCAGCGCGGCGCTGGGCAACGACATCTTCGGAAGTGCGAACGACGGCTTGGGCATCTTCGGGAGCGTCACGCTCGGCATCGACAACGACGGCAGCCCCATCCCGGGCAGGCGGCGCAGCCGCTCGAGCAGCTTCGGACTTCCCGGATCGAGCTCGTACACGATGCTCCACGGCGCGTCGGGTGGATCGAACGCTGTTTCGGTGACCGCGACCAACTGGACCGTGCGCGTCGCCACGGCCCGCGACCAGCGCAGGCCGCCACGCTCCACGAGCTCGAACCCGACGTCGAATGCTCCCTCGTCCGCGGGCACCGGCAGCACGAGCCGCAGCGGGAGAAAGTCACGCACGCCGGCGACGGCCGGTGTCGCCGCCTCCTCCACCGGCACCGTCTCCGTGTGGGCATCCGCGTCTGCGCCCGAGCGCCGCACGCGCACCTTGAGTTCATACGCCGCAGCCGTCGTCGCCTGACTCGCGACGAGCGGGTGCACCACGAGCGACAAGGCGTCGCCGGTCCGGCGAATCGCTGATTCCCCCGGCGCGAAGGCGACTCGCAGGTCGTCCCCGGGCGCGCGACCGATCGAGAGACGATTGCCCTCGGTGTCGAGTGGCTGATGCGAGGGTGCTGAGAGCAGGTCGACGACGGGGCCGTCGAACACGACCGGCTGCGCCACTGTGTCGCGCCTCGCCAAGCGCACCCGCAGACGAGCTCGTCGCCAATCGACGACATCGATCTCGATACCGTTCCGGTCGAGCCCGCGTGGCTCGTGAATCTCGATCGTGCCCTTGGTCGCGTGCATCGTGGCGAGCGCGACGGGTTCGGCGGAGAGCAGCCGCCAGCCGACCACTTGCGGCGGCGCGCCGGGATCGACGAGTTCGATCCGGCCCACCCGCGCCGCCGGCTTGCCGCCGCCCCACGTGACGCGGAGCCGCACGGGCGTCTGCTCCACGGCCGGCTGGGCGCCGCCCGCCGGCACGCACGTGCCGAGGACGATCGTCAGGCCGGCGCAGAGGATCCCTCTGCGCAGTTGTTCCGCAACGCACTTCACCGTCGGTCCGCCCATGAGGTTTCGCAAGGGGCGGGGATGATAGCGGCGTCGGAAGACTGGGAAAACGCAGGTTTGCCCCGGCAGACGGCCGAAATTTCGCGGTTCCAGGCGTTCTTTGCAGGGCTGGCTCGGAGCTGCCCATACTCCGTCGCCGGACGTCCGCTCCGGGCATCCTGCCCTTCGCTCACTCGGATATGCCTGCGCTGGTCACATATGCCGGCTCCCGGAGTACGGGCAGCCCGAGGTCTCCTCCGTAGCGACAGAGCTCCAGCTCTGTCGATCGACAGGCCTGGAGGCCTGTCGCTACAGCGCCAAGAACACTCGGCGGAGGCGGTCGGTGGGCACGCGCAGAAGAAGGGAGTCGTTGAGAACGAAAGAGCGTTAGGCCCGGAGGGCCGGGTGCGAACCAGCGGGCGGAGGCCCGCCAAGCAAAGATCGGCACGATGCCGATACTTTGCGTGAAGACAGCCACGACGAGGCGTGAGCTGCCCTTCGCGTTCACCCCAGGGCCTCGGCTGACAGCGGCACGTTGCACGCTTCCGGCACGGTCGCCGCCAGAAGTTCCTCGGCCACGGCCGGGCACCGGTCGGCCACGTCGGAGAGCTCGAAGAAGTCGTCGGGTTTCGCGAACAGCCTGGCCACCTGCGTGCCGTCGGCGGCTCGCTCGGCGACGAGGTGCCAGCCTTTCGTCACGATCGCCGTCGCGTCACCTGCCGACACGATCACGCGGTCGCGCGGTTCGTGTCGCCAGTCGACGAACAGGCCGGTCAGGCTGCGGGCGTCGCGCGGCGCCGCAGCGGCGGGCCGGTCGGCGGCGCTTGCGAGATCGACGAGCGTCGCGCCCACGTCGGCAGGCGTCACGAGACCCCCGTAGCGTTGGCCGGCCATGCGGCCGTCGGCGGCGACGAGGATCGCCGGGAGATGCACCCATTCGCCGTAGGGCTTGCCGCTCGCATCGTCGGGCATCGCGCACCCCACGTGTCCGTGGAGCCCGAGCGGCATTCCGCGCAGGCCGACGACTGCGATCGCCCACGTCGGCCACACCGCACGCACGGCATCGACGAGTCCGCCGAGGCCGGCGTCGAAGAGCGTGAGCTGGCCGGCGAACACCTGCCGGTAGCCCATGATGGCGTCGGGGTCCGTGTCGGCCGTGACCACGACATTCGGCACCTTCGCCCCGGTCGGGAGCGGCGGATCCTCCGGATCGGCGTAGGCCTCGCGGGAGGAGAGCGGCGCGTCCCACGTCGCCCCGAGACTGCCGGCATGGCACCAGACGAGGCGATGACGGCCCGCCACGACGACCTCCTGCGCCCGTGCGAAGAGCCTCGCGAGGTGCGTCGCGGCGGGGTCTTCGGCAGGCGTGTCACCGGGTGAACCCGGCACCTCGACGATGTCGACGCCGGTGGGGCGGTCGGGCAGCCGGAGATCGTCGGTCACGATCGCCGCGGCCCATCCTGCCTCTGATGCAGCGGTCCACAGGCGCCCGTGCGCGGCGAGGTCGGCGAGCGTGCAGCGGGGATCGACGGAGGTGGCGATCAGGCGGTCGAGCGTGATCCCCGCCGCGGCGAGGCGGTCGAATGCCGGCGTCGACACCCACGTGGCTCCGTAGCTCGAGAGCATCCAGGCCGGCAGCCGGTCGGCAGTGACGACGACGAGCCCACCGGCGGGAGCGGCACGCGGCGGAGCGAGGTGGGCGGGCTGCATGGGTCTGGTCGGGTTCGAGGAGGACTCCGCCCATTGTGCAGATTCCTCGGCGCTTGCCATCCGGATTGCCTTTCCGTCCGGCATCATCCATGCTCCCTCCCGGTCGCCTCGCCGTCCCGGGAACCACGCACCATGCCAGGCCGCCCCGCCTACCGCACGAGTCCGCAGGCCATCACCGGCATGCCGCCGGGCGTGCCCTACATCGTCGGCAACGAGGCGGCCGAGCGGTTCAGCTATTACGGCATGAAGGCCATCCTCGTCGTCTTCATGACGACGCTGCTGGCCGGCCGCGACGGCAGCCCGGCTCCGATGGGCGAAGGCGAGGCGAAGTTCTGGTACCACGCCTTCTCGTCGGCCGTCTACTTCTTTCCGATCGTGGGCGCGATCGTGGCCGACTTCCTGCTCGGCAAATACCCCACGATCATGCTGCTCTCGCTCGTCTATTGCGCGGGGCACGCGGCCCTCGCCCTCGACGAGACGCGGACGGGGCTGGCCCTCGGGCTTGCGCTCATCGCCATGGGCTCCGGGGGCATCAAGCCGTGCGTGTCGGCCCACGTGGGCGACCAGTTCGGCCCGTCAAACGAGAAGCTTTTGCCGCGGGTGTTCAGCTGGTTTTACTTCGCGATCAACCTTGGGGCCTTCGTGTCGAGTCTGCTCACGCCCTGGCTGCTGGATCGGTTCGGCCCGGGCTGGGCGTTCGGCGTGCCGGGCCTGTTCATGGCGGCGGCCACGGTCATCTTCTGGCTCGGCCGCAACTCGTTCGTGCACGTGCCGCCGGCCGGTCTCGGCGCGCTCGAGGAGGTGTGCGCACCGGAGGCCCGCGCGGCGCTCGGCCGGCTCGCGCTCGTCTATTGCTTCGTCGCCGTGTTCTGGGCCCTGTTCGACCAGACCGGGTCGTCGTGGGTGCTGCAGGCCGCGAAGCTCGACCGCACGTTCGCCGGCATCGAGTGGCTTCCCTCGCAGGTCCAGGCCGTCAACCCGCTGCTCGTGCTGGCATTCATCCCGCTGTTCTCCTACGTCGTGTGGCCGGCGCTCGAACGGATCGTCCCGCTGCCCCCCCTCGCCCGAATCGCGTTGGGGCTCTTCCTGGCGGCGGCCTCCTTCGCGATCATCGCCGCCGCGGAGTGGCGGATCGAGGCGGGGGCCCGGCCGACGATCGGCTGGCAACTGGCGGCCTACGCCGTGCTCACCGTCGCCGAGATCATGGTGAGCGTGACCTGCCTCGAATTCTCCTACACGCAGGCTCCGCTCGCGCTCAAAAGCCTCGTGATGGGGCTCTATCTCTTGAGCGTGTCGGCGGGCAACCTGCTGGCGGCCGGCGTCAACTGGCTCACCACCGGGCCCGACGGGCTGCCGCTGATCACGGGCACCACCTACTACCTGCTCTTCGCCGGGGCGATGCTCGCGGCCGCCATTTGTTTCGTGCCAGTGGCGGCTTTTCTGCCGACGCGCCGGTATATTCGACCCGAGGAACGAGGACCCCGTCCGTGATGCCACACCGCCCATGTTCCCGCCGGTCGCTGCTCGCGGGCGTTGCCTCCGCGATGGGGCTCGTCGGCACGCGCTCGTTCGCCGCCGCGCCGGAGGCTCCCGCGAAGCCGCTTCCCTTCACGGTCTCGCTCGCCGAATGGTCGCTTCACAAGACGATCTTCGGCGGCAAGCTCGACAACCTCGACTTTCCGAAGGCGGCCCGGCGTGAGTTCGGCATCGAGGCGGTCGAGTACGTCAACCAGTTTTTTAAGGACAAGGCCCGCGACGACGACTACATCGCGGAGCTCGCCAAGCGGTCGGCCGACGAGGGGGTGACCAACGTGCTCGTGATGTGCGACGGGCTCGGAAATCTCGGCGACCCCGACGCCGCGGCCCGCACGCAGGCGATCGAAAACCACTTCCCGTGGGTGGAGGCGGCCAAGCGCCTCGGCTGCCACTCGATCCGGGTCAATGCGGCGAGCAAGGGCTCGTTCGAGGAGCAGCAGAAGCTCGCCGCCGACGGCCTCGGCCGGCTCGCGGAATTCGCCGGCCAACTCGGCATCAACGTGATCGTGGAGAATCACGGCGGACTTTCCAGCAACGGCGAATGGCTCGCCGGCGTGATGAAACTGGTGAACCGTCCCACCTGCGGCACGCTTCCCGACTTCGGCAACTTCCACGACTACGACCGCTACCGCGGCGTGGAGGAACTGATGCCATTCGCGAAGGGCGTGAGCGCGAAAAGCCACGAATTCGACGACGCAGGCAACGAAGTGCGCACCGACTACGATCGCATGCTGCGGCTCGTGGTGTCCGCCGGCTATCACGGCTGGATCGGGATCGAGTACGAGGGCACCGCCCTGCCCGAGGCCGAGGGCATCCGGGCCACGAAGAAGCTCCTCGAGCGCGTCAGGGATTCCCTGACCACGTGAGACCGTCCCGCGTCACGCACGGCCCCAACGTCGGGGGCGTTGACTCACGGAATCGGGCATCGGTACAGTTCGGTCCCACCCCATGACGTCCAACCCCACCGCCGTCCTCGAATCCAACCGGGAGCGGCTCCGCAGACTGCTCCGCGTCGGCACCACCCATGTCGGACAGGGTGTGTTCGCGGCCCGCCGCCTGCCGGCTGGGCTCGTGATCGGGGAAATCAAGGGAGAGGTGCTCGACGAGCATCCCGCGGATGCGTCGTACTGCATGGAATTGCCCAGCGGCAAGGTGCTCGAACCGGCTGCGCCACTGCGGTTCGTGAACCACAGTTGCGATCCGAACTGCGAACTTTTCTATTGGTTCGACGAGGACGAGGGCCCCCAGGAAGACCGCTTGTGGCTGCAGACGAACCGCTTCATCGAGCCTGGGGAAGAGCTCTCGATCGACTATTGCTGGCCGGCCGACGCGGCGATTCCGTGCCGATGCGGAGCGGCGAACTGCCGCCGGTGGATCGTCGATCCGGCGGAACGGCACCTGCTGCCGGCCGATCCGGACGCTGGCGCGGGGTCGTCCTCGCCATCGCCGTCGGCCTGACGTCCATCGCCGTCGTCGGCATCGCCCGGCTCCGCATTGACGACGATCTGCGATCGCTTCTGCGCGACAGTGACGCCGAATTCCAATTGATCGACGAGGTGGCCGGGCGGTTCGGCGCCCCCGATCGCGACTGCATTGTCCGAGCCACGGCCCGAACCGGCGACGTCTTCGACGAGCGGACGCTGACCGAGTTGCGGTCCCTGTGCGACGCCCTCGCGAAGGTGCCGGGAGTCGTCGAGGTCCGATCGATCTTCGACGTGCGCCGCCAGGGGGTGGCGGGGGCCCTGCTGCCGGTGATTCCGCGCGCCGACGGGCCGCTCGACGAGGAGGCCCGTAACGCCGCCCGGCAGCGTGCCGCGAACCATCCGCTCGTCGCGGGCCACCTGCTGTCCGCCGACGCCACGTCGTCGCTCGTGCTCGTCAGGCTCGACGAGACGGCAAACTCGACCGCGAGCCTCGGGCCGGCGCTCGACCGCATCGAACGCGTGCTCGACGCTGCCCGCCGAGACGGAACGACGCTCGATCTCGAGCTTACCGGCCTGCCTCCCCTGCGGCATCAGGCGTCGCAGTCGCTGCGGCGCGACATGCTCGTGTTCAACTCGCTTGGCCTGACACTCGCGTTCATCCTCTCGGCGACCGCCGCCCGCAGCCTGCGGTCGACGGTCGTCGCCTGCGTGCCTCCCTTCGTGGGAGCCGTCTGGGCGATGGGCATCCTCGGGCTCTGCGGGGCGCCGGTGAACATTCTCACGAGCGTCGTGCCGTCGCTGGCCCTCGTCGTGGGCACCTGCGACTCGATCCACTTCATCGAGGACATGCGCCGCACGCGCCGGCGTGGCGTGGACGCGGTATCGGCCTCGGCCGGCGCGATGCAGCGAATCGGTGCCGCGTGCGGGCTCACGAGCCTCGTCACGGCGATCGGGTTCGCGTCGCTCGCGGCGGCACGCATCGAGGCCGTGCGCACGTTCGGGATCGCGGCGGCGGCCGGGGCCGTGGCGAGTTTTCTGGCCGTGACGCTGCTTACTCCGCTGCTGGCCACGACCGCGTTTTGCCGGGGGATGCACCTCGGACGCTCCTGGCGGCCGGCCGGCCGGCTTGCCGCCCTCCTGACGGCCTTTTCACTCCGGCATCCGCGGCCGATCGCCGTGATCGGCTGCGCCGCCACCGTGATCCTGGCCATCGTGGGCTCGCAGCTCGATGCCGACAATCGGATTGCCGACGCCTTGCCACGTGGCACCGCATCGGCGCGGGCGCTCGCCCACGTCGACCGTGACTTCGGCGGCGCCTCGGGCGTCGACGTGCTCGTCCGCTGGCCGGTGGGCGTGGAGTGGCGGGATGCCGCAGTCGTCGACGCGCTCTTTGCGACGCACCGGGCGCTCGAAGCCGACGGACGCCTCTCCCCGCCGTTGTCGCTGGCAAGCGTCGTGACAGCCATTCCGGAGCGGCGCCGACGCCGGCTGGATCCGGCCGATTTCCGCGACATGGTCGATCCCACGGCGCGGATGGCGCTCGTTCGAGCCCGGGTCGGCGATCTCGGTTCGCGGACGCTCGACGGCGTGTATGCCGACATCGAGGCACGGCTGGGCCGGCTTGCAGCGGAACGACCGGGCTGGGAATTCACGCTCTCGGGCATGTCGGTCGTGTCGGCCCGCAACATCCGCCAACTCGTCCGCGACCTCGGCGCGAGCCTGCTGCTCGAGGTGGCCGTGATCGGCACGATCCTCGCGCTCGCCTTCCGCTCGCCACTCGTCGGGATCGTGAGCCTGGTGCCCAACGTGTTTCCACTGGCGGTCATCGCTGCGATGGTGGTGCTCACCGGCCGGGCGCTCGACCCCGCGACGGTGATCGTGTTCAACGTCTGCCTCGGCCTTGCCGTCGACGACACGGTGCACGTGCTCTCCGCCGTATCACGGCATCGGCGGGATGGGCTGCCGATCGAGGGCGCCATCCGGCGGGCGATCGCGGAGACCGGCAACCCGATCATCCTCGGTGGGCTCGTGCTCGCCGTCGGCTTCGCCGCGGTCACCGTGAGCTCCGTGCCGTCGCTGGCCGGCTTCGGCCGGCTCGCCTGTGCGGCCGTCGCCGCCGCCACGGTGGCGGAGCTCGTGCTCCTGCCGGCGCTGCTCGTCGTCACCGACTCGTTCGTGCGGCGGTATCAGGCCGCCTTCCGCGACGGCATCTTCGGCGCCTCGCCGCTGGCCTGGAACACCCTCGGCCGGGGCACGGAGCCGGTGCGCCGCGTGGCCTGACGGGCAACCTGCGACACACCCGCGGCGGCCACCGCCAGCGTGAGCGCCACGAACCGCGGCAGGTCGGCGGCAAAAGCGGCCATCGCCGACAGCGGCACGCGCTCGATGGCCCCGGATGGCCGCATGCACCAGGTCGCTGCGGCACCCGTGATCATCCGGCTGCCGCCGGCGAGCCGCCGGTTCTCCCTCGCGCCATCGCTCGTGAGATATGCCGACAGCCGGCCGCCGGAGAGGTGCGCATAGTCGTGATTCTGATGGACGGCCGTCGCACTGGCCGTGATCTCGACGACCGGCAAGCCGCGAACACGGGCATCGTGCACCATCCAGTTGTCCCAGTAGGCACGGCCGAGGGTGAACGCCGGCACGTGCGGGTATCCGTCGCGGTGGAACACGAAGTAGTCCTTGCACACCCGGGCAGCCAGCCGGCCTTGGCACCGCACCCGGTCGAGCAGGTCGATCCGCACGAGCGGATCTGCGACATCGATCAGTTCCTCGAGGTCGAGATCGGTCCGACGACCGATCACGAGCGCATGACCTGCGAACGCGTGCGCGACGCGACGCACGGCCGCCAACCAGTCGGGCATCAGCATGATGTCGGAATTGACGTAGGCGATGAGGTCGGCCTGCGTGGCCGCCCGTGCCTTGGCGAACAGGTCGTCGACCCGTGGCGGGCCATCGACGCCGTCGGCGATCGGGCCGAGGCGAACGGCGCGTGCCTCCGACGCAACACTCGCCAGCCCTGCGACGTCTCCTCCCAGCAGGATGTCGATGTCGCGGCCGAGCGCTCGCCAGCTCGCAATCGCATTCCGTTGGATGATGCCCGTGTGGCCCTGAAAGGCCTTCGGCGCCGCGACGATGGCGAGCCGCATCCGCTCCCCCGTTCCCATGACAACGTCCCCCTCCGCGCACACCCGTCCCCAAGCCGCGGATCGACGCATGGCAGGCGTCACCCCCAGCAATTCCGCTCCCGCCCGCAAGGTCCGCCCCGTCACCCGGCACGCTCACCGGCTCGGGGCTGCCCGGTACCGTCTCGCAGGACGTTCGGAGCGTCGGGTTGCTCGCCGGCTTCGGGCTGCCCATATCCCGTCGCCGGACGTTCACTACGGGCCTCCAGCCCTCCGCTCACTCGGATGTGCCTGCGCTTGCCAGAGCGCATGCGCTGCGGCATCCATGCCTGCGCTGGTCACATACGCCGGCTCCCGGGACATGGGGAGCCCGAAGCCTCCTCCGTAGCGACAGAGCTCCAGCTCTGTCGATCGACAGGCCTGGAGGCCTGTCGCTACAGCGCAGGGAACGTTCGGCGGAGTCGGTCGGTGGGCACGCGCAGACGAAGGGAGTCGTTGAGGACGAAACAGCGCCAGGCCTGGAGGGCCGGGTGAGCACCAGCCGACGGAGGTCGGCCAAGGAACGGACGGCAGGATGCCGTGCCGTCCCGTGAAGCATCCCTCGAGCATGCCTCCCTTCGGCTCCGAATGCGGGTCATTATCAGCCTGCCCAACACTGCGGCGACTCAGGGCAGGCGGGACGCTTTCCCACAATCGAGTACGGGGTAACCCCGAGCCGGATTGGACGAATCCGGCACAGTCGGTCAGGCCGTCTGGCGCACGACGTCGGCGAGGGTCTCGACGGCCTGCACGATCTGTTCTTCGGTGTGCTCGGCCGTGAGGAAGAACCGCACCCGGGCGGCCGCCTCGCGCACCGCCGGATAGAGGATCGGCCGGGCGTTGATGCCCCGCTCGAGGAGCATCTGCGACACACGGATCGCCCGCGTCGAGCTGCCGAGGATGATCGGGATCACCGGCGTGTCGCCGCTCTCGCCCGTGTCGAGGTCGCAATCGTGGGCGAGCTTGAGAAACAGCTCCGACCGCTCGCGCAGCCGCGTCACCCGCCACGGCTCGCGCTGGATCACCTTCAGCCCCTCGAGGGCCGCGGCGGCATTGGGCGGCGAGCAGGCGGTGGAGAATACGAAGGCGGGCGTGGTGTAGCCCAGGTAGCGGATGAGCCGCTCGCGGCCGGCGAGGTAGCCGCCGCCGGCGCCGAGCGCCTTGCTGATCGTGCCCATCCACAGGTCGCCCTCGGCAGGATCGACGCCGAAGAACTCGCAGATCCCGCGTCCGCCCGGCCCCATCGTGCCGAGCGAGTGGGCCTCGTCGACGTAGAGCAGCGCGTCGTGACGCTTCTTCACTTCGATGAACTTCGGCAGGTCGGGGTAATCGCCGTCCATGCTGTAGACGCCCTCGAGCGCCACGACCACGCGCCGATACTGCGGCCGCAGATCACGCAGGAGGCCGTCGAGTTGGGCGTGGTCGTTGTGGCGAAACGATCGACGACCGGCCTTGGAGGCGTTGGCACCCTGCATGATGCTGTTGTGGGCCAGTTCGTCATAGAGAATCAGGTCACCTTCGCCGAAGAGGTGGTTGAAGACCGACGCGTTCGTGCCGTAGCCGCACGGAAACACGACGGCCCGCTCGGTGCCGAGGAACGCGGCGAGTTCCTCGTCGAGCGCGTCGAGGAGCGTGTTGTTGCCCCCCACCATGCGGCTCGCCGATGCGCTCGTGCCGAAGCGGTCGATCGCCTCCTTGGCAGCCCGGGCCACGTCGGGATGCGCGGCGAGGCCGAGGTAGTCGAAGCTCGTGAAGCTGACGACGTCGCAGCCGTCGATGCGGGCCACGCGCTTGTGCACCTGCTCGTTGGCGAGCAGGAAGGGATCGTCGAGCCCCGCGACGTCGAGCGCCGCGAGCCGCTCCTCGAGCGCGGCGCACTCGGGAAACACCTCGGCGGCGGAAGCTTCGTCCCCCGCCGTCCGGCGATCGGCAGGCCGACGCACGCCGGACGACTCGGCCGCAGGCGCCGTGGCCGCAACGCGGTCGGCACTGTCGAACATGTGGTCGGCGATGCACTCGATCAGGTCGCCGCAGGTCCGGATGCCGGCGAGCCATTCGTCGCGAAACCGCATCTGGTAGAGACCTTCGATCCGGCTGACGGCGTCAAGGAAGCCGATGGTGTCGACGTCGGCCTCGACGAGCGTCATCCCGGGGGTCAGCGGCTGCCGTGCTCCTCGTGGCCTGACGCGCGTGAGCTCGTCGATCACGAGACGCGTGATCGACGACCGCGAATGGGCCCGGGGCTCACTGCGGGCGGGAGCCGATGCAAAGCCGGTGGCAAGCGTGCTGACCACGAAAACTCCCTCCTTCGTGGACGGCGCATCGAACCGCGCCGCACACTACGAGTGAATGAGCCCGTCGTCCGACGGGCCGCGATGGGGATCACTCTACGGAAATCCACACTGGTCAACCAGCGGCCTGCCGCCAGAGCCGTGCACGAGCCGATTACGGCCGTCGTGTTTCCCGGCCGCGCCGCGGATATTGGAAAATTCTGAGGTCTGCGCAAGTCGCGACTGACGGGGCGATCGCAGCGATCGCGGTCACCCTGCGAGCAATTTTCGCAGCACGAACGGGAGGATGCCGCCAGCCTTGAACTGGTCGAGCTCGACCGGCGTGTCGATCCGCACGAGGCAGGGAATGTCCTCCGTCGAGCCGTCCGGACGATGGGCCTTCACGACGACGGTGGCTCGCGGGGCGAGGGCGTCGAACGGAATGTCGAACGTCTCCTCGCCGGTGAGCCCGAGCTGCTGCCATGGCTCCGGGAGCACGAGCGGCAACACACCCATGCCGACCAGGTTGGAGCGATGGATCCGCTCGAAGCTCGTGGCGAGCACCGCCCGCACGCCGAGGAGCATCGTGCCCTTGGCGGCCCAGTCGCGCGAACTGCCGGTGCCATACTCGGCTCCGGCGAGCACGACGAGCGGCGTGCCGGCGGCCTTGTACTTCACCGCCGCGTCGTAGACCGGCAGCACGTCGGTGCCCGGCAGGAGCCGCGTCACGCCCCCTTCCGTGCCCGGCACGAGCAGGTTGCGGATCCGGATGTTGGCGAACGTGCCCCGCGTCATCACGCGGTCGTTGCCGCGGCGGGCACCATAACTGTTGAAGTCGGCCGGGGGCACGCCGTGCTCGATCAGGTAGCTTCCGGCAGGGCTCGTCTTCGCGATGCTGCCGGCCGGTGAGATGTGGTCGGTCGTCACGCTGTCGCCGAGGGCGAGGAGCACACGGGCGCCGCGGACGCTCACGGGGGCCTTGGGCTCGCGGGTGAGTTCGGCGAGGAACGGCGGCTCTTGGATGTAGGTGCTCGTGGCGTCCCAGTCGTAGAGTTCGCCCGTGCTCGTGGGCACGGCGTTCCAACGGGCGTTCGACTGCCACACGTTGCCGTACCGCGCCTGGAACTGCGTCGGTTGCACGCACGCGGCCACCGTGTCGCGCACCTCGTCGGCCGTCGGCCAGATGTCCTTCAGAAACACGTCCCTGCCGTCCTTGCCCTTCCCGATCGGCTCGGCTGCCAGATCGATGTCGGTGGTGCCGGCGAGCGCGTAGGCCACGACGAGCGGCGGGCTCGCCAGCCAGTTGGCCTTCACGAGCGGATTGACGCGGCCCTCGAAGTTGCGGTTGCCGGAGAGCACCGCGGCGGCCACGAGGTCGCCTTCCGTCACGGCCTTCGCCACCGCGTCGGGCAGTGGCCCAGAATTCCCGATGCAGGTGGTGCATCCGTAGCCCACCGTCTCGAAGCCGAGGGCGTCGAGATCCTTGTCGAGGCCCGATTTCTCGAGGTAGTCGGTGACCACGCGCGAGCCGGGAGCGAGGCTCGTCTTCACCCAGGGCTTCGTCGTGAGCCCCTTCGCGACGGCCTTTCGGGCCACGAGGCCTGCGGCCACCATCACGCTCGGGTTGCTCGTATTGGTGCAACTCGTGATGGCCGCGATCACGACGGCGCCGTGGTGGATCGTGGCGGAGCGGCCGTTGTCATGCACCGTGCCGGTGCGGGCGAGGGCCGCGGCGTCGAGCGCGAAGCCCCGCTTGGCGGTCGGCGCGGTGAGCGATTCTGCGAACGTCTGCTTGACCGCGACGAGTGGCACACGGTCCTGCGGCCGCTTGGGGCCGGCCAGGCTCGGCACCACCGTGCCGAGGTCGAACGCGAGCCGCTTCGTGAACTCCGGGGTCGGAGCCGCGTCGGTACGGAACAGCCCCTGCTCCTTCGTGTAGCGCTCGACGAGTTCGACCTGGGCCCGCTCGCGGCCCGTGAGCCGCAGGTAGGCGAGCGTCTCGGCGTCGATCGGGAAGAAGCCCATCGTGGCTCCATATTCGGGCGCCATGTTCGCGATCGTCGCGCGGTCGGCGAGCGACATGCCCGACAGGCCGGTCCCGAAGAACTCGACAAACTTTCCGACCACCCCTTCCTTGCGCAGGATCTCGGTGACGGTGAGCACGAGATCGGTGGCCGTGGCGCCCGCGGGAAGCTTGCCGGTGAGTTCGAAGCCGACCACCTCGGGAAGCAGCAGCGACAGGGCCTGCCCGAGCATCACGGCCTCGGCCTCGATGCCGCCCACGCCCCAGCCGACGACGCCGAGACCGTTGATCATGGTGGTGTGGCTGTCGGTGCCGACGAGCGTGTCGGGCACGGCCATCTTCAGGCCCGCCTTCCCCGCCGCCGGATCGTCGCGGAGAAATACGCAACCGGCCAGGTATTCGAGGTTCACCTGGTGCACGATGCCGATCGCTGGCGGCACGACGCGAAAGTTCTGAAAGGCCTGCTGGCCCCACCGCAGGAACGCATAGCGCTCGGCGTTGCGGGTGAACTCGATCTCGACGTTCCGTTCGAGGCTGTCGGCCGCACCGAAATAATCGACCTGCACCGAGTGGTCGATCACGAGATCGACCGGCACGAGCGGGTTGATCTTCTTGGGATCACCGCCGAGCCGCCTCATCGCGGCCCGCATCGCCGCGAGGTCGACGACGCACGGCACGCCGGTGAAGTCCTGGAGCACGACACGGGCCGGCTTGAACGGGATCTCCGTCTCGGCGGGCTGCGCGGCGTTCCAGGTCGCAAGCGCCTTCACGTCGGCCTGCGTCACCTCATACTCGTCGCAGGTGCGGAGCAGCGCCTCGAGCACCATGCGGATCGAGTAGGGAAGCCGCGACGTGTTCGTGATGCCGGCGTCGTCGAGGGCCCGCAGGCGGTACAGGGTGGCGGGGCCGGAGCCGGTTTCAAACGTGGCGCGGGCGGAGAACGGATCGACGGGCGAGGCGGCCATGGCGTGCGTCCTTTCGATGGTGTGATGGCGTACTCTACCGAAATCGAATTCAGTCGGAAGAACGCCGCCCAACCAGGCCGCAGGGACCGCAGGGTTTGCCACCGGGTGTCCGTGAGCGCCGTCTCCGAGAAATACGCTGCCACCGCCGAAAAACAGGCTTCCGCCGGGGTCTAAAAAAATTGCCCGCTTTGGATTCGACACGCAGCGAACCTTCGGGTATGCTTTCGACGTCGGGACGAGAAGCCCCGACCACCAACCGAACACAACGATTCTCTTCAGCGGCTGTTCCCCCCCCCAAAGACCCACACCTCGATAGCCGCTACTCGGGCCCGTGGTTTCCCCAACCGCGGGCCCTTTTCTTTTTACACGCGAAACACGAGCGTCCGGCTCGTTTTCGCTTGGCCGGCCTCCGCCGGCTGGCAAGAACCCGGCCCTCCAGGCCTGGCGCTGTTTCGTCCTCAACGACTCCCTGCGTCTGCGCGTGCCCACCCTCCCGACTCCGCCGAAAGTCCTTTGCGCTGTAGCGACAGGCCTCCAGGCCTGTCGATCGACAGAGCTGGAGCTCTGTCGCTACGGAGGAGGCTTCGGGCTCCCATCTTCACGCGAACACCCGGCATCGTGCCGCTGTTCGCTTGGCGGGCCTCCGCCCGCTGGTGCTCACCCGGGCCTCCGGCCCTGACGCCGAAGGCGTGGGAGCCGGGCTTTGCCCGGCGACCGTAACCCGGACCCAACGCCGGGACGGCGGCGACGACGCGACAGCCAGCCCGTAGCGAACGTCCGGCGACGGGGCATGGGGAGCCCGAGGCCGGCGCGCAACCCACGACCAGCACGTTCGACGCGACACCTGTCCTACAGGCCGCTCTCGCGCAGGTGCTGCGTGAGGATCCGCTCGAGCTCACACACCGTGGCAGGCTGGTGATGCACCTTGGTATGGGTCGCCGGCACCTCGATCTCGCTCACCGTGCCCGGCAGCCGGGCGCTCGTCACCGGCACCACGCAGTCGCCGGGATCGCCCGTGAGCGACTGGTGCGCCGTGCCGATCACGCTGTGGGTCGTCACCCAGCAGGGAGGCCGCAGTTCGCGCAGCGCCTGAAGGATCGACGACTCGGGCTCCAGAATATCGATCGTCGTCGGCAGATTCTTCTCGTAGTCCTCACGAAACACACCGGGATTCAGCGTCACGATCTCTTCATGAATCGCACGGGTCTCCGGTGGCTGCCGAACCGTGATCGACGCGGCCCGTCCCACGGCCCGCGACGCCAGCGACGAGCCCGCGTGCGGGGTGGCGATGAACACCACCCGCTTCACGAAAGGCAGCGGCTTGAAGAAGTAGGCTCGGGCGACGAGCGGACGCAGGTCGGGCGGGATCTGCACCTCGTCGAACGGCCGCGTGGCGATGGCGTCCCACATCGCGGCGCCTGAATCCACGACCATCAGCTTGGCGTGGAGCCCACCCATGCTGTGCCCCACGAGCACCATGCTCTGCAGCGCGCGGTCGGTGCCCTGGGGATCAAGGGCGTGCACCGCCTGCTGCAACTCGCGGCGCAGTGCCGCGGCCGACTGGAGAAACGCGGCGCCGGTCGGATAGTGGAAGACCCACGGCTCGTAACGTCGATGGAACGTCGGCCATGTGCGCAGTTCGTTGAGCAGGTCGAACCACGTGCCCTCGTCGCTCGCCAGGCCGTGGATGAAGACCACCGGAATCCGACCCGGCTGGTGCGGCTCGAGAAACTCGAGCCGGGGCTGCGTGTCGCCCCGGCCATAGGGCTGGATGAAACCCGACAGCCCCGCCTTCGGCGTGCCCTCGAGCACGTCGAGCAACGGCGCCGTGAGATCGGCGGCGAGGAGCGGCCGGGCCTGCCCGATGTGCACCGCGGCGATCTCCACCGGATTGGCGAGGTCGAGGACCGCCGGTGCATGGTCGCGGGCGAGCGGGCCGGCGAACGTCTGCAAAAACGTCTCGTCGCCCGGCATCTTGAACCGCAGGACGGCGGTCGCCGCGAGCGACTGCCGGTCAGGCGCGAACGCCTGCACCGGGCTTCCCGGCGGGCCCGTCTTCACGCGCACGACGACGGGCAGGCCAAAACCATCCCGGCAATGATGCCGGGTGATCCGTGAATCGCCCGGCGGCGGCGTGGCCACGATCTTCTCGATGAGCGACGCATCGACGGCGAGCGCCTTCGTCTGGATCGGCACGATGATCTGCTTCCACGACGGCCCGAGTACGAGCCCCTGCTCCGTCAGCCGACCAAACGCACAGGCCGTCTCGAGCAGCCCCTCGAGTGCGGCCGCATAGAGCTCGGCCGCTTCGCAGAGAATGTCTCGCGATCCCGGGCAGGTCCACACGGCATTCCACGCCGCCTCCGTGGCCGCATAGAACAAGTCGACGGCGTGCGGATCGTTTTTCTCCGCGAGTTTCGCCGCCGCCGTGCCCCAGTCACGCGCCTGCTTGAGATGGCCCTGGGCAACCACGACAGGATCCGGCCGCTCGCGCGCGAACAAGCCGCCACCGGTGGGCGCCCCCGGCGCAGCCGTGGCCAGCCACGCGACGATCGCACAGCCGACGAACACGGCCCCACACGCTTTCCCGACTCTCATGCGCGCCTTCCTGCGACACGTATCGGAGACCACGGCACCCGGAGCATCTCGAACGAGACGCTCTACGGAGAGCATGCCGACCTTGCCGAGCTTGCCGCGAGACTGGGCCGGGCCGGCAAACTGTGCGGCCTCGAGAACTCCGGTTCGGGGCTAGGTTCACGCAAAGCATCGGCATCGTGCCGATCTTTGCTTGGCGAATCGCCATTCGCTCCCGAGCGCCGGGCATCCAGCCCGGCAGTCAACCGATAGGCGAGGTGAGGGGCTGCCCGTCGCGGCTATGTTCACGCAAAGCATCGGCATCGTGCCGATCTTTGCTT
>JBAXUY010000043.1:0-23562 GCA_037129475.1 Planctomycetia bacterium | reverse complement strand
GCCTCCGCCCGCTGGTGTGTACCCGGCCCTCCGGGCCTGGCGCGTTCGATGAAGCTCAGTTGCGAACGGTCGCCTGGAGGCGAGGCCTCTCGAGAGCGAGCGGAGGCTCGCCGAGCAGACGTCGGCCACGATGGCGACTTCTGCGCTACTTCAGATCGACGAGCCAGTAGGCGTTGTCGACGAAGCTCCTCCAGCTCTGATACTTCGGGTTGCCGAGCTTGATCGAGAGCAGGGGGCTGCGCTTCGGCTTCACGGGCTGGCGGATCATCTGCATCCGTGCCTCGTGGGGCGTGCGGCCGCCCTTCCGGACGTTGCAGGCGACGCACGCGCACACGATGTTTTCCCACGTCGCCGTGCCGCCGCGGCTGCGGGGCACCACGTGGTCGAGCGACAGTTCACTCGTGGGGAAATTCCGGCCGCAATACTGACACTGGTTGCCGTCACGGGCGAACACGTTGCGCCGATTGAACCGCAAGCCCTGACGCGGCCCGCGGTCGCAGGCCACGAGACGAATCACCCGCGGCGCCTGCAGTTCGTAGCCGACGGCCCGCACCCAGTCTTGGTCGGGCGTGCGGAACGACGCCTGCAGCGCCGAAAGTTCCCGCCACGACTCGAACGGATAGGCGGAATACCGGCCGTCCTCGATGTGCACCACCTCGGCGAGATCACGAAACAGCAGGGTGATCGCCCGTCGGACGTTCGTGATGTGCACGGCCACGAACGAGCGGTTCAGCACCAGCACGCTCAGATTGAGCGCACTCGCCACAGTCGACCTCGCCGACTGCATCGCCGTCGAATCCACTGCCGCCGCCATGGGCATCGAATGTGCCTGCTGATTCCGGATCGACCTCGCAACGCTCCCGCGACCTCGAGTGTAGTCGGACACCCTCCCGACTGCCAAACATTCCCGAACCGTCCAGCCTGCCTTCCCGCCAGGGCGATCCCTTGCCTTTCACGCAGGTTGCAGGCAGACTCACGGGATCAGGCGGATGCGTCGATCCATCCCGGCGAGCCAGTCCTCGGAGGCGTTCATGCTTCATTACTCGTGTGACTTCTGCAAGCGGCCGATCGACACGGCCACCGACGTGCGGCATGTGGTCAAAATCGAGGTGTTCCAGGCGGTCGAGGAGTCGTGTGAATCCGGCTGCCCCGACGACGACGCTTGCGGCGAGCAGGCGGATCATCTCGAGGAAATGCAGGATCTTCTCGAATCGATCGACGATCATGATCTCGACCGCGACGTGCTGTTCAACGAAGGCACGCAGTCGCTGCGATTCGATCTGTGCGACGCCTGCCGGCAGCGGTTCCTGAAGAACCCGCTCGGGATCAAGACGGGCAAGAAGCTCGACTTCAGCCAGAACTAAGCTTCACGCCCGCAGGGCCGCGGTACGGCGGCGGGTTTGCACGAGCGTGGGTGTCGGCTAGATTTCGCGCTCCCACCACGCACCTGAGGAGCATCGCCAACGCATGGCCTCGAAGACGCTGAAGATCGCCGCCATCCCCGGAGACGGCACCGGGCCCGAAGTCACCGCCGAGGCCATGAAGGTGCTGGCGGCCGTCGCGAAGCTCGAAGGCTTCACGTACGACGTCGAAACGCTCGACTGGGGCGGCGACCGGTATCTGAAGACGGGCGAGATCATCCCCGAGGGCGGCCTCGATCTCCTGCGCACGAAGGACGCGATCTTCCTCGGCGCGATCGGCCACCCACAGGTCGCCCCCGGCATTCTCGAGAAGGGGCTCCTGCTCGATCTGCGATTCAAGCTCGACCAATACATCAACCTCCGCCCCGTGAAACTCCTGCCGGGCGTGGAAACGCCGCTCGCCGGTCGCGGCCCGAAGGACATCGACTTCGTGGTCGTCCGCGAAAATACCGAAGACCTCTACTGCGGCGTGGGCGGCTATCTCAAGAAGGGCACGCCCGACGAGGTGGCCGTGCAGCAGGCGGTGTACACGCGAAAGGGCTGCGAGCGGTGCATCCGCTGGGCCTTCGACTACACACGCAAGCGCAACAGCCCCAAGAAGACGCTCACGCTCGTCGCCAAGACCAACGTGCTCACGTTCGGCCACGATCTCTGGTGGCGCACGTTCCAGGAGGTGGCCAAGGACTATCCCGACGTGAAGACCGACTACAACCACGTCGATGCCTGCTGCATGTGGATGGTGAAGAACCCCGACGCCTACGACGTGATCGTGACCACGAACATGTTCGGCGACATCATCACCGACCTCGGCGGCATCCTGCAGGGCGGCATGGGCGTGGCCGCGGGTGCCAACCTGAATCCCGACAAGGGGGGCGTGAGCATGTTCGAGCCGATGGGAGGCAGCGCGCCCAAGTACACCGGCCAAAACGTCATCAACCCGATCGCGGCGATCAACGCGATGGCGATGCTGCTCGAGCACTCCGGCCACCCGGTGGCTGGCGCCCGCATCGACAAGGCGGTGGCCCACGTGACCGGCACGAAGATGAAGAGCCAGGCCGCCGGCAAAATGGGCCACGGCACACGCGAAGTCGGCGACCTCGTCGTGGCTGCGTTGTAGCACGACGCACCGGCTTCGGGCTCCCCATATCCCGTCGCCGAAAGTTCTCGGCGCTGTAGCGACAGGCCTCCAGGCCTGTCGATCGACAGAGCTGGAGCTCTGTCGCTACGAAGGAGGCTTCGGGCTCCCCATGTCCCGGGAGCCGGCGTATGTGACCAGCGCAGCCAGGATGGCGCAGCGCCAGTCACTCCGAGTGAACGGAGCCCATGGATGGGCGCAGTGAACGTCCGGCGACGGGATATGGGGAGCCCGAAGCCAGCGCGGGCGAGTTGACTTTAAAAAACGTGCGTCACACCGCGACGCGGCGGCCTTCGGCCTGGCTCGTGGCGGCGGCTTGCACGATCTGCATCGCCCGCAGCGTGTCGTCGAGGCCGCTCAGGGCCCGCACGAGGCTCGTCACCTTGCGGTGAAACTGCACGAGCATGTGCTCGCCCACGGGCCGCTCGCTGTCGAGCGACTCCTGGTGGCGGCCCACCGCGTCGAACCACACGAGGCTCGCGGGCAGGTCGACGAACGCGATGCCGTGCTCGCACACCACCTGGAGGGCGGGGGGCGGGCGGAACCCCACGGCCTCCTCCCACTGCTTCGGCATGTAGTAGCCGCAGCTGATCTGGGCGATCGCCCCGTCGCCGGGCCTGCCTGTCTGCGAGAAATCGAGACTCATCATCTGGTAATCGTCGGTGTGGCCGCCCGGCACCTCGGCATGCCGCACCGCGACCACGCTCGTCGGCTCGGTGCCCGCCGCGTAGCGGCACCAGTCGACGAGTTCCATGAGGTCGCGCGCCTCGCTGGCGCGGTCACGTGGCGGCGGGCTCAGCGGAGTCTGTGACAGGGGCACGCGGCGGTGGCAGAAGAGCATGCGTGGCTGGCCGAGGTGCGTGGCGATGAGCTCCTTGAGCCGCAGCGTGGCCGGCGCGTAGCGGCGCGGCAGTTCGGCCATGAACGCAACCCCCGATTCATCGACGCGTGTGCGGAGCAGGCGGGCCTCCTCGGGATCGACGGGAAACGAGATCGCCGAATAGATGGCCTTGCCGAAGTCACAGGCCGCGAGGATCGGCGCCGTTCCATACCACTGGTCGGAGAGGTAGAGCAGCGCGTCGATGTCGTCGCGGGCGGCCAGCGCCCGGTAGCCATCGAAGGCCACGGTGCCCAGTTCGCCGGCAGCCCGCCGCGCCAGGTGCGAAACCTGCTCGCAGACGCCGCGCACCTCGTAGCGGTCCGCGAGCGAGCGGAGGGCGGGCAGGTATCGCGTCTCCCATTGGCTGCCCAGGCCGACGATGCCGACGCGCAGTTTCATGTGGTCGCTCCGTTGCCACCGGATGCGACGGCGGGTTCGCGCCCGGCCGACGCCAACTCGTGCGCGGTGGCCTTGTCGGAGATGTCCTTCCGGCACCAGGCGCCCGGCCAGCGGATCTCCTTCACGCCCGAATAGGCGAGCAGCTTCGCACGGGCGAGGGAGTCGCCCACGGCCGTGACGGCGAGCGTTCGGCCACCGTCGCTGAGCACGCTGCCGTCGGCCCCGAGCTTCGTGGCGGCGTGAAAGACCTCGACGCCGGGAAGGGCGTCGGCGGCCGCGAGCCCGCGGATCACACGGCCTTTCTCCACGGGGCCGGGATAGCCCTCGGAGGCCATCACCACCGTCACGCTCGCCCCCGACCGCCACGCCGGCGGCTCGACGGTCTCCAGCCGCCGATCGGCGACGGCGTCGAGCATGTCGAGCAGACTCGACTCGAGAAGCACCATCAGCGCCTCGCACTCGGGATCACCGAACCGAGCGTTGAATTCGAGCACTTTCGGCCCTTGCGACGTCAGCATGAGCCCCGCGTACAGGACGCCCTGAAAGGGCACTTTCGCGCGCCGCATCGCGTGCACGGTCGGCACGAGGATGCGGGCCTCGATGTCGGCGAGGAGCTCGGCATCGACGAACGGGGTCGGACAATAGGCACCCATGCCGCCCGTGTTGGGTCCTTGATCGCCGTCGTACGCGGCCTTGTGATCCTGGAGCGGAGGCAGCGTGACGATCGTGCGGCCGTCGGTGATCGCCATCACGCTCACCTCCACGCCGTCGAGCCGCTCCTCGATCAGGATGCCCTTCGCGGCGGCCGCGAACTGTGGATCACTGCCGAGCGCCTCGACCGCGGCGAGCGCCGCCTCGCGATCGTCGCACACGAACACGCCCTTGCCGGCGGCGAGCCCGTCGGCCTTCACGACGATCGGCATGTCGTCTCGGGCCGCCAGGAACTCGCGCGCAGCGGCGACCGAACGAAACTCGCGGAACATCGCGGTCGGCACGTCACCGCGGTGAAGAATCTGTTTGCAGAAGAGCTTGCTGCCCTCGAGCTGGGCCGCCCGGGCCGTGGGGCCGAAGATCCGCAGGCCGGCCGCCACGAAGGCATCGACGATCCCGGCCACGAGCGGCGCCTCGGGCCCGACCACGGTGAGGTCGACGCTGCGCTCACGGGCCACGCGCACGAGTGCGGGCACGTCGGTGGCCGACACGGGCAGGTTTTCGGCGATCAGGGCCGTCCCGGCATTGCCCGGCGCCACGAGCACTTCGGCCCCGTCGCGTCGCAGTTTCCAGGCCAGCGCATGCTCCCGGCCCCCGCCGCCAATAATCAGCACACGGCGCGATGGGGGCACGTTCCAGACTCCTTCCGGCGGGGGTTACGCCACGAACGCACAACATGCCGTTCGCATGGCAACGGGGCGGATTGTGGCTGGATCACCCGTGCGGGAGCAAGGATGCCGGCAGATCTTCGGCGAAACCGACCTGGTCTGACGTTGACACCTTCGGCGAGGTCGATACAGTTAAAAAGAGTTCGTGAAAAAAATCACGAACTCCACAAAACCCGGTCGAAAACAAGATTTCCGAACGGTTTTCGCACCCGCTTGGCGAGTTCGCGGACGAATCGGCCGCATTCGTGAAGATGGGTCCAGCGAGGCCGTCGAGGCGATCGAGATGGCTGAAAAAAAGAAGATGTCGGTCGCAGAGATCCTCGCGGCCGCGCGGGCACAGTCGGGGGCGGCGAGCCCCGCGCCCGCCGCAGAGTCCGCGCCCGCTGCCGAGCCGCCAGACGCTCCGGTGAGCGCTGTCTCCGCAACGGAGAAGCCGGCTCCGGTGAAGGCGGCCGCGGGCGGCGCCCGACCGAGCGTGGCCGAAATCATGGCGTTGGCCCGCGCCGGCAAGGGTGGCGCTGTCGCGGCGCCTGCCAAGGCGGCCGCAGCCAAGCCGGCCGAGAAGCCGGCCGAGAAGCCGGCGGCCGCCAAAGCGGCGAAGCCGGCCGCACCCAAGCCTGCCGCCGTCCGCGACACGGCGAGCATCCTCGCCGCGGCACGGGCCGGGGCGAAGCCCGGCCCCGTGAGCAAGACCGACGCACCGCAGCGGCCCGCGCGACCGGCCGCCGCCAAGCCGACTGCCGGCGAGCATGCCGCGAAGGCCGCGCCCGCATCGAAGGCCGTGCCGCCGCGTCCCGCGAAGCCGGCGGCGAAAAAGGCCGAGGACGAAGAAGATCGACGCGGGTTCCTCGAAATCGCCCTTGGTTCGTTCATGGCGATGGGGTTCACCGCACTTTCCGTGACGGGCGGGCTCTTCTCGCTCGGGCTGGCCCGCTTTTTCTTCCCCAACGTGTTGGCCGAACCGCCCAGCCGGTTCAAGGTGGGCTCCAAGGAAGGATTCCCGTCCGGCAAGGTGGAGACGAAGTTCGTCGCGCAATACGGCGTGTGGGTCGTGAATGGCGATGTCCAGGGGCAACAGCAGATCTATGCCCTCAAGACCGTCTGCACCCACCTCGGCTGCACGCCGAACTGGCTCGAGGCGGAACAGAAGTTCAAGTGCCCCTGCCACGGCAGCGGCTTCTACAAGGACGGCGTGAACTTCGAGGGTCCGGCCCCGCGGCCGCTCGAACGGTATGCGATTCGGATTTCCGACGACGGCCAGCTCGAGGTCGACAAGAGCCGCACGTTCCAGGAGGAGCTCGGCCAGTGGGCCGACCCCGAGTCCTTCGTCACCGTCTAGCACACAGATTCAGGAAGCGATTGATCCATGGCCATCGGCGAAACGATCCGCAACTCCCAGATTTGGAAGAGCATCTTCCGTCATCCGATGCCGCTCGACCGGCGGAATCGGATCGTGGTGATGCTGACCAATTTCTTCCTGCATCTGCACCCCGTCTCGATCAAGAAGCAGGGCATCGCCCTCTCGTTCACGTGGTGCATGGGCGGCGTCACGTTCTTCCTGTTCCTCGTCGAGACGGTGACGGGCGTGCTGCTGATGTTCTATTACCGCCCCACGCTCGAATGGGCCTACAACGACATCCTCGCCCTGCGCGACGTCACGAGCCTCGGCATCCTGCGTGAACTCCACCGCTGGGGCGCGCACGCCATGGTGATCACGACGTGGCTGCACATGTATCGCGTGTTCCTCACCGGCAGCTACAAGCCGCCACGGGAGTTCAACTGGGTGATCGGCGTGATCCTGCTCCTGCTCACGCTGCTTCTCTCGTTCACCGGATACCTGCTCCCGTGGGACCAGTTGGCGATCTGGGCGATCACCGTGGGCTCCAACATGGCCCGCGCCACCCCGATCCTGGGCTACGAGGGTCCCGGCCAGCAACTGCTCACGATCGGCGGCATCGACATGATCACCGATGCGTCCGACGCCCGGTTCGGCCTGCTCGGGGCCCGGTTCGTGGGCGAGGAGACGCTCAATCGGTTCTACGTGCTCCATTGCATCGCGATCCCGCTCGCCGTGGCGCTCCTGCTGGCCATTCACTTCTGGCGCGTGCGAAAGGACGGCGGCATCAGCGGTCCGCTGTAGGCCCACACCCATGCACTCCAACGGCCTGTTCCTCAAAGACGTCGCCGGCTTTCTCGGCTCCTACTACACCGGCCTGGCCGTCATGAACGCGGTCGCCGCCCTGATCCTCTGGCGGAAGAAGGGGCAGACGGGCTGGGCGATCGCCTGGGCCGTGTTCGCGGGGGTGATGATGATCCTGGCGAGCCTCGCCCTCTCGGGCTCGGAGTCGCTCGTGCCGGGGCTCCCGCTCGCCGCCCGCACCCTCGTCAACAATCTCTCGGGGCCGGTGCTGTACACGCTCGGCACGACGGCCCTGTTCACCATCCTGTTCGTGTTCCGCAAGTTCTTCGTGCAGCCGATGGTGGCGTGGAGCGTGTTCAACGCCGCGCTGGTGCTGATGGGCCTGTCGATGGCCGACGAAAACTTCGCGTCGATCGTCATGAAGCCCGACAACGTGCCGATCGTGGGCCTCGTGTTCCTGCTGGCGTTCTTCACCTGGGTGGCGACGAAGCAGGCGGTCGTGAACGACGAGCGGATCAAGCAGGGCCTCCCGCCGATGGAGAAACTCGACGACGAGAAGGTGCTCGTCTGGCCCGACCTCGTCTACACCGAGTTGATCTGCATGGTGGCCGTGTCGGCGTTCCTGCTCGTGTGGGCGATCTTCCTGCCGGCGCCGCTCGAAGAGCCGGCTTCGAGCGTGAAGACGCCCAACCCCTCGAAGGCGCCGTGGTACTTCCTCGGCCTTCAGGAAATGCTCGTCTACTTCGATCCGTGGTACGCGGGCGTCGTGCTGCCGAGCCTCGTTGTCTTCGGCCTGATGGCCATGCCCTACCTCGACTTCAACAAGAAGGGCAACGGCTACTACTCGATCGAGGAGCGGAAGTTCAGCTACCTCGTCTACCAGTTCGGGTTCTTCGAACTCTGGATCACTCTCATCATCCTCGGCACGTTCCTGCGGGGACCCAATTGGAATTTCTACGGCCCGTTCGAGTTCTGGACGCCCTACAAAGTCGAGGTGCTCAACAACGTCGACCTGCCGCAGATGTTCTGGGTGAACCTGCTCGATCAGCCGCTGCCCCGGGCGCCGCAGGGGGCGGGCACGCTCCTGCAGATCGGCTACATCCTGCTCCGCGAGGCCCCGGGGCTCGTGCTTCTCGGGGCCTACCTCGTGCTCCTGCCGCCGCTTCTGGCCGTGACCGTGTTTCGCGGCTTCTTCGCCAAGATGGGCTTCGTGCGCTACATGATCATGGCAAACCTGATGCTGCTCATGCTGTCGCTCCCGCTGAAGATGATCCTGCGGTGGACGCTCAACCTGAAGTACCTCGTGAGCATCCCTGAATTCTCCCTGAACTTCTGACCCATGCCCGCAACCGAACAGACCTGGCGTTCCCTCAAGACCCTGCACGTCGTGTTCGGCGTGACGGCGATCCTGCTCCTCGTGGCCACGGTGGCCATGCTGGCCGCCGACCACAACCGCCCGTGGAAGAAGTACCAGCGTGAATTTCGGGCGCTGGAAACCTGGTCCGCTGCGGCCCGTGTCGACGAGCAGGATTCGCGGAGTTACGCCGAGCGGTCGGCCCAGCTCGACGCCGCCCTCGCGGATGCCCGGCGGGCCGATCTCGACCCCGGCGTCGTGAAGGCATTTCTCGACCAGGTGCGCACGGTTCCCGCCGATGCCGAGGCGGCGGACCGGGCCCAGCTCGACGTTGACATGCTGCGTCAGCAGACCGACCCGACCGAACGGCTCGTCCTGCGCGGCGATCTTCTCGAACGGTTCCGCGACATCGCCAAGCGGGCCAAGTTCCGTGAAGACCTGGTCGCCGGCCAGTTGAAGCTTCGCAAGGCCAAGCTCGACAAGAACCGGGCCGACTACGAACTCGCCGTGGCCGACGACGCTCCGCAGACCAAGCTCGACTCGCTCCTCGCCCTCGCGGATGCGACGCGGGCCGAGGTCGCGGCCGCCACGCTGGAGAATCAGGCCGCCAACACGCATCGCAAGGCGCTCGAGTCGACGCTGCGGCAACTCACGGCGGGTGAAGACGCGGCGGCAAAGGCCCTCGCCGACCATCGTCAGAAGCTGGCTCAGCTCGCCAAGGCCCTCAAGGACCGTGCTCCGAACGTGGGCAAGTCCGTGCTGGAGCTGCCGGTGCTCGACGCGTTCAACGGCCCGCTGCGCGTCGACCAGATCTGGCTGCCGCAACTCACGCTCAACAACAACTTCCGTGACGTGGCCCGGTTCGACCGCTGCACCACGTGCCACAAGGGGATGGACAAGTCGCTGCCCGGCCAGCCCACCGAGCCGGCCTACTGCGAGCGCGAGGCGATCGTGGTGTCGCTGCCGACGCCCGACGCCACCGTCGGCGCACCCGTGGGCGACGCGAACGAGCAGTTGGAGAAGGCCTACGGATTCCACCTCTCCCCGCGCGGGCTGTTCCGGGCCGACGATCCCACCGTCAGCGTCGTGATCCCGGAATCGCCGGCGGCACAGGCGGGCCTCATGCCCGGCGACGTGATCACCGCGATCGGTGGTGGCAAGACGCTCGCCCGCAAGGTGGCCGTGGCGGCTCTTCTCGAATCGCCGTCGTGGGGCAAGCCACTCGAGCTCACGATCCAGCGGGGCGTGCCGCAGCCCTACTCGACGCATCCCCGGCTCGATCTCTTCGTGGGGTCGACGAGCCCGCACCCGATGCAGACGTTCGGCTGCACGATCTGTCACCAGGGGCAGGGCAGCGCGACGAGTTTCAAGTGGACGTCGCACACGCCCAACACGCCCAAGCAGGCGCACGAGTGGCACGACGAGCATGGCTGGTTCAACAACCACCACTGGATCTTTCCGATGCTGCCGCACCGGTTCGAGCAGTCGAGCTGCCTGAAGTGTCACCATCAGGTCGTCGATCTCGAGCCGAGCGAACGGTTTCCGGAGCCGCCGGCTCCGAAGCTCGTCGAGGGCTATCACCTCATCCGGCAGTACGGCTGCTATGGCTGCCACGAGATCAACGGCTGGGCCGGGCCCGACAAGCGGATCGGGCCCGACATGCGGCTGGCCCCCAACTATCACGAGGTCGCCGAGTGGCTGGTCACGGACCCCGGCCTCGCCAGTCTCGGTCCGACCGTGCAAGGGTGGGTGGAGGACGTCCGGTCGAGTCCCGACGGCGCCCACTCGCGTGAACGGCTCCGGGACGCGATCGACCGCGACGCCGCCGCCGGTGCCGACGCGAAACTCTCGAAGCGGTCGCATGACCTGGCGACGCTTCTCAAGGAGCCGGAGACGCCGGGCGGCCTGCCGAAGGTCGGGCCTTCGCTGCGACACGTGGCGAGCAAGGTGGGCTTCGACTGGCTCTACGCGTGGCTGCGGAATCCCCAGGATTTCCGCCCCTCGACGAAGATGCCGAGGTTTTTCGGCCTCTGGGAGCACCTCTCGGGCAAGGGCCTCGAGGAGTCGCAACGCTATGAGCCGATCGAAATCCGCTCGATGATCAACTATCTCGTCGGTGCGAGCGCGCCATTCGAGTACGTGGCGCCCTACGACGGGATCACCGCCAAGCCCGACGTCGCGCGTGGCAAGAAGGTCGTGCAGGTCCGCGGCTGCCTGGCCTGCCACCAACACGCCGACTTCCCCGAGGCGACGAGCACGCACGGCCCCAACCTGTCGCGCATCGGCGCGAAGGTGGTGTCGCACCCCAATGGCCAGGCCTGGCTCTACAGCTGGCTCCGTGAGCCGGCCCGCTATCATCCGCGCACGATCATGCCGAACGTGTTGCTCGAGCCGGTCACGCTCGCGGACGGCTCGGTCAGTGATCCGGCGGCCGACGCCGTCGCCTACCTGCTCACGTCGACCGAGAACTGGAGGCCGAGCGACATCCCGGCCGCGAACTCGCTCACGTCCGAGGAGCGTAAGGCGACCGAGGAACTCGCCTTCATGTATCTGAAGGACCGCTTCACGGCAGTCCGTGCCGAGGAAGTGCTCGCGAATGGGCTCGGCCCCGACCAGGCGGCCATCCAGGGCGACGAGCGCATGCTGCTCGGCATGAACCCGTCGAACAAGGATGCCGTGCTGCTCACCTACGTCGGCAAGAAGACGCTCGCGAAGCTCGCCTGCTATTCGTGCCACGACATCCCCGGCTTCGAGGACGGCAAGGCGGCCGGTGCCGCACTGGCCGACTGGGGCCGCAAGGAACCGTCGAAAATCGCCTTCGAGCAGGTGGCCCATTTCGTGACGCACCAGCTCGAACATGGGCACGGCGGCCATCACGCCGCCGACCATCACGCCGCCCCGTCGTCTTCCTCCACCGGCGCCGGCGACGAGCCCCTCGCTCCCGACCTCGCCTACGCGGCGCCCCCGCAGAAGCACGTGAGCCCGGAATCGGTCGATCCCGACACGGGTTTCTTCCTGGAGAAACTGCTCGCGCATGAGCGTGAGGGATTCCTCTGGCAGAAGCTGCGGCAGCCGCGGAGCTACGACTACAAGAAGGCGGAGAACAAGACGTACAACGAGCGGTACCGCATGCCGCAGTTTCCGTTCGACGCCACACAGCGCGAGGCGGTGATGACGTTCGTCCTCGGCCTCGTGGCAGAGCCGCCGGCGCCCCAGTTCATCGCCAAGCCGTCACCGCGTGAGGAAGCCCGGCTGAAGGGACTGGTGGTGGCCGAACAGTACAACTGCGGCGGCTGCCACACGCTGCGGATGGACCGCTGGGACCTCCGCTACAAGCCTGAATCGCTGGGCGCCGCGCAGGAGGTCGCCGACTACCCCTTCCTGTCGCCGCACTTCACCCCGCAGGAAGTGGCAAATTCGCTCGCGACCGACCACCAGGGGCGACGGCATGCGACGATCACGGGAATGCCGGTGCTCGACCCGGAGACGGGCCGGCCGCAACTCGTCGACGAAGACGGAGTGCCGATCGAAGAGGGCGACACGGAGGCCGTTCCGCACCGGCCGGTCATGCTGTGGCACGACGCGCTCGTCGACGGCGAACCGCGGCCGGTGGGCGGCCCGAACGTGATGGTGCCCGAAGACGCGATTCGCGCCGGCCGGCACTATGCGGCTGACGGCGGCGACCTGGCCCGGCTGTTGTTCCCGGTCGTCATCGCCGACGAGAAGCAGATCAACCCGAACGTCAAGCCCGATGACGCGTGGGGCTGGCTGCCTCCGCCGCTCGTGGGCGAAGGGAAGAAGGTGCAGTCGGGCTGGCTGCACAAGTTCCTCCTCAACCCGCACACGATCCGTCCGCCGGCGGTGCTCCGGATGCCGAAGTTCAACTTCCAGTCGTCCGAGGCGGCGGCCCTCGTCAACTACTTCGCATCCGTGGACGGCGCGGAGTATCCCTACGTGTACGACCCGCGGCTCGACGAGAGCTCGGTCGCAGCCACCGAGAAGACCCGGCCGGGCCATCTCACCGGTGCGCTGAAGATCGTCACCAACAACAACTACTGCGTGAAGTGCCACCTCGTGGGCGACTACGCTCCGCCGGGCAACCCGAAGGCTCTCGCACCGCAGCTCGAGCGAGTGCATGAGCGGCTCCGGCCCGACTACGTGCACAACTGGATCGCCAACCCCAAGCGGTTCCTGCCCTACACGGGCATGCCGGTGAACATCCCGTTCGACAAGCCCGTGAGCCAGGATCTCTACGCCGGCACGAGCGAGCAGCAGGTCGACGCCCTCACGGACCTCCTCATGCATTTCGACACGTTCGCGAAGCGCAACCTGTCGCTCGACGCCTACTTGCGCCAACAGCCGCCCCAGCCGCCACCGGCCGCCCAAACACCCCCCCCGACACCTGCCCGGCCGCCGCAGGCCCGTGACGACTCCCGGCGGCCGCCGGTAGCGCTAAACTGATGTGCTGCGGAAGCGTTTCGTTCCCCGCCCCTGGAGAGTTCCCATGAAAGCCCATCTCGTCCTGTCGTGTGTCGCAGCGACCCTGCTCGCCTTCAACGGGGCCCATGCCGACGAGTGGGGCACCATCAAGGGCCGCTTCGTGTTCGGGGGCGACGCGCCCGCAGCCGCCGAACTGAAGGCCGACAAGGACGTGGAAGTGTGCGGCAAGCACAAACTGCTCGCCGAGGAACTCGTGGTGGGCGGCGACAAGGGCGTGGCCAACGTCGTCGTGTTCGTCCGCGACAAGGGCGTGAAGGTGCACCCCGACCTCGCGGCCAAGCCTGACAAAGTCGTCCTCGACAACAAGAACTGCCGATTCGAGCCGCACGTGGCGGTGGTGCAGACCGGCCAGACGCTCGTGCTCCGGAATTCAGACACCGTGGGGCACAACAGCAACGTCGCCACGATCAAGAATTCCCCGTCGAACAGCCTGATCCCCGCCGGCGGCGAGGCGACGGTCACCTTTTCGAGCGAGGAGGCGATCCCCGCCCAGGTGACGTGCAACATCCATCCGTGGATGAAGTCGTGGCTCGTCGTCCGCCCCAATCCGTATGCGACCGTGTCCAAGGCGGACGGCTCGTTCGAGATCAAGAACGTGCCCGCCGGCGGCGAGATCGAACTGCAGATCTGGCACGAAAAGGCCGGCTACGTCGGTGAGGTCACCGTCGGCGGCAAGGCCGAGAAGATCGCCAAGGGCCGCAAGAAGGTGAAGGTCGCCGCCGGCGACAACGATCTCGGAGAGATGGTTCTCGATGCCAACCTGTTCAAGAAGTAATTCGTCGACGACGGTGCTCGTCGCCTTCGTCGTGCTCTTTCCGGTCGCCGCAGGCTGCCGGCCAGAGCGGGTCGTGACCCCGGGCGCCGACGCCGAAACTGCCGGCGCCCTTCGCGCCACGCTCGTCTCGGCGTCGTCGGGCGGCGGCGTCACGGCGGCTGCCGCCGCCACTGGCACCGGCTGGGCCACGCTCAAGGGACGCTTCGTGTTCGCCGGCACTCCGGGCGCGCCGAAGCCGCTCGTCGCCGACAAGGACACCGAGGTCTGCTCGAAGGGCGGCATGAAACTGCTCGACCGCTCGCTGCTGGTCGATCCATCGTCGAAGGGGCTGGCAAACGTGGTGGTGTTCGCCCGAAAAACGAGCCGCGTGAAGGAGGCGTCGCCACCGTCCACGCCGCTGCTGTTCGATCAGAAACAGTGCGAGTTTTTGGCGCCCGTGTTCGCGGCCCGGGTCGGCCAGCCGATCGACGTGAAGAACAGCGATCCGATCGGCCACAACACGAACATCGCCGGGTCCGACTTCAACCAACTGATCCCGGCGGGCGGCGACACGATCTACGTGCCGAAGGCCGAGACCGGCATGCCCACGATGGTCACGTGCAACGTGCATCCGTGGATGAAGGCATACATGGTGTTCCGCAAGGACGGCTACGTGGCCGTCTCGGCAGCCGACGGCTCGTTCACGATTCCCGACCTGCCCGCCGGCGAGCCGCTCGAATTCCAGGTCTGGCACGAGCGGTCCACGGGTCCCAACGGCGCCGTCGGCATCGACAAGCCCGACCTGAAGTGGACGCCGAAGGGCCGCTTCCAGGTCACGCTCCAACCGGATGAAGTCAAGGACATCGGCACGCTCGACGTGCCGGCATCCGCCATCGGCACCTGATCGTTTCCTCCCTCGACACCCGAAACCATGCACCGTCGCACAAGCCTCGCGTTCGCCGGCCTGATCGTGTGCCTCGCCTCCGTCACCGGCTGCGGCAAGACACCGCCGGCCTTTTTCCGCCCCAACATGGTCGAGGCGACCAAGCAGCGGCTCACGCCCGACCAGGAAAAGCAGGTGGCGACGATCCTGCTCGCGATGTTCGGCACGCCCGACGAGCCCACCTGCCTCCCCGAGACCGGCCTCGACGAGGCGAAACTGCGACTCGCCGCCGGGCCGGTCCGCAGCGACATCGTGGGCCGCAAGAACGGCCTGTATCGCGAGCACTGTGCGCACTGCCACGGCATCACGGGCGATGCACTCGGCCCCACGGCCGCCTTCCTCAATCCCTACCCGCGCGACTATCGGCCGGGCGTGTTCAAGTTCAAGAGCACCGAGCGTGCCGACAAGCCCACGCACGCCGACCTCGTCCGGGTGCTCCACAACGGTATCCCAGGCACGTCGATGCCGTCATTCGCGCTCCTGCCCGCCGCGCAGGTCGAGGCGCTCGCGGAGTACGTCAAGTACCTGAGCATCCGGGGGGAGACCGAGCTGGCCCTGATGCGGGCCTACTTCGAACTCGACGACGAGGCCCAGGGCAAGCTGCCGGAGACTCGCGAGTTTCTCGTCGATGAGACGCTCGTCGCGGTCGCGGACAAGTGGAAGGCGGCCGCCGAAGCCGAGATTCAGGTGCCGCCGATGCCGGCCGACATCGATCTCGTGGCGTCGATCGCCAAGGGCAAGGAGCTCTTCTACGGCGACAAGGCCAACTGCGTGAAGTGCCACGGCGTCACGGGCCTCGGCGACGGGCAGGCCAACGACTACGACGATTGGAACAAGGTGATCGTGGAGATCGGCAAGGAACTCGCGAGCGGCGCCGCCTCGGCCCGCGGGTCTTCGACGGCCGGGATGAGCCCCGACGAGCTGTCTGAACACCGAGCCCAACTCGCCTGGCTCGAGAAGTTCGGCAAGGTCCTCGACGGCGACGCGCTCGAGCCGCGGACCATCCCGCCGCGGAACCTGCGGCATGGCATCTACCGCGGCGGCCGCCGCCCGATCGACCTCTACTACCGCATTCATGCCGGCATCAACGGCGCCCCGATGCCGGCGGCCAAGGGTACGGTCCCGCCCGAGGACATCTGGCACATCGTCAACTACGTGCGTTCACTTCCCTATGAACTCGATGGCGAGCTCGGCGCCGACAAGCCGATGCTGGCCCGCGACCGGTTCTGATCCCGAGGAGCATTCCCCGTGAGCCGACTCTCCGGAATCCTGTGGAGCCTGGTGTTCCTCGCCGTGCCCGTGCTCGGCGTGGCGACGTTCGCGATCGCGCCGGCGATCGACGTCTGGCTCCCGCAAGACGTGTCGGAGCACGGCAAGGCGATCGACGGCCTCTTCTATTTCATTCTCGCGCTCACGGGTGTGGTGTTCGTGGCCACCGAGGTGGCGCTGTTCTGGTTTCTCTGGAAGTACGACGCTGCGAAAGCCACCGGGCCGGCCACCTACATTCACGGCAGCCACACCCTCGAGGTGGTCTGGACGATCATTCCGGCGGCCACCCTGCTGTTTCTGGCGATCTATCAGATGAACACCTGGGCCGACGTGAAGATGCGTCGGCCCGCCATGGCGCCCTCGGTCGAGGTCGTGGCCCGGCAGTTCGAATGGCGGCTGCGGTATCCGGGCCGTGATGGCACGCTCGGCACGCCCGACGATCTGTTCCTCGTCAACGACCTGCACGTGCCGGTCGACGAGGACTTTCTCGTGCAGCTCAAGAGCATGGACGTGCTCCACAGCTTCTTCCTGCCCAATCTGCGAATCAAGCAGGACGCCGTGCCCGGCATGAAGATTCCGGTCTGGTTCAAGGCCACCGAGACCGGCCAGTTCGACATCGTCTGTGCCGAACTGTGCGGCTGGGGCCACTACAAGATGAAGGGCCGTGTGACGGTCGAGTCGCGCGAGGACTTCGACCGCTGGCTCGAGTCGCAATACGCCCGTCAGGAAGCCACCCAGCCCGAGCCCGATCCGTCCACCGCCGTCGCCCGCACCGAGTAGGTACCCGAGCAGTTTCAGGAGACCGCCATGAGCATCGCGAGCGCCCCCTCGACCGTACGCAACGAGCCGACCGTGCAGGCCGCCGCGCCGCACCACGCCGGCTTCCTGTCCACCTACGTGTTCTCCAAAGACCACAAGGTGATCGGGCTCCAGTTCCTGTTTTCCACGCTCGTGTGGTTCCTGATCGGCGGCCTGCTCGCGCTCGCCGTGCGCTGGCAGATCGCGTGGCCGTGGTCCGACGTGCCGGTGCTCGGCAAACTCTTCGCCCAGGAGGGCGGGCAGATGGCGCCGGAGTTCTACACCATGCTGTTCACGATGCACGCCACCGTGATGATCTTCCTCGTGATCATCCCGATCCTCGCGGGTGCCTTCGGCAACTTCCTGATCCCTCTCATGATCGGCGCCGACGACATGGCGTTTCCCACGCTCAACATGCTGTCGTACTGGTTCATGTGGCCCGCCTTCATCGCGTTCGGGGCGAGCTTCTTCGTGGAGGGGGGGGCGGCCTCGAGCGGCTGGACGAGTTACCCCACGCTCTCGACGAACATCGCCTCGTCGCCGGGCAGCGGCTGGGGCCAGACGCTCTGGCTCGTTGGCCTGACGATGGTGGGCGTCTCGAGCATGCTGGGCAGCGTCAACTACATGACCACGATCATCCTCATGCGGGCACCCGGCATGACGATGTTCCGCCTGCCGATGACGATCTGGGCGATGTTCATCACGGCCGTCCTCCAGGCCTTCGCTCTCCCGGTGCTCACGGCCGCCGGGTTCATGCAACTCGCCGACCGCACGCTCGGCACCGGCTTCTTCTCCCCGGAGGGCAACATCGTCAACAACTGGATGCAGGCGACCGGCGGCGGGCAGCCGCTGCTGTGGCAGCATCTCTTCTGGTTCTACAGCCACCCGGCCGTCTACATCATGATCCTGCCGGCGATGGGCATGGTGAGCGACATCATGACCACGTTCGCCCGCAAGCCGCTGTTCGGCTACCGGCCGATGGTCTACTCGATCGCCGGCATCGCCGGCCTCGGGTTCATCGTCTGGGGCCACCACATGTTCATGTCGGGCATGAATCCTGCCCTTGGCATCACGTTCATGGTGTCGACGATGATGATCGCCCTCCCGAGCGCCGTGAAGACGTTCAACTGGCTGGGCACGGTCTGGGGCGGCCGGATCCAGTTCACCACGGCGATGCTGTTCGCGCTTTCGTTCGTGTCGATGTTCATCATCGGCGGCCTCTCCGGCATCTTCATGGCCGCCACGCCCGTCGACATCTTCATCCACGACACCTACTTCATCGTGGCCCACTTCCACTACGTGCTCTTCGCAGGCACCGCGATGGGCGTGTTCGCCGGCATCTACTACTGGTTCCCGAAGATGTTCGGCCGCATGATGAACGAGTTCTGGGGGAAGGTGCACTTCTTCCTCACGTTCCTGTTCATGAACGGCACCTTCTTCACGATGCACATCCTGGGCGCCGTCGGCTTCCCGCGCCGCCTCGCCGACGCCTACCACTACGAGACGTTCCATCACCTCCAACCGCTCAACGCCTTCATGACCTGGTGTGCGATCGGCATGGTGGCCACGCAGGTGATCTTCGCGGCCAACTTCTTCTGGAGCATGTTCTTCGGGCCGGTTGCGGGCCGTAATCCGTGGCGGTCCAACACGCTCGAGTGGACGGCGCCGAGCCCCCCGGGCCACGGCAACTTCGACTTCCAGCCGGTGGTGCACCGCGGCCCCTACGAATACTCGGTGCCTGGCGTCGAGAACGATCACCTGATGCAGACCGATCCGCCCAATGCGGCCGCAGCCGCGCTGGCGGCGGCGCACTGACATGACGACCGCCGGGCCCAACTGGACGTTTCCGCTCGCCTGCCTGCTCGTGGGCGCGACGGCCGTGCTGCTCTGTTTCGGAGCACTCGTCACGACGTACGACGCGGCGATGGCGGTGCCCGACTGGCCGGCGACGTACGGGCACAACATGTTCCTGTTCCCGTTCGCCGAGTGGTTCTACGGCCCGTGGGACCTGTTCCTCGAGCACGGCCATCGGCTCCTCGGCGCGACGGTGGGGCTGATCACGCTCGCCCTGGCTGCGATGGTGTGGATGCGGGAGCCGAACGCCACCGTACGCGGGCTCGTCGTCGCCGCCGTGCTGCTCGTGGTGGTGCAGGGGGCGCTCGGCGGAGCCCGCGTGCTGCTCGACGACAAGACCGTGGCGAAGGTGCATGCCTGCACGGGGCCGCTGTTCTTCGCGGTCGCCGTCGCGATCGCGGCCCTCACCGGCCGCGCCAACGAGGGGCAGGCGTCGCGATTGCCTTGGCTCGACCGCTCAGCCCTCCGCGTGGCCGCGGCGCTGCTCGTGGCCGCCTACGTGCAGCTCGTGGCGGGGGCCCAGCTCCGGCACCTCGACGCCGCAGCCGTCTCGCCCGGCACCTTCCGCTGGCTCGTGGCGTTTCACCTTGCCGGCGCCGCCGCAGTGGCTGCGCTGTCGTGGGCGGCCGTGCCGCTGTGCTGGTCACACGGGTCGCCAGCCCGCCGCTGGGCGCTCGTGATCGCGGGCCTCGTGGCCTGTCAACTCGCGCTCGGGGTGGGTGCGTGGTTCGTGTCGTGGGGTGTCCCGTCCGGATTTCTGCCAGCGTCCTGGATGCCGTCGGAACCGTTGGCGGCCCGCAGCGGCCGCGGCGCCGCGATCGTCACCGGTCACGTCGTGCTCGGCATGATGATCCTCGGCGGCTCGGTGTCGCTCGCGATCGCCGCAGGGCTGTTCACGAAGCCGCCAGCGAGGACGATCGCATGAGTTCGCTGCCGCCGCTCGTCGCAGCCGAACCCGCCGTGCTCGTCGCACCGGCGTCCGGTGCCGGGCTCGCGCACGCCGTGAGCCGGATCCGTGCCGGGGCCGCCGATGTCTCCCGACTCACGCGGCCGCGGATCGCGCTCATGGTGCTCGCCACGGTGGTCACCGCCTTCTGGATCACCGGCGGCGGCCGCGACGGCAGCGTGCACCTGCTCGGGCTGCTCGTCGGAACCGCGCTCGTGGCGGCGAGTTCGAGCATCGCCAACCAGATCCTCGAGCGCGACACCGACCGGCTCATGCCCCGGACGGCGCGAAGACCGATCGTCACCGGCGGGCTGGCGGTGCGCACGGCGTGGATGTCGGCCGCGGTGACGTTCTTCGCCGGTGCGATCATCGCGACGGTGTCGGCGGGCTGGCCGGCCGCTGCGGCCGCGATCGCCACCTGGCTGCTGTATGTCGTCGTCTATACGCCAATGAAGAGGTGGTCGCCGCTCAATACGGCCGTCGGCGCGGTCGCCGGCGCCCTCCCCGTCGCGATCGGCTGGCTGGCAGCCGATGGCCCGGCCCGGCTGGCCGCCGGCGACGCTGCCTCCGCCCTCACGGCCGCGGCCCTCGCCACGGTGCTCTACCTCTGGCAGTTCCCGCACTTCATGGCGATCGCCTGGCTCTACCGCGGCCAATACGCCGCCGCCGGCCTGCGGATGCTCACGGTCGACGACCCGAGCGGCCTGCGGGCGGCCGGGCAGTCGCTCGCCGCCGCCTTGGCGATGGTGCCCGTGAGCCTGGTGCTTGCCGTGCCGTCCGGCAGCATTCGACTGTTTTTGGCTGCGGCCGTGGCCTCGATCGTTTATGGTGGTGCTGCCGTTCGGTTCGCCGTGCGGCGCGACGACGCCTCGGCCCGCATCCTGCTGCTCGTGTCGCTCGGTTCGCTGCTGGCCCTGCTCACCGCCACGGTGCTCTTCGGCCAGCCCCGCCCCCCGCTTCCTTGATCCAGCCCTGATCCAGAGAACCCATGAACGCCTCCGCGATCTCCGTTTCCCACGACCATGACCATCACGGCCATGGCGGCGACCACGGCCACGTCACGCTGCAGTACCAGCCGGGCCTGCCCCTCTCGAAGGGCAAGCTCATCATGTGGCTCTTCCTCTCGACGGAGATCATGTTCTTCGCCGCACTCCTCGGCAGCTACGTGGTGCTCCGGTTCGGCGCCGCAGTCTGGCCCAAGCCACACCACGTGCATCTCTCGGAGCCGATCGGAGCGTTCAACACGTTCGTCCTGATCTGCTCGAGCGTCACGATCGTGTTGGCGCTCGAGGCTGCCCGGGCCAGCAAGACCGGGCTCGCCAAGTTCTGGATGGTGCTCACGCTTGCCCTCGGCACGCTCTTCCTCGGCGTGAAGGCCTACGAATACCAGGCGAAGTTCTCGCACGGCATCTATCCATGGTCACCGCGGAGCCGCGTCTTCGAGAAACCCGACCTCTACTACGGCTCGGCGGTGCGGGCCCGGCTCGGCGAGCCCGCGATGATCGACCGGCTCAAGGAACTCGATGACACGCCGGAGGACAAGCTCACCGCCGACGAGATCTCGGGCCGCCGTCGCCTCAAGCAGATCCGCCAGATGGTGACGAGCCCGGATCAGCAGCCGTTCGATCTGGCCGTGGTGGCCGACCAAGTGATGCCGCTCCCCGCGGAGGGCGCCGATGCCCACGGTGCACACGGTCTCAACGACACGTTTCCCTGGCTCAAGCTCCCCGCCGTGATTCCCGGTGGCACGATGTGGGCCAGCACCTACTTCCTGCTCACCGGCTTCCATGCGATCCACGTGCTCGTGGGCCTGATCGTGTTCGCGATCCTGCTCCTCTACACGCTGGGACCGAAGCGGGCCGGCATGATCGAAAACGCGGGCCTCTACTGGCACTTCGTCGATCTCGTGTGGATCTTCCTGTTTCCGCTGCTGTACCTGTTCTGACCACGTCCTTTCCCGAGGCCCGACCATGAGCGACCACGCCCACGACCCCCACGGCCCCGTCACGCGGATCGGCGAGACCGCCGACGAGACGCTCGAGCACGCCGAGCACGCGCACGAGGGCGACCACGGCCACGGCGGCATCGGCAAGTATCTCCTCGTGTTCGCCGCCCTCTGCGGCCTCACGACGATGTCGTTCCTCACCTATTCCTCGTTCTGGCCGTGGCGTGACGAGCCCCAGGTGGGCTGGGCGTTCATGATGGCCGTGTCCTGCACGAAGGCGATGCTCGTGGTGCTGTTCTTCATGCACGTCCTCTGGGAGGCGAACTGGAAGTACGTGCTCACCATTCCGGCCGCGATGATGGCGATCTTTCTCGCGATCATGCTGATCCCGGACATCGGGATGCGGAACCGCATGGTGGCACAGGAGCGGGCCCTCCACATGGCCCGCCAGTCGGACGTGCGACTCCTGGAGCAGGCCGGCGAATCGAAGCTGCTCTCGGATCAGGCTCACTAGTGGGCACGTCCAAGGGGCTCCGTCTTCGCCGGGGTTCGGCGCTGCCCACGCCTCGTCGCCGGACGTTCGCTGCGCCCATCCTGGGCTTCGCTCACTCGGATCTGCCTGCGCTCCGCCATCCATGGCTCCGCTGGTCAGATACGCCGGCTCCCGAGGCATGGGCAGCCCCTCACGGATTCACAAGAGGGGCAGCAACCGTATGCCTCATCGCCGCGCTCGCGTTCGGCTGCCAGAAGGCGCCGGAGCGGGCGATCGACCGGCCGCTCGGGGCGACGCCCGCGGCGCCGCAGCCGGTCGTTGAGAAGGTGGAGCCTGGGGCGCCGGCCGCGCCGTTCATGCTCACCGATCAGCGGGGCGAGCCGTTCGATTCGGCGAGCCTGAAGGGCAGGGTGTGGCTGGGGAGCATCTTCTTCGCCAACTGTCCCGGGCCGTGCTTTCGGGAAAACCAGGCGATCGCCGACATCCTGCGCGAGATTGACGACCCGAACTTCGTCGCCGTGAGCCTCACGTGCGATCCCGACAACGACACGCCCGACGTGCTCCGCCGCTATGCCGACCGGTTCGAGGCGGATCCCGACCGCTGGAAGTTCCTCACCGGCGACATGGACGTGATCAAGAAGGTGGCCAACGAGACGTTCTTCCTCCCGGCGGAAGTGGGCGTGCACTCGGAGCGTGGCGTCGTGTTCGACCGCGAGGGCCGGCTCCGTGGCGGCTACCACCTCCTGCAGCCCGACCGGGTGGAGTTGCTCAAGAAACTGATCCGGGACGTCCTCGCGGAGAAGACGCCGTGATCGCGCTCTTGGCGGTGCACCCTCTCGCCACGACGAACGCCGTGCTCAACGCCCTGGCCACGGTGCTACTCATCGCCGGCTGGGTGTTCATTTCTCGCGGCCAGTGGCAGGCCCACCGCGCCGCGATGATCGCGGCCTTCGCCGTCTCGGCCGTGTTCCTCGTCTGCTACCTGACGTACCACTATCTCGTCGGCCACGTGCCGTTCCGCGGGCAGGGCGCGGTGCGCACGGTGTACTTCACGATCCTGATCACGCACATCATCCTGGCGGTCTTCGTCCCGATCCTGGCGCTCCGCATGTTCTTCCTTGCCTGGAAGGGCCGCTGGGACGCGCACCGCCGCCTCGGTAGGATCACACTGCCGATCTGGCTCTACGTCTCGGTGACCGGCGTCGTGATCTACGCGATGCTCTACCACCTGTTCCCGGGCGCGTGAGCAGACTCGCCCGGGCCGGCTTCGGGCTCCCCATATCCCGTCGCCGGGCGAAGCCCGTCTCCCACGCCTTCGGCGTCAGGGCCGGAGGCCCGGGTCAGCACCAGCG
>JBAXUY010000042.1:0-23609 GCA_037129475.1 Planctomycetia bacterium | reverse complement strand
AATCGACAGAGCTGGAGCTTTGTCGCTACGGTCAGCAATCGACAGAGCTGGAGCTTTGTCGCTACGGTCAGCAATCGACAGAGCTGGAGCTCCGCCCCTACGCGTTGGCCGTCAACTTTCGCCACTTTCGGACGATCCGCCGCCGCACGCTCGCTGCCTCCGCCGGGAGACGATGGAGCCCGATCGCCCGCGCCACCGTCTGGCGCCTGGCCACGGGCTCGACGGGCGTCTCGAAGATCGTCGTGAACTGGTCGAGGATCGCGGCCGACGACGCGCACGCCGGCACGCGGTTGTCGCGCAGCCACGGCCGGGCGAGGAGCGCCGCGTGCAGGGCCGGATCGCGGTCGACGGCCACGACGCGGTCGACGAGATCGTCGAGCGACCGCCACGTGAGCGGACCCTGATCGTGGACCGACAAGAAGCTCCGCGTGTCGAAGTCGCGGCCCACGCACGGATCGCCCCAGTAGATCGGGATCGAATCGACGAGCATCGGCTCGACGATCTTTTCCGTGGTGTAGCCGGGATGCGACTCGTTTTCGAAGGCGATCGTGAAGCGGTAGTCGGTGAGGAACGCCCGCTTGTCGGCCACGCGGTGGCCGAGCGTGTTGAGCACCTTGCCGCCCGAGTCGACCGGCTTGTAGCGGGAGAGCCGGCGGAAGAAGTCGTTGCGCGTTCGGCAGAGTGGGTTTGAGACCACGAACGCACAAAACTTCGTCTTGCCGGCGAGGACGGCCGCGGGGTCGTAGTCGGCCGGCTTCACGAGCGTCTCGGGCGCGACGTAGAACGGCCAGTGCGGCAGCCGGAAATGCCGCGGATGGGCGGTGTGCTCGAACGTGAAGGCCCAGTCGCACGCCTGCCAGTCGGGAGGCAGGTTTTCGCCGGTGTAGAAGATCCGCACACAGTCGTAACGCAGGAACTCCTTGCGACGTCGGCCGACGTACGCGTAGACGACGTAGTCGGGGTCGTCGCAGATCTCGAGGCGGTAGCGCGGGGCGAGCAACCGCGTGAAAAAATTGTCACGCGTGTCGAAGCTGTCCCAGAACCCGACGAACTTGATCCGAATCGTGCGACGCGGGTCGGGAGAGGGTGTGCTCATGCTCCAATCGCAGCGTACCAATCCGCGGCCACCAGCCCGCCGTGGGTGCAGACTGGCAGTCTGCACACGGTCGCATTCGGCAGATTACCAATCTGCGGCTACAAAACGGATCCTCCACTCACCGGATCGGCACGAGCGGCGGGTCGGCCGCCGGCACGGGCGTGGCCGGCGCGAGCGGCTGGAGCCTGGCCGGCGGAGCCTGAACGGGAACCGGGGCCGGAGCCGCGACCGGCGGCGCGGCCACGGGTTGCGGCACGACCGACACCCGTGCCGCCGGCATGGCCACCTGGACCGAGCGGGCGTTCAAGTCGTCGACCAATTGCTGCACCTCCGGGCGGATGCCGATGCCCCGCCCTTCGAACACGTCGGTGGGCGTGACACCGAAGCGGCCGTAGAGCATCGAGTCGGCGTTGTGGTCGACGGAGATGTCGGAACCGCCGAGCGAGACGCCGAGAAACAGGCCACGGCTGCGGGCATACGAATAGATCTCGGCGCCAAGCCGGGCGTCGGTGCCGGCATTGGCCTGTCGCCCCACGGGACCCGCCGCGATCGACGCGTCGGCCCCGAGCGTCACCTTCTGGCCCTGGAGGATTCCCTGGAGGCTGCGCGGCGTCGCGAAAATGAGCACGATGTCGGCCGCCTGCACGCCGGCCTGAAACCCGAGGCTGCCGCCTCCCATCGTGACGAGCACGGGCGCGGTCCACGTGCGATCGGGCTTGCGCACCGAGAGCACGCCCTTGCCGTAATTGACGCCGAGGATGAAGCCGCCCTTGATCATGTTGGGGAAGATCGCGATCCCCTCCGCCTTCTGCAGCATTGCCGGCGGCAGCGACTCGATCTCGAGCCCGAAGAACTGGTCGAGCGCGTTCTTGGCGCCGACGACGGTCTGCACCTCGGCCTCGCCGTAGCTCATCTGCTGGGCAGGGGCTGCGTGAGCGGCAACAAGAACGACGAATGCGGAGACGAGCCAGACGCGCATGGCGAATCCTTTCGCTGAGGGACGGAGCACGAAGTTTATCGCACCGAACCCGCACCCGTGAACGCCAAAAACCCCGTAGCGACAGGCCTCCAGGCCTGTCGACGGACAGAGTTGGAGCTCCGTCGCTACGCCTACGCGAGCCGAGCGTGGGCTTCGAGCAGCAGTTCTTCCGTCTCGTCCCAGCCGATGCAGGCATCGGTGATCGACACACCATAGGCGAGCTTCGAACGGTCGCTCGTCGCCGGCTGGCTGCCGGGCTGGATGTTGCTCTCGAGCATCAATCCGACGATCGAGCGGTCGCCCGCCAGCCGCTGCGCGAGCACGTCGCGCCATACAACCGACTGCCGCCGCGGATCCTTGCCCGAGTTGGCGTGGCTGCAGTCGACGATCACCCGGGCTGGCAGGCCGGCCTTTTCGAGCTTCGTCCGCGCCTCCTCCATCACCTCGGCAGAGTAGTTCGAGCCGCTGCGGCCGCCGCGCAGCATGAGCACGCCCCACGGGTTGCCCGTGGTCGAGACGACGGCCGTGCCACCGTCGTTGTCGATGCCGAGGAAGCTGTGGGGGGCTTGAGCCGACTGCATCGCGTCGATCGCAGCTTGGAGCGAGCCGTCGGTGGAGTTCTTGAAACCCACCGGCATCGACAGGCCGCTGGCCATCTGCCGATGCGTGGGGCTCTCGGTGGTGCGGGCGCCGATCGCCCCGAGCACGATCGTGTCGGCGATGTATTGCGGCGTGATCGGCTCGAGGAACTCGGTGGCCGAGAACAGCCCCATCCGCGCCACCTCGATGAGGAGACCTCGCGCCAGCCGAAGGCCGGTGGCCACGTCGAACGAGTCGTCCATGTGGGGGTCGTTGATCAGCCCCTTCCAGCCGACGGTAGTGCGCGGCTTCTCGAAGTACACCCGCATCACGACGAGCAATCGGTCCGACACCCTGTCGGCGAGTTTCTTGAGCCGGCCCGCGTAGTCGCGGGCCACGTCGAGATCGTGGATCGAGCACGGGCCGACGACGGCCAGCAGCCGGGGATCGGCGCCGGCGAGCACCTGCTCCACCTCCCGGCGACCGGCGACAATCGTTTGGGTCGCAGCGTCATCGAGCGGCAGGAGGGCCATCAACCGTGCCGGCGGCACGAGCGGCTCGAGGCTCTTGATGCGGAGATTGGACGTGGCGGGACCGGTTGCGGCGGAAGTGGTGGCAGTGGGGTTCATCCCAGAACTGTACACCAAAAAATGCCCTCTCTCATGCCTCCCACGGTGGTGTCGCGGCGCCATGCGTCGCCAGGCCACGGCGGCGGCACCGGCCCGCAGATACACTCGCCGACGAGGACGCCTTTCGATGAACAGCCGCCGCCCCCCTGTCATGACCGAGCCCCCGCATCGCAACCTCGTGATCGTGATGGCCGGCGACGGATCGCTCCACGAGACGTACGCACGCGACCGCGACTTCGAACTGTGGGTGTGCTACTGGGGCCGCGACCCAGCCGTCGCGGAGCGGTTTCGAAACAGCTGCGACCATCTCTGGCAGTTGACCGGTGAGAAATGGTCGCTCATGCGGCAAGTCGCGTTTCAGGCGAGGCGGGAGGGCCTGCCCCGCTTCTCCGCGTATGACTACGTGTTTCTGCCGGACGACGACATTCTCATCCCGGAGGGTGCAGCCGCCGTGAGCCGGCTCTTCGCGATCGCCCGCGGCATCAACGCCGACATCGTCCAGCCGGCAATCGCCAACGAGCACGTGTCGCCGGGTCACGAACCTACGCGGCGGAACACTGCCAGCCTGATGCGGGCCACCAACATCGTGGAGATCATGATGCCCGCCTTTGCGGGGCGGATCGTCGAAGCCTGTCTGCTACCGATCCTGCATGTGCATCCGCACGTGCGGGCCGGATGGGGCCTGGAGCCGCTGCTGCAGCGGATGACCGAGGCGCTCTTTGGGCGCACGCCGCGGACGTTCATCATCGACGCCATCGAGGCCCACCACACGCGGCCCGTCGGCCAGGGCTCCGGTAGTCATGCGCTCGGCTGGGACGAGGCTTTCATGAACCCGTTGGCCGGGGCGATCCCGACGGTGGAACTGGCCGGCTTCGGGAACATGGACGATGCGGCGGCATTCGTATTCCCGCCATCCAACACGTATCTCAATCGTCCCCGCCTCGGCAAACACCTTGCCGACGTGCGCCTCGCACGACTGATCGTCGAAGCGCTGCGCAAAAACACGCCCGCATCCCGATCCCTGCGGCAGCTCGTGCAGCAGGTGATCGGCGGCTGACCGACGGACTTTCACCGGCTGCGACGGCGGCCATTTGACCGGCCTCACAGCGGCTGGTTCAATCCAATTCCGGAACGGCCGCCAGGCGGCCGCAGGATGCGACACCGGCGGACGGGAAGGAGCTCGCGAGCGTGACCAGGCATATCTTCGTGACCGGCGGCGTGGTGAGTTCCCTCGGCAAGGGACTCACGAGCGCCTCGATCGGCATGCTGCTCGAAGCCCGCGGACTGCGGGTGAAGATGCAGAAGCTCGATCCCTACATCAACGTCGATCCCGGCACGATGAGCCCCTACCAGCACGGGGAGGTGTACGTGCTGGACGACGGCAGCGAGACCGACCTCGACCTCGGCCACTACGAGCGATTCACGTCGACGAAGCTCACCCGCGAGAGCAACTACACGACGGGCCAGATCTATCTGTCGGTGATCAACAAGGAGCGGCGCGGGGAGTTTCTCGGCAAGACCGTGCAGGTGATCCCCCACATCACCAACGAGATCAAGGAGATGGTGAGGAACCTCGCCGACCCCGACACCGACATCGTGATCACCGAGATCGGCGGCACGGTCGGCGACATCGAGAGCCTGCCGTTTCTGGAGGCGATCCGGCAGATTCCGCTGGAGGTGGGCCGCGAGAACTGCATGTTCATCCATCTCACGCTCGTGCCGTATCTGAAGGCGGCCGGTGAACTCAAGACCAAGCCCACGCAGCACTCGGTGGGGATCCTCCGGCAAATCGGCATCCAGCCCGACGTGCTCGTGTGCCGGACGGAACGGGCTCTCGACGTGTCGGACCGGGAGAAGATCGCGCTCTTCTGCAACGTGCCGCTCGACGCCGTGATCGAGGAGCGCGACAAGGACTTCTCGATCTACGAGGTTCCGCTCTCGCTGCAATCGAACAAAATCGACGACCTCGTGCTGAAGCGGTTCGGCATGCAGGCCGGCCCGGCCGACCTCGAGGACTGGCACGACCTGCTCCACCGGCTGCGCAACCCCGAGCACGAGGTTTCGATCGCGCTGGTGGGCAAGTACGCCGAGCACCGCGACGCCTACAAGAGCATCTACGAGGCGCTCGACCACGGAGGGATCGCCCACAAGACGCAGGTGCGGGTGCAGCCGATCAAGAGCGAGGACATCGAGCGCGAGGGGGCCGAGCGGCTGCTGGCCGGCTTCGACGGCCTGATCGTGCCCGGTGGCTTCGGCGAGCGTGGCATCGAGGGAAAGGTGGAGGCGATCACGTTCGCCCGCGAGCGCCGGCTTCCCTTCCTCGGCATCTGCCTCGGGATGCAGTGCGCCGTGATCGACGTGGCCCGCAACTGCGCGGGGCTCACGGGGGCCCACTCGACCGAGTTTGCGAAGAACACGCCGCACCCCGTGATCTGCCTGATGGACGAGCAGCAGGGCGTGGTGGAGAAGGGGGGCACGATGCGGCTGGGCGCCCAGCCCTGCGTGCTGGCCGAGGGCACGAAGGCCGCCGCCGCCTACGGCACCACGTGGATCTCGGAGCGGCACCGCCACCGCTACGAGTTCAACCCGAAGTATCGCACGCAGCTCGAGCAGGCGGGGCTCGTGATCGCCGGCACGAGCCCGGATGGGTCGCTCGTCGAAATCGTGGAGCTCGCCGATCACCCCTGGTTCGTGGCCGTGCAGTTCCACCCGGAGTTCAAGAGCAAGCCGACGGCGGCCCATCCGCTGTTCGCCGGCCTCGTGGCCGCGGCCGTGGAGCGACACGCCGGAAGCGCCTGGGTGACCGAAGCATGAGCGACGCCCCGGATCAGGCCGACTCGTCCGCGCCGCCGGCCCCGCCGGCGACGTTCGAGTTTCTCATCCACACGCTCTTCACGCAGGCGCTGATGGCCCTCGGGCGGATTCCCAATCCGATCACGAAGCAGGCCCACAAGAATCTCGCGACCGCAAAGCACTTCATCGACACGCTGGCCATGCTCGAACAGAAGACGGCCGGCAACCTCACGACCGAGGAACGGCATCAGCTGGAGGAGATCCAACACCAGCTGCGCATGATGTTCCTCGACCAGCCATGACGGCGCACATCCTCGACGGCCGGGCGCTCGCCGCGAAGATCGAAGGCTCGCTGCGCGACGAGGTGGCGACGTTCGTCGACATGTTCAAGCGGCGGCCCCGGCTCGTGGTGGTGCTGGTGGGCGACCTGGCCGCGAGCGCGTCGTACGTGAAGAGCAAGCAGCAGGCGGCGGCCCGCGTGGGGATCGACTCCGACGTGCTCTCCGCCCCCGCCACCGCATCGACGGCCGACCTCGTGGCCCTCGTGCAGGCCGTCGCCGCCGGCGACCACGGCACTGCGGACGGCATCCTCGTGCAGCTGCCGCTCCCGGCACACGTCGACACCGTCGCCGTGCTCGATGCCGTGCCGCCCGACCGCGACGTCGACGGGTTCCATCCGGAGAATGCCGGGCTCCTGTCGCAGGGGCGGCCCCGGTTCATCCCCTGCACGGCGGCCGGCGTGCAGCGCATGATCCTCGACGCCGGGCTCGAGACGGCCGGCAAGCACGTGGTGATCGTGGGCCGCAGCGACATCGTGGGCAAGCCGCTGGCGCTGCTGCTCGCGGCCAAGGGACCGGGCGGCGATGCGACAGTGACCATCTGCCACAGCCGCTCGGCCGATCTCGCCGACCACTGCCGCCGGGCCGACATCCTCGTGGCGGCGGTCGGCAGGCCACGGCTCATCACGGCCGACATGGTGAAGCCGGGCGCCGCCGTGATCGACGTTGGCATCAACCGGATCGAGGAAGACGGCAAGGGCCGACTCGTGGGCGACGTCGACTTCGAGGCCGTGAAGAAGGTGGCCGGCCAGATTTCGCCGGTGCCGGGCGGCGTGGGGCCGCTGACGGTGGCGATGCTCCTGGCCAACACGCTTCTGGCCGCGGAGTTGGGCTCGTAGGGACAGAGCTCGAGTTCCGTCCGCCCGACAGGCCTGGAAGCCCGTCGCTACAGCCCGACAGACCTGGAAGCCCGTCGCTACAGTCCGACAGGCCTGGAAGCCCGTCGCTACAGTCCGACAGGCTTGGAAGCCCGTCGCTACATCCCGACAGGCCTGGAGGCCTGTCGCTACAGGGCTTTTCCGGGCTTGAGCCCGACGCCCGGCCCGCACTACTCTCCCCGCCCGCACGGGATCGCCCGCCGCGCTTGCTTGCGCAGTTTCGCGCGGCGCCGGCAGCCTTCCCGGACGGTCATGAATGGTCATCGACTGACGCCACCCTCCGGCGATTCCGATTCCTTTCGAGGAAACCCCCTTCGGAGTCACCGGACCAAGAGTCCGTTTTCATGCACTATTTTCTCCGTGCCCTTCGCGACGCCGGCAAGCAGTGGCCGCTGCTCGTGGCCTCCTTCCTCTGCTCGGCGGGCGTGGCCAGCCTGTGGGGCGCGAACATCGCCGCCCTGTTCCCGATCATCGAGGTGACGCTCAATGGCGACTCGCTCCAGTCGTGGAACACGCGCCGTCTCGCCGACGCCAAGGCCCGTGTCGAGGCTGGCCACAGGGAGCAGGCCGACCTCGAGACGAAGCTGGCCTCCGGCGAGATCGCGGCGGCCGACGCGGCCCGGGCCCGCACCCGGCTCGACACGCTGTCCCTCGCGATCCGCGGTGACGAGGCGGTGGTGTACTCCTCGGAAAAACTCGGCCCGTGGCTCGAACGGCTGCTGCCCACCGATCCCTTCACCACCGTGCTGTGGGTCGTGGCCTTCGTGGTGGCGAGCACGTTCGTGAAGCATGCCTTCCTGCTCGTCAGCACGCTGATCGTCACCTGGGTGGCGATGAACATCAGCCGCGACCTCCGGCTGAAGGTATTCGACAAGGCGCTGTCGCTCGACCGGGCGCAGTTCATGCGCAATGGCTCGGCCGGCTTCATGGCCCAGGTCACGAGCACGTCCGACATGCTCGCCAGCGGCGTCACGAGCGTGTTCGGTGGCGCGGTCACCGAGCCCCTGAAGATCGCCGCCTGCCTCGCGGGCGCCGTGTGCGTCTCCTGGCAGCTCACGCTCGCCTGCCTGACGATGGCCCCGGTGGTGGGCTTCCTGATGGTGTGGCTGAACCGGCGGATTCGGGGCATCTCGAGGGGCATCCTCACCCGAGCCCTCGGCTTCCACCACGTGCTGCTCGAGGCGCTCAACAACGTGCTCACCGTGCAGGCCTACACGATGGAGGAGTTCGAGCGGCAGCGCTTCCGCTCGTGCACGCGCGACATGATGAAGACGGGCATGTGGCACAGCTTCTACTTCGCGCTCGCCAATCCGATCACCGAGATTCTCGGCATCGGCATGGTGGCCACGTCGATCGCCGTCGGCGCGTGGCTCGTGATCAACCAGGAGACGCAGATCTTCGGGCTGACGATGACCGAGCGGCCGATGACGGTGCCCGGCATCATGGTGTTTTTCGGCATGCTCATCGGGGCGAGCGATCCGGTGCGGAAACTCTCGGGCGTGTTTACCGGCGTGAACCTCGGTGTCGTGGGGGCCCAGCAGCTCTACCCGCTGCTCGATACGCCCTCCAGGCTCAGCGAGCCGGCCCACCCCCGCAGCGTGGCCAGCCCGCACCGCGAAATCCGCCTGCAGAACGTGTCGTTCAGCTACGACGGGATCGACACGGTGCTTGCCGACGTGAACCTCACGATCCCGTTCGGCGAGCGCGTGGCGATCGTGGGCCCCAACGGCGGTGGCAAGAGCACGCTCGTGAACCTCGTCTGCCGGTTCTACGACCCGACACAGGGTGCCGTGCTCCTCGACGGCGTTCCGCTCACCGACATGTCGCTCCACGACCTCAGGCGCCGCATCGCCATGGTCACGCAACAGACCGAACTGTTCAACGAATCGATCCTCTACAACATCCGCTACGGCCGCTGGGACGCGACGGAGGAGGAGATCGTGGAGGCGGCGACGAAGGCCCACGCCCACGAGTTCATCTCCGAGTTTCCCGACGGCTATCGGACGATGGTGGGCCCCAATGGGTTTCGACTCTCCGGCGGGCAGCGGCAGCGGATCGCACTGGCCCGGGCGTTCCTCCGCAACGCGGAAATCCTCGTGCTCGACGAGGCCACGAGCCAGATCGACGTGGAGAGCGAACGGCTCATCCACGAGGCCCTTGCACGTTATGTCGAAAACCGTACCGTGATCATGATCACGCACCGGGCGAGCACGCTGGCACTCGCCGACGCGATCATCAAGATTGAACACGGAGTCGTCACGAAGCGGCCGGCTGCCCAGATGCAGGCCGCGTGACGAGACGGGTGGCCGAAGCCGTCAGTTGTCTCTGCGGATATCGCGGCCCGACCGTCGTGGTCGCCGGCCAGTCGGTCTGCCCGATCTGCCGGGCTGCTGCGGCGCCAACGGCGTCGCTCGGCGCGGCAGGCCTGCCGTCGCCTCCCGTCGCCCCGGCTGCGCCCCGCGCGGCAGCGGGCGGCATGCCTGCCAGCCCTCCCGCCACGAAACAGAAGACCTACCGCATTCCCTGCCCACGCGGCCACGTGCTCACCGCCAAGCCCCACATGCTCGAGCAGCAGGTGGTCTGTCCGGAGTGCAACGAACTGTTCACGCTCCGCAAGGAGGACAGCCTCGAGCACCGCAAGAAGCAGCAGAAGGCCCTCCATGCCGAGGAGGAGCGGATCGCGAAGCGTTGGCTGACGCGGTCGATGTGGGCGGCCGCCTTCATCGTGGCGTCGCTCGTGGGCATGATCGCCTTCAGCTTCGCGTTCCGCGCCCCTTTGCCCCCGCCAGTCGAGCAGCCCAGCGAGCCGGATCCCGCGGCTCGAAGCGAGTGATCTCGAAGCTGTCGCGGACGACCGCCCGCACGCTTCGCAGGTCGACGGATTCCTTTCCGGCCAGCAGCTGCACGAGGAGGTTGCCGATCGCCGTCGCCTCCACGGGCCCGGCAAGCACGGGCCGATCGGTCGCGTCGGCGATCATCTGGCACAGCAGGGCGTTCTTCACGCCTCCGCCCACGACATGGATGCGGGACACCCTGCGGCCGAGCAGTTCGTCGAGCTCGATGAGCGTCGACCGCACGGCCGCGGCCACGCTCTCGAGCGCCGTGCGCACCACGGCGGCCGTCGACTCCGGTACCGTTTCGCCCGTGTCGCGGGCGAGCGTGCGGATGGCTTCGGGCATGTCGGCCGGGGCGACGAGCGACGGGTGATTGGGATCGACGAGGGTGCCGAGCGGCGGCGCCTCCGCCGCGAGCGCCGTGAGCTGCTCCCACGTCCATTCCTTGCCGGACCGCTGCCAGGCTGCCCGGCACTGCTGCACGAGCCACAGGCCGCAGACGTTTTTCAAGAGCCGCGTCGTGCCCCCGATGCCCCCCTCGTTGGTGAAGTTGCGGGCGAGGCACGCGGGCGTGACGAGCGGCCGATCGAGCTCGGCCCCGACGAGGGCCCAGGTGCCCAGGCTCACGTAGCACCAGTCGGGCCGGGCGCTCGGTGGCTCCGGGGCGGGCACGGCGGCGACGGCGCTGGCCGTGTCGTGCGTGCCGGGCACGACGACGGAGACGCCCGCGAGGCCCGTCTCGGCCGCGACGTCGCTCCGCAGGCCGCCGAGCGACGTGCCCGGCTCGACGAGCGGGCCGAACACCCGTCGCGGCAGGCCGAACCGGTCGAGCATGCCGAAGGCCCAGTCGTGGGCCTGCGGGTCGTAGCACTGCGACGTGGAGGCGTTGGTGTGCTCGTTGGACGCCTGCCCCGAGAGCAGCCAGTGGAAGATGTCGGGGATCATCAGGATCCGGTCGGCCGCCTCGAGCACGGTGGCGTTTCGCTTCTTGAGGGCGAGCAATTGGTAGAGCGAGTTGATCTCCATGAACTGCAGGCCCGTGGCCGCGAAGATGTCGGCCCGGGGCACGATCGACTCGGCGGCCGCGAGCATCCCGCGGGTGCGGGCATCGCGGTAACACACCGGATTTGCGAGCAGCCCGCCGTCGCCGCCCAGGAACGAGAAGTCGACGCCCCACGTGTCGACGCCCACGGTCTTCACGGCTGCGCCATGCCGGTCGGCGGCCAGCCTGAGGCCCGACACCACCTCCTGCCAGAGTCGGACGAGATCCCACACCAACTCGCCGGCCAGCGCCACGGGGCCGTTCTCGAACCGGTGAATCTCCTCGAGTTCGAGGAGCCGTCCGTCGAACGCTCCGGACACCACCCGCCCCCCGGACGCCCCCAAATCGACTGCCAATGCAACGGTCCGCGCCATGCGCCTCTGCTCCTCAAGTGTGGGGAAACCCGCGTGGGCGACAGCCTAACGGCCGCCACAGTCAGGGTCGATAAATCCCCCAAAAACCCCTATCGTTAGGCAAGCATGACGACTTCTGCAGAACCCCGCGAACCCGCCCCCGCCTTGCTCGCGGAACTGGCCGCGGCGAGCACGGCACTCGAATCGTCCGAACCACCGGAGATCATCCGCTGGGCAGCCGAGCGGTTCGGCGACCGGCTCACGATGGCCACGGCCTTCGGACCAGAAGGGTGCGCGATCATCCACTGGCTTGCCGAGGTGGCCCCGAAGACGCACGTCTTCAACCTGGAAACAGGCTATCAGTTTGCGGAGACGCTCGAACTCCGTGACCGGCTCGCGAAGCGGTATGGCATCGAGGTGGCGCTCGAACGTCCCGAGACGACGGTCGAGGAGTACGAGCGGCTGCACGGAGGACCGCTCTACCGCACCGACTCGAATCGCTGCTGCCACGACCGCAAGATCGTCGTCATCAAGCGGGTGCTCACGAATTTCGACGCCTGGATGAGCGGCATTCGGCGCGACCAGAGCAGCGACCGGGCCGTGGTGCCGATCGTCGGCTGGGACGCGAAGTTCGGCGTGGCGAAGATCTCGCCACTGGCCAACTGGACGAAGGCCAAAGTGTGGGACCTGATCGTGAAGGAAAACATCCCCTACAACCCGCTCCACGACCAGGGCTACGTGAGCATCGGCTGCTGGCCCTGCACTCGGGCGGTGACCGCAGGCGAAGACGAACGCGCCGGCCGCTGGAGCGGCACGGCGAAGACCGAGTGCGGCCTGCATTCGAAGTAGCGACAGGCCTCCAGGCCTGTCGATGGACAGGGCTGGAGCCCCGTCCCTACTTCTTCACGATCGCGTCGATCAGCGCGGTGACCTCGGGCCCCTTCACCGGCGCTTCGAGTGTCTTGCGACGCTCGTCGACGAGGGCACGGGCGGCGAGCTCACGCTGACGCGCGCTCACGAGCAGGATCGCCGGCACGGCCGAAAAAAACGAATCGGTCGACAGCCTGTTGAACGCCTCGAGCGCCGTGTCGCCGAGCGTCTGGGCACTGACGACGAGGCAATCGGCCGGCAGCGGTGTGGTGGAGAAACGCCCCAGGGCACGCTCCGGATTCTCCGTCATGAGCACGCGATACCCGAGGCCTGTGAACAACTGACGCAGCGATTGCTGCGACTTCTCTCCGATCTCCACGACCATCAGCGTGCCGCGGGTCGTGGCTTTTTGCGCCGCTCCGGCCGGCGTGGCTACCACGGCGCCGTCTGCGGTGGCCACGGCGTCAAGGCCGGCGTATTTCGCCTGCAGCGGCTCGACAGCCCGGCGGGCATCGGCCGCCGTCTGCCACCGGTCCATCGGATCGAGCGCCAGCATTCGCGTGACGACGTCGACCACGTCGCGCGGCACCTTCGGCGCGACCGAGTGCAACGGCTCGATCGACGTGAATCGCCGCGGATTGCCCCGCTCGGCGCGATCGCGGGTTTCCTTGAGAGCCGACTTGCCCGACAACGCGAGGTAGGCGATCGTGCCGAGGAAGAAGATGTCGCTTCGCAGGCTGTCGTCCTTCATGCCCGCGAGGTTCTCGAGCGTCGCATAGTCGATCGTGCGCGGCTGCTCCATCTTGCCGAGCGACTTGTCGCCCGTTTCGGCATCGACGCCCGCGAGGCCGAAGTCCACGAGCTTCGCCACGCCCGTCGCTGACACGAGCACGTTGGAGGCTTTCAGATCGCGATGCGTGAGGCCACGCCGGTGGGCATATTCGAGGCCGGCGAGCAGCTGGGCGAGGATGTCGACGGCGTGGGGCACGTCGACCGCACCGCGGATGCGGACGAGCTCACGGAGCGTCTGCCCTTCGACGAACTCCATCGTGATGTAGCTGGTGTTGTTCTGCTGGCCCACGTCCTCGATCGCGACGATGTTGGGGTGACGGAGGAGGCGGCCCATCTCCCCTTCGCGCCGGAACGCCTTGCACTTCTCCGGATCGGCGCTGTACCGGCTGCGGAGCACCTTCACGGCGATCGTCGCGTTGGTGTCGACATGCCTGGCCCGATAGACACGCGCGAACGATCCGGCACCGACCTGATAGAGAATCTTCGCGCTGCCGTAGAAGAAGCCTTGGCGATCTCCGCGGAGCAGCCGCTCGAGCTGGTAGCTCGTGAGCAGTTCGCGGCGCAGGAGGGCCGGGCCGAGCGTCTCGAGCGGCACGTTGCGGCCGCCGAGTTCGGCCCACACCTCGTGCAGGTCGGCCGGACCGAGGAGTTGCAACTCTTCGGCACGGCTGGCGAGTTCCTCGGCCGTTGTCGGTTTCATGAGGGGGCAAGGGGGCCGTGCGGGTTCACAAGAACTTCATAATTCCACCTCCATCGCACGACTGCAAGTGAGCCGGGCAGGTTGGGGGAGCAGGGTGGTCTGGAGCCGATCATGCACCGGCTGCTACAAGCCCCCCCGGCCCGGTCCTCACCGGCAGGAATCCATGCGCGAAACTCGACAGGACGATCGTCATTCGGCACCTCGGAGGTGGCGGCGGCCGGCGATCCGCGCCGCGGGCGTGCCGTTCTGCGCGGTCTGCTGGCTGGCATCCGTCCTCGCACCGGCCGCCACGATCGACGAAGCCTTCGAGGGACCGGCCACGAGCTGGACGGTCGCCGAGTCGGACGTCAATCATCGCGTCGTTTCCCACTCCCGGTCGCGCGAGGCTGCGCATCGCGGCGCCTCATGCGAGCGGTTCGTGATCGAAGCCTCGGCAGGCACCACGCTACGGCTGCAGACCTCCGTGGGCGAAGCGCGGGTGATCGACGAATGGAAGGCCTCGCTCTGGGTGCGCGCCGACCGCCCCGACATCCGCCTCTCCGCCCGCGTGCGGTTGCCCAACTTCATCGCTCCCAAGACCGGCCAGCCCGTGGACGTGCTCGTGCCCGGCTCGATCTCGAAAGACTCGGACCGCTGGGAACTGCTCGAAGTAGCGGGGCTCACCGCCGGCCTGAAGCGGCAGCTGCTCGCGCTCCGCGCCGAACACGGCCCCGCGGGCGACCTGTCGGGTGCGATCGTGACGCACGTGGTCCTCGAGCTCTACTCGAGCCCGGGCCGCTACGACGTCGCGATCGACGACCTGCTCGTGCACGGCAGCATCACGACGCTGGCCGCCACACCGCCGCCGGTGGCCACGACGCCGCCCGCGGAACGGCGCGACCCGGCCGTCGTGCCGGCCCAGTTCGTGCCACCGACGGCCGGCGGACCGCCGAGCCCGGCTGCCGCGCCGCCCATGCCGGCTGCGCCCGCCGCAGCCACCGGACCGACCGACCCGGCCAGCGGCATCAATCGCGGCGTGTTGGAAGTGGCCGGCCTGCCGTTTTTTCCCCGCGCGCTCGACCACAATGGCGAGCCGCTCGAGACGATCGCCGCGCTCGGCTTCAATTGCGTGCGGCTTCCGGCACCGGCATCGAGCGACCTGCTCGCCGAAGCGCGTCGCTCCGGCGTGTGGGTGATCTGCCCGCCCCCCCTCCTGCCCGACGTGGACATCCGCGATCCTGAGTCGGTGCCGGTTTTTTCCTCGAACTGGGACCGCGTGCTGCTGTGGGACATGGGTGCCGGCCTCGCGGAGGGCGACGTCGAGGCGATCGCGGAGCGGGCCCGCCGGGTGCGGGCCTGCGACCTGCGCGGTGGACGTGGCCTCGTCGCCTCGGCCGACTCCGGGCTGCGGTCGATCTCCCGGCATGTCGACATGCTCGTGGCCCGACGCACGGTGCTGGGAACGAGCCTCGAACTCGACGATTACCTCACCTGGCTCAAGGAACGGCCGCGGCTCTCGCGGCCCGGCACGCCGATCATCGCCACACTCTCGACGGAGCTCGATCCGCGCACCGCCCGGCAGGCCGCGGCGCTGTCGGGCATCGGCGCCCGGGGGCTGGCCGTGGATCCCGAGAGCCTGACGCTCGCCGCCTTCACGGCCGTGGCCGCGGGCAGCCGTGGCATTCTCTTCGCCTCGTCGCGCCGCATCGACGGCGATGATCGCGAGGCGCGGGCGCGGGCCGCAGCCGCCCGGGCGATGAACCTCAAACTCAAACTGCTCGAACCGTGGGCCGCTGCGGGCCGGTATTCCGCCACCGCCCAGGCGAGCGATCCGGAGGTGAAGGCCGTCGTCGTCGAGGCGGCGCGGGCCCGCATGGTGCTCGTGTGGCGAGGGGTGCAGGGATCGCAGGTGGTCGCCCGCCACTACGCAGGCGACCTGCCGAACGACGGGGCGCCGCTCACGCTCCTCGTGCCCGGCGTGCCCGAGGCGCACCAGGCGTGGGAGGTTCATCCCGGCGGGCTCCGGCCAGCTCGCCAGCGCCGGGTGACCGGCGGCGTGTCGATCGTAATCGACGGATTCCGCTCGTCGGGCCTGCTGCTTTTGAGCGGCGAACCGGCCGTGACCGGGCACGTGCAGGAGCGGGCCCGGGAAGTCGCGCCGCTCGCGCTCACCTCCGCTCGCGCGCAGGCGGCTATCGTGCTGGCCGACGGCGCCGAACTGCTCGCCCGGCTGCCGCCCTCGGCGCTCGGCCACCTGCCGGCCGCCGCGATGCTCGGCGAGGCGCAGCGGTCGGCCGCCGAAGGAGAGTCGCTCGCGGCCACCGACCCCGCCGCGGCGCTCGCCCGCTTCGACCGCGCGGCCGCGATCGGCGGCCAGTTCGAGCGTCTCACCTGGGAACGCGGCGTGGTTGCGATCGGCTCGCTCGTGGCCGGGCCGCTCGCCACATCCGACGCGACGCTCGCCGAGCACTGGCGGTTTATCGACGCGCTCGGCGGCATCGCGGCAGGCGACAATCTGTTGCCCGGCGGCGGCATGGAACGCATCGAGGATCTCGCCGGCTCGGGCTGGCGGCATTTCGCGCTTCCGCAGGCCGACCTGCGCACGGCCGTCGAGATCACCCGCGGTGAGCCGGCCGGCGGCAAGGCTTCGCTCCGAATGCGGGCGGAGGCCGTCGACCCCGCGTCGGCCCCCGACGTGGTGGAGACGCCGCCGGTGTGGATCACGACGCCGCCGCTCCAGCCCCCCACCGGAAAGCTCCTCGAAATCGAGGCCCGGGTGTGGGTGCCGCAGCCGATCAAGGGGAGCGTCGACGGGCTGCTCGTGTTCGACTCGCTCGGTGGTCCGGCGCTCGCCGAACGCGTCGCGCAGACGTCGGGCTGGCGCCGGCTCGTGCTGTATCGCATCGTGCCGGCCGACGCCACGGGCGAGCCGTTCACCCTCACGTTCGCGCTCACCGGCATCGGTGAAGCCCGCGTCGACGAGGTGTCCGTGCGCGTTCTCGATCGCATGGGCGGCGTCGGCGGCACGCTCGTCTCGACGACGCCGCCGGGTCCGGGAGCGGGTTCCTTCCCGAAGCCGGGCGACATGCTCGGCCCCGGCACGATCGCCGCTCCCCTGGCCGGGCCGGCGACGCCGCGCACGCCCACCGCGCCGAACGCCCAGGCCGACACGGCCCGGCCACTTCCGGCCGTGCCCCAATGGCCGGGCATGAACCTCGAATGGCCGAAGCTGCTGCCCTTCAGCCAACCGTCGAACGCGCCGCCGCCGGGCCCCGGCGGCGGCCGCGTCGACCCCTTCAAACGCGCCCGGCCGCAGCAACCGTAGCGACGGAGCTCCAGCTCTGTCGTTCGACAACCGTAGCGACGGAGCTCCAGCTCTGTCGTTCGACAACCGTAGCGACGGAGCTCCAGCTCTGTCGTTCGACAGGCCTGGAGGCCTGTCGCTACGCGCCTGTCGCTACATATTCGCTGCACGTGCCTTTGCGTCGAGCTCCGTGAGCCGTGCGGTGCACTCTGTCACGAGCGTGCGGTCGTCGAGGGCGGCGATCTCGTCGGGCCGTATCACCCGGCCGAACTCGAGGCGAATCCGCCCGGGCCGCGGCACGAGCCGCGTCTTCGGCCAGCACTCCCACGCTCCCACGATCGCCACCGGTACGATCGGCACCCGGGCCTTCTTCGCGATCAGTGCGAAGCCGCTCTTGATCTCGCCGAGGTGACCCGTGGCCGTCCGCGTGCCCTCTGGAAAAATGATCACGGCGGCACCGTCCTCGAGCCGCTTGATCACCGTCTTCATCGCCGCCACGGCCGACGCTTCGCGGTCGATCGGAACCGCGTCGAGCGCGGTGATGATGAATCCGAAGGGCTTGAATGCATACAACGACCTGCGGGCCAGGCTCGAGAGCCGGCGGTCGCAGGCCAGGCCCAGGAGGAGCGGGTCGAGATGGCTCTGATGGCTCGACAGCACGATCAGCCCACCCCGCGCCGGCAGCGGTTCCGCGAACCGCGTGCGCACGCCGAACACCGACACGCCGAGCGCCCGACACACGATCCAGAGTATCGCGTAGAGACAACGGCCAAACGTGGTGTGGCCGCGCGGCCGCGGCGCAGGGTCGCTCATGCGCCGGCCGCGGCCCGCCGCCGCGCCTCGATCAGGGCAACGAGCCGTTCGACCACCTGCTCACACGAGAGCGAGTCGGTCTCGAGCACGATCGCGTCGGCGGCGGGTTCGAGCCGACCGACCGGACGCGTCCGATCGCCTTCGTCGCGCCGGGCCTGCGAATCGCGCACCTGGTCGAGCGTGGTGCCCACGCCTCGGGCCACCTCCTCGCGATGCCGGCGCAGGGCCCGTTCCTCGGCCGACGCCGTGAGGAACACCTTCACCTCCGCGTGCGGAAACACGACCGAGCCCTGGTCGCGGCCCTCGGTGACCACGTCGATGCCCTCGGCCATGCGCCGCTGCATCCGCTTCATGGCATCGCGCACGGCAGGCGCGTCGGCCACCGGCCGGGTGGCCTGCGTGATCCGCTCGGTGCGGATGTCGTGCGACACGTCGCGACCGTTCACGAGCACGCATCCGTCGGCAAACGTGATCCGAATCGACTCGGCGAGGGCCGCGACACTCGCGGCATCGTCGAGCGGCACGCCCTGCTCGAGCGCCACCAACGCCACGGCCCGGTACATCGCGCCGGTGTCGATGTAGCACCAGCCGAGCCGCTTCGCGAGCGCCCGCGCCGCGGAACTCTTGCCGGCGCCGGCGGGGCCATCGAGGGTGATGATCATGAGGCTGCTCCGGCGGCGGTCGGAAGGGCGGCCTGCTCCCGCAGGACCGACAACGCTACCGGCCGCGGCGCCGCGATGCCAAGCCCGAGCACGAGCCTTCGGGTCGCACGTGACGCTCCGGGCCCCATGAGGATCGTGTCGACGGTGTGCGGCGTGCACCGCACGTGCCACGGGAGGCCGCCCGTGGCGACGAGCACGCGGTCGCCGGCTGCACGGTCGCCCACGCTCCGCAGCTCGAGGAAGTGCGGCGCCGTGAACCGCGAACGCTCCGTCACGATCGACTCGCCGTGGAGACTGCGGCACAGGTCGACGTCGTCGTTCTCGTTCCAGGCGAACCGGCATGCCACGTGCGACTCGAAGAGCGGGCCGGTGAGCGGCTGGTTGAGTTCGACGTCGACGTCGAGACGCACGAGCGGCGACGACCCCACGAGCGAGAACCGCTGGGTGAACGTGCCGAGCCGCATTCCCGCGCTGGTCACGAGCGTCCCCCGACTCACGATCAGCGCGTCGGACTCACGGTCGATCCGCTCGGCGACCATCCGGGAATACTCGGCCCGTTCCTCCGCGCTCTCCCACGCCGCGCCGACGGGCGGCGCCGGCCGCGTCGACCGCACCGCGAGCGCCTGCGAGAGCCGGTTGGCCCGGGCCTGCCGGCCCCGCAGCGACACCAGACCGCCGGTGCGCGGATGCACCGCGATCCGGATGGCGGCGTTTTCGAGGACGAACTGCGTGTCGCCGTCGTTCCGCGACCGGATGAGGCCGGCCGCGAGCCCGCGCCACAGGCCACCGCCGTCGCGCGCCGCGCTCGGATCATGCCCGTGTGTGGTCGTCCCCGGCGCGGCCTGATCGAGCGGCGGCACCAACGCGGCGAGCGAGCGTGCCTCCGCCTCGGCGGCCGCCACCCGCTCGCCGATCGGATCGGCACCGGCGGCAACGCCGTCGGGAGGAAGCGTGGGCGGAAACGCATCGGCCGGAAAGTCGGCGAGCATGCCGGCGTGCTCGGTCTCGGCGAACAGCGTGGCGGGCGTCACGAACCGGCCGAGGAGCGTCGTCCAGGAGGCGATCCTCCGCAGCGCCGCGAACCACGGGCTCGCGGTGCCGGCGTAATGGGCGAACGACACGATGCAGCTGTGGTCGTGATCCATCGCGTCGCCGATCTTCTCCGGCAACTGCAGGATCGTGCCGGCCGCACGGGCGTCGAGAGGCACGCGCGCCACGGCGTCGATGCACGAGCCATCCTGGCCCTGCCAGCGAATCCGGCTCGAGCCGGGGTCGGGCAACGGCGTGCCGTCGAACAGGTTCCAGACCACGCCGCGGTAGCCGCGATCGACGAGCATCTTCGGCAGAAAGGCCGACGACCCGCCCGTGCACTGGCCGAACGTCACCGGCACCGTGCCGAGCAGCTCGCGGCAGATCGCATGCCCGCGGTCGAACGAGGCGGCAAGGCTTTCGAGGAGGTGAAAATCGACCGGTGTCGGATCGTCGCGGCCACCCACGATCTCGACCGCCCCCGCGGCCACCCGCGCTCGCAGCCGATCGAGCAGGGGAGTGTCCTCACGGCCGACTCGTTCGAGCAGGTGGCCGGTGATCACGAGGCCGAGCGGCACCGGCGACTCGAGTTCGCCCGCGAGCCGACCGCCGAGCGTCGATGCGGCGACGAGCACCAGATCGAGCAGCCACACGTCGACGGGATAGTATTGCGACCGCGTGGCCTCGAGCGACGCGAAGCATTCGCGGAGCTTCTCGCGGGTGGCCGGTTCATCACCCGCGACCGCGGCCTGCGCCGCCGCCACGACGGCCGCCGCGAAATCGGCGGCCACGATGCCCGTCGACGATCGCATGCGCCGGGCGAGCAGTTCGGCGATCAGCCAGGCGAGGCCGAGCGCCTGGAAATCGTCGTCGAACGGCGTGTCGGCGGCGACCGCTGCGCCCTGTCCGGCGAGGGCGGCCCGCGCGGCCGCGATGACGGCGTGGTGGCCATGAACCTGCCGCACGAAGTGCGAGCCGGCGAGGCCGGCCATGTCGAGCATGGCGGCAAACCGCTCGTCGCAGGCCGGGGGCACGATGCCGAGCAGCCCGGCCGACTCGGCCGGCGGCACCTCGACGCTCGCCCAGCCGGGCGCCGCCCCCACCGCCGCAATCAGGGCCGGATGCCACGCGGCCGTCCAGGCGCCGAGCAGTTCGTCGGCCTCTGGCTCGTCGAGCCACGTGGGAAAGTCGTCGAGCGAATGGCAGGGGAAGAAGACCGCGATGCGCTCGGGTTGCATGGTCGACAATGTTCTACGCCTGGCCGATCTCGCGCAGCATTTCGGCGAGGCGGGACTGGAGATCGAGGAGCGCCTGCCAGTGGGCGAAGTCGATCTCGACCGTCTCGTTTCCCGGCCGCATCACCGCATCTTCGCTCGCCTCGCGCAGGACTCCCTGGATGTAGTCGAGCAGTTCGGAGACCTCCGCCGACTGGGCCGGCGAGAGTTTGCCGGGCAGGGGCGGGGGCCCGCCGGGCAGGAGCGGCGTGCGCACCTCCGACACGTCCTCGATCACGTCGGAATCCTGGCTGGCGATGCGATCGAGCCGCTCGCCCATCTGTTTGGCTCGGACCTCGCCGTGCCCGGGCAGCTTGGCGGCGATCTCGGCGATGCGGCGGTCGATGTCGCTGTGGGACCCGACGAGCAGGAGCGATCGACCCACCGAGATCAGGTCGCCGTCGCGCAGGATGCGGACCTGGATGTCTTCACCGTTGACCTTGGTGCCATTGGTGCTCTCGAGGTCGGTGAGCACGATCTTGTCGTTGTCTTCCTGGAGCTTGAGGTGGTAGCGGCTGATCCGCTCGTCGTTGAGCTGGATCGAGTTGCCTTCCTCGCGGCCGATCGTCACGGGTGTCGGCAGGTGATCGAACGTCCGCCCGCGATCGGCACCGTGCAGGACTCTGAGCGTGACGTAGGCCATGACTTTCCCGATGTTCCCTCAAATTCCCCGATCGGTCAAACGCACCGGTCGCCCGGCGCCCGCTCAACCGCTACGATCACTGCCACGCGCCCGTAGCTCAATTGGATAGAGCATCGGTCTTCGGAACCGAGGGTTGGGAGTTCGAGCCTCTCCGGGCGTATTGAAAGGCACTGGGAAACCGGTGCTTTTCACATTTCAGGCGAAGGGCGAGTTTGTCATCCAAGGGGAAATATCCCGAAAACCTCCTCTCCGAACCGGCAGGGAGTCAGGCCGTGAGAGACCGTCGCGAGAAGCCAAGAAAATTTCGAACGAGGACTCGATGGCCCCTCTCTTGATCACAACTGCTATCCAGCCTCCCGCAAATATCTACGTCCTGAAAATGACGCTCGTGGAAAAAAGGTTGGGATTGGCGAAAGCTGCGGCCTTCTTCTGGGCAGGGCTGGGGATGAAAAGAATCGTTGTCGCAGACGCAACTGAAAAAACACTTCTGACAGACGAAGACGTGCGGATACTATCCGCCATGGGCGTCGAAATAGAGCAGATCCGTTATCGACAGAATGACAAAATCGTCATTGATAAAGGCAAGGGGTATGGAGAAGGCGCTCTGATCAATTTCGCCCTTCGAAACTCGGCTATTCTTCGGGATGCAAACCACTTCTACAAATGCACTGGGAAGGCATATTGTCGTAATTTCGATACGATCGAAGGTGTCATTCGGCACAACCGCATGCACAATATGTTTTGGCAGGAGCCACTCAAAGACAGCATCGATACACGATTTTTTTACACCTCAAAACATTTCTGCGAGCAGTTTTTGCTTCCTTCCTACGAGACCATCGATGATCGACAAGGCATGTCTGCGGAACATGTTGTGTACGAACTCGTGCGTTCAAAATTGACCTACGGACAGTCTTTCCGGCCTCTTCTCTCAGGTTTCTCGGGAAGCCTTGATCGACCGCATCCAGATCACAGCTTGGGATACCTGGACTATCGCTTTCCTTGCTGGCTCAGTCGTTAATGCTTGATGCCCACGCACGAATCCACCATCCGGACTTCGCCAACGCAGGAGCGCACCTGCATCCACGCATATTTGCGAACCTGCAAGACAAACCCACAACCGCCCGGACTCGCGGACTTTTTGCGGGGAACCATGGCGTTGCATCAGCTTTGCCGGGCGTTTGGCTATTCCCTGAAGGTGGACTCCTCGATTCATCCGATATTCCGGTTTCTCGAACCCCACCCCAGTTTCGTGGCATTGCCTGCGGGCGAGCCGGTGCACGAGTTTCTGCCGTCGCCGCATTTCCACAACTACGACGTCATCTATGGCGGGCTGTTGAACAGGTTTCTCAGTGGCCAGTCGTTCAACACGATCACCAACAGCTTTTATCGCAATTCCCAAACGGGTGCGCTCGAGAACTGGGGGGCCATTGATCCTGCTTGCAGGGAGTTCATGCGCAGCCTGCTCAGACCGAACCGGGTCTTGCGGGACGCGATCCACGCCCTGAACCTGCCCGATCGGTATCGCGTCATGCACCTTCGTTTCGGCGATCGGTTTCTCAACGAGGGGGCCTTTGACGCGAGGAAAATGGAATACGCCTATTCCACGATCCGACGGATCATGCAGCAACTACCGCAGGAGCGGTTTGTCTTGCTCTCGGATTCCGCCGTCACGGCGTTGAAACTGAAGGATCGGATTCCTGAGCTGACCTATTGGAACAACAGGAAGACTCATCTGGGGGACCTGAAGAATGCCGATGGCGGCGTGCAGGATACGTTGGCGGATTTCTTCGTCTTGTCGCGGGCATCGGCACTTCATTGCACCGGATGGTCGGGGTTCAGTGCTGTAGCATCCGTCGTGTTCGACCTACCACGGTTTGTGGACTTCTGACAGCAAACCGAGGCCCGAAGGGATCGCGCCGCGCGAAACCAAGCCTGGGAGTTCGAGCCTCTCCGGGCGTATAGAAAAGGCGACGGCCCGGGCCATTGCTGACCCGGGCCGTGCCCGTTCCCAATCGTTTCGAA
>JBAXUY010000041.1:0-23838 GCA_037129475.1 Planctomycetia bacterium | reverse complement strand
CGCCCAGGCGGATTGGTCGACGCAGCGAACGTCCGGCCACGGGCGTACGGGGAGCGCGAAGCCGGAGCTAGCGACTCGAGACTACAATCCGCCCCATGGCCTCCCACCAGCATCCGCCGTTCGACGATGAGCGCGAGGCGGCGCGGTGGTGGATGGCGAACGTGTATGCCGGCGACGACGCGGTGCAGCTCTCGCCGCGGGCCGTCGTCACCGGGATGGTGATCGGCGGCGTGATGTCGATCTCGAACCTCTACGTCGGCCTCAAGACGGGCTGGGGGCTCGGCGTCACGATCACGGCCTGCATCATCGCCTTCGCCGTGTTCCGGTTTCTCGAGTCGATCGTGCCCGCCTGGCGCGACCGGCCGTTCACGATCCTCGAGAACTACACGATGAGCAGTGCCGCGAGCGCCGCAGGCTACATGAGCAGTGCCGGCCTCGTGTCGGCGATTCCCGCGCTCACGCTCACGACGGGCCGCTTGCTCGCCTGGTGGGAGATCGGCCTCTGGCTCGCCGCCCTCTCGATGCTCGGCGTGTTCATGGCGATCCCGCTCAAGCGGCAGTTGATCAACATCGACCAGCTCCCCTTCCCCTCCGGGATCGCCACCGCCGAGACGCTCCGGAGCATGCATAGCGAGGGAGACGAGTCCCTCTGGAAGGCCCGATCGCTCTTCGGGGCGGGGCTCGCGGGAGCGATCGTCGCGATGTGGCGCGACCTCGTGCCGCAGGTGAAGGGCCTGGCGTCGTGGGCATTTCCGGCGGAGATCCCGTTCTGGCCCTCGGCCGCCGCCCGCGACCTGCTCACGAAGTACACGATCGGCATCGAAGGCTCGCTGATCATGGTCGCCGCCGGCGCGATCATGGGGATGCGGGTGGCCACGTCGATGCTCGTGGGGTCGATCGTGTTCTATGGCGTGATCGGCCCGATCCTGGTCGAGCGCGGGATCGCCCAGCCGGGCTACCGAGGGATCGTCTCGTGGGTGCTCTGGCCGGCGACGGCGATGATGGTCGCCTCGGGGCTTCTCTCGTTCGCGCTCAAGTGGCGGACGGTGCTCCGCGCCTTCGGCGGACTCACGCGGCTCGTCGGCGGGGCGACGGACAAGCCCGACGATCCACTCGCCCATGTCGAGGTGCCGTCGTCGTGGTTCGTGACGGGCACGCTCGCATCGGGAGCGGCGTGCGTGTTGCTCGGCCACTGGCTGTTCGGCATCACGTGGTGGATGGGCATCCTCGCCGTCCTCGTCACGTTCCTGCTTTCGATCGTGGCGGCGCGGGCCACCGGCGAGACCGACATCACTCCGATCGGCGCCATGGGCAAGATCACGCAGCTCATCTACGGCGTCGTCGCGCCCACGAACATCACCACGAACCTGATGACGGCCTCGATCACGTCGGGGGCCGCCTCGCACGCGGCCGACCTGCTCACCGACCTGAAGAGCGGCTACCTCCTCGGTGGCAACCCGCGGCGGCAGACGATCTCGCAGCTGTTCGGTGTCGTGGCCGGCACGATCGCGAGCGTGCCGGCGTATCTCTTCGTCGTGCAGCGGAACCCCGAGCGGCTCGGCTCCGAGGCGCTCCCTGCACCGTCGGCGAAGGTGTGGGCGGGCGTCGCCGAACTGCTCGCCAAGGGCATCCACGCGCTCCCGGAGGGCGCACTCGCGGCGATCGTCGTGGGTGCGGTGCTCGGGATCGCCCTCACGCTCCTCGAGGAGTTCGGGCCCGATCGCCTGCGGCCGTGGCTGCCCTCGACCACGGGCCTCGGGATCGCCGGCGTCATTCCCGCCTTCAACTCGATCGCCATGTTCGCCGGCGCCCTCGTCGCCTGGCTCGCCGCCCGGGCGAGCGCACGCGTCGCCGACCGCTACACCGTACCCGTCTCGAGCGGCCTGATCGCCGGCGAGTCGCTGATGGGCGTGGCGATCATCCTTGGCGTCGAAGTCGTGAAGCTCGTGCGCGGCGGGTAATCGCCGTCAGGCAGTGACGAACCCGCAGAGGATCCGCGCGGCCTCGTCGACCTCGTCGAGGTCGATCCACTCGTCGGCGGTGTGGGCCTGGGCGATCGACCCGGGGCCGAAGACGACGCTCGGCACGCCGGCCGCGGCGAAGATGCTGGCGTTGGTGCCGTAGCGGGCCGCGGTACGGCGGCACTCGATGCCGATCGCGCTGCCGGCCCGCTCGATCGCGTCGGCGCACCCGCCGCCGAGCGCCTCCGGAAGCCCGGAACTCTCCACGAACGGCTCCTCGTGGTCGATCCGCGCACCCGGCACGGCCGCGGCGATCCGGCGGATCAGTTCCTCACGGGCATCGTGCGGCGATTCACCGGGCACGAGGCGCCGGTCGATCTCGAGCACGACGAGATCGGGCACGAGGTTCACGCCGGTGCCGCCCCGGATCGTGCCCACGCTGAGCGTGGGCGGCCCGCATGGATGATCGGGCCGCCGCCGCAGGAGCTCCCGGGCGAGTTCCTCGATCGCCAGCACGGCGCGGCCCGCCGGATAGATCGCGTTGTCACCGCGCTCCGGAAACGCGCTGTGGCAGGCGCGACCATGGATCCTGATTCGCCAGCGGACCGCTCCCTTGTGCTGCGTGACGATGTCGAGCTCGGTCGGTTCGGCCACGATCGCGGCGGCAGGCCGGCCCCCCACGAGCTCGCGGGCCGCCGTGTCGGTCGACGGTTGCTCCGCCACCGGCTGCGTCCAGAGCCGCACGAGCGCCTTCGCACCCGTGAACCCGAACTCCTCGTTGACGGTCGCCGAGAAGATGACGGTCTTCGAGCGTACGGCAGCGCCGGCCTGCAGCCGCTCCAGCGCCGCGAGCATCGCCGCCATGCCCCCCTTCACATCGCAGGCCCCGCGGCCGTACAGCCGTCCGTCGCGCACGAGGGGCGCGAAGGGATCAATCGTCATGCCATCGGTGGGCACGGTGTCTTGATGGGCGTCCCAGAGGATGATCGGCGCACCCGGCACCGTCGCCTCGAGCCGTGCGACCACGTTGTCGCGGCCCGGTGCCACCGGCTGCCGCGCCCAGGGAATGCCGGCGGCGGTGAATCGCTGGACAAGGTGATCGGTGACCCGACCCTCGAGAAACTCCGGGCCCGACACGTCGCGGCCCATCGGATTGACGCTGGGACGCCGGACGAGATCGGCAAGCGTGGCGACGTGGTCTGTCATGGGAGGATCACCGTACCAAACCGGGCTGTTTCTTTCCCGCCCCGCCAGCCGCGTGATACGATTTCGGCGGTGCGTGTTCGTTCCCGGCAGTTCCCCGCAGGTGTCTCATGATGCGCGTCTCGTCTCCCACCCTGATGGCCCTCCTGCTCGCGGCGACGGCCGGCTTTGCGCGGGCCCAGTCGTCGGAAGACGAGAAGGCGATCCGCGATGCCGGAATCACCTACCAGGAGGCGCTCGCTCGTGGCGACGGCAAGGCCCTCGCGGCCCTGTGGACGGCCGACGGCGATATCGTCGATGACCATGGGATGGTCACGAAGGGCCGCGACACCGTGGCCCTCACCGCGCCCCCCGCGCCCGGCGCACCGCGGCCGGAGTTTCGCGTCCACGACACGAGCCTGCGTTTTCTCACGCCCGACGTCGCGCTCGAAGACGGCATGATCGACGTGGTGGTGCCGGGGTCGGCCACACCGCAGGCCGGTCGGTTTTCGGCCACATGGGTGCGGCAGGGAGGTGCATGGAAACTCGCGAGTCTGCGCGAGGGACGGCTCCCCGCGGCGACCGGCGCCGCACAATTGGCGGATCTCGACTGGATGGTGGGCGACTGGACCGTCGTGGACAACGCCCCGGCCGACGCGAAGGCCGCATCGCGACCGACGATTGAAGTCTCCGTCCGCTGGAACGCCGGCCGCACCTTCCTGCTCCGCGACATGAAAATCACGCCCCCGGCGGCGGGCTCGGCCGAGCCTGCCGCGCCGCTCCACGTGACCCAGCGGATCGGCTGGGACCCGCTCTCGCGACAGATCCGCTCGTGGGTGTTCAGCGCCGACGGTGGCCATGGCGAGGCCTTCTGGAGCCGCGACGGCAGTTCGTGGATCGCCCGCACGACGGCCGTCCTCCCCGACGGCAGCCAAACGTCGTCGCTCAACGTCTACACGTACGATGGCGAGGACCGCTGCACGTGGCAGTCGTTCCATACGCATGCCGGCGGCGAGCATCTGCCGCCGGTCAACATGACGATGATCCGCAAGCCTGGGAGGCCCGTAAAATGAATTTTGCCAGGCCGATGCGCGCGACCGTTCTCTCGGCAGCGGCTGCCGTGATCCTCATGGCTCTTCCGCCCCACGCCGCGGCCCAGCCACCGGCCGCGCCTGCTGCGAGCACCCCGGCTGCGCCGGATGCCGCGCCGCAGGACGACATCGCGAAGAAGGCCGAGATCCTCCGCAGCTCCCGCTGGCGCCGGGCCGTGTTCGAGCTCGGCGACTGGCTCGACACGCAGCAGATCTACCCGCCCAAACAGGTGCAGAAGATCAAGAGCGACTTCAACCACCGCGTGGCGAAGATGTCGTCGTATGAACTCGAATATCTCCTCGAAGACCTCGAGCAGAAGTTCAAGGTGATGGACTCGCCCGAGGCGAAGGACGCCCGGGCCTGGGTGGGGCAATATCTCTCGGCGATGTCGGACCGGAAGCGCGACGAGGTGCTCAAGGACATTCCGAACGTCGTGAGCATGTCGGCCGGCGAGCTTTCCCAGGAGATCCAGAAGATCGAGACGAAGCGGCAGTCGCTGCAGCGGCAGCAGGCGGCGTTCGATCAGGGCCGGCAGGAGCTCGTGCAGCAGGCGCAGGCGTCGCGGCAACTCACGGCCCAGGCCGCGGCGGCCGCAGCCGCCCAGGCCAACAGCGCGCCGTCCTATTCCCCCTATCGCAGCCAGGGGGGCGGCAAGCCCCCGTTCGCCGACAGCCAGGGCAGTAGCATGTCCGTCGGTGTCGGCCCATTTGGCGCCTACGTCGGCTTCAGCGTCGGCAACTTCTAGCTTCACGCAAAACGAGCCATCCTGGCCTCGTTTTGCTTGCCGGCCTCCGGCCGGAAGTGAGCCGGGCCTCCAGCCCGGCAGCACATGGCGCGATGGGCGAGGCGAGGGGTTGCCCATGCCCTCGAGCGGGCTATGGGAGCGAGCGCAGCCAAGGATGGCGAAAGCGAAGCGGACATGCAGAGAGCCGAGGCCGGGAGGGCCGAGGCGAACGTCCGGCGAGAGGGCGTGGGCAACCCCGAGCCGGCGGCTTCACTCAGTCGGATGGCTCAGAAGTAGCCCTCGCGCTTCTTCTTCTCCATCGAGCCGGCCTCGTCCTTGTCGATCAGCCGGCCCTGCCGTTCGCTCGTCTTCGTGAGCAGCATCTCCTCGATCACCTGCGGCACGGTCACGGCCGACGACTCGTGGGCCGCCGTGAGCGGATAATCGCCCATCGTGCGAAACCGCACCCGCTTCACCATCGGCACCTCACCGGGCTCGAGCCGGAAGCGGTCGTCGTCCACCATGATCAACTGGCCTTCGCGCACCACCACCGGCCGCTCGGCGGCGAAATAGAGCGGCACGAGCGGGATCCGCTCGCGGTGGATGTACTGCCAGATGTCGAGCTCGGTCCAGTTGGAGAGCGGGAACACGCGGATGTTCTCGCCGCGGTTGATCCGCGTGTTGTAGAGATCCCAGAGCTCGGGCCGCTGGTTCTTCGGGTTCCACTGGTGGTTCGCGTCGCGAAACGAAAACACGCGTTCCTTCGCCCGCGACTTCTCCTCGTCGCGGCGGCCGCCGCCGAGGGCGGCGTCGAAGCGGTGGGTGTCGAGCGCGTCGATCAGGGCGTGCGTGTTCATCGTCGGCGTATAGACGCTGCTCGGATAGTCGAACGGATTCATGCCGGCGGCGAGCGCCTTCTCGTTCACGTGGACGATCAGCCTGAAACCGTGCTCCGCGCAGTAGCGGTCGCGAAACTCGATCATTTCCCGGAAGTTCCAGGTGGTGTCGATGTGCAAGAGCGCGAAGGGCACCGGCCCCGGCGCGAAGGCCTTGCGTGCCACGTGCAGCATGCACATCGAATCCTTGCCGATCGAATAGAGCAGCACGGGGTTCTCGAACGCGGCGGCGACCTCACGGATCGTATGGATCGCCTCCGCTTCAAGGGCGTCGAGATTGCGGAGCGAGTAGGCCATCGTGTCGAGAAAGCGCCGAACCGGATCAGGTGAACAGCCGACGCTTCGCCTGGTCGGCGATCAGTTTCACGGCGGGGTGCGTGATCCGGCGTTCGACCGATATGGCATAGAATTTTTCCCGAACCTTGTCGAGTTCGCCCACCCATGCGACCTGGTAACGCCGGCAGATCTCCTTCCGCATCACGGTCGGAGCGGCGAACAGACCGAGGCCGTGCTCCCCCAACGTCTGCAGCATCGCCATATCCTCCACCTCGCCGACGATCACGGGCTCGATCTGGTGGACGTCGAACCACTGGTCGAGTGACTGGCGGACCGTGGTGTTGGTGGTCTGCAAGAGCAGCGGCGCGCCGTGCAGCGACCGCGGAAAGCCCTGCCTGACCGAACGGGCCAGCGCCGTGGCACCGTAAATCGACACGCTCGTCTCGCCGAGCATGTGGCTGAAGGCACGGACCCGCAGCGAGGGCATCATCGGCGCGTCGGCGATCACGAGATCGACGGCGTGCACGGCGAGTTCCCCGAGGAGTCGCTCCGTCTTGTCGATCCGCACGTGCAGGCGAAAGGCCGGCTGCATGGCAAGGGCGGGCTCGATGAGCCGATACGTGGTCAGCTTGGGAAGCGCGTCGGAGACGCCCACACGGAATCGGCGCGGGGCGTGCTGCGGCTCTCCCTTGACCGATTGCAGCAACTCACGGCCGAGCGAAAATATCTCGTCGGCATAGCGATAGACCTTTTCGCCCTCGGCCGTGAGCGCGAGATGGCGTCCGTGCCGCTCGAAGAGTTTCTGGCCGAGGGATCGTTCGAGGGACCGCAGTTGGGCACTGACCGTTGGCTGCGCCACATGAAGCGACGCCGCCGCCTTCGACACGCTCTGCTCTTTCGCGACCGTCCAAAAGTAGAGGAGATGGTGGTAGTTGAGCCATTCCATAGCGGTGCCGCCTCGCGTCGCCCGTCGTTCCACACGACCGCGTCAGCCGAGTTCGACGGTCTCCACGGTTCCGGTCTCGAGGTCGAAGATACCGCCGGCAACCAGCACCTTCCCAGCCGAGACGAGCGACGAGATCACGGTCGACGCCTCCACGAGCGTCTGGGCCTGGAGTTTCACATTCTCGCGGATCGCGATGGCGACGTCTCCCCGCGCGGCCCGGACCGCCGGGCGAATGTGCTGGAACAGGGCCGAGATCTGCCCCGGCACCGGCTCCGCCTTCGCGGCGGCCGCGACGGCGCCGCACGAGGTGTGACCGAGGACATACAGCACCTTCGCGCCCAGCACCTGTGTGGCGAACTCCAGGCTCGCGATGTTCTCGGTCGCGGCGACGTTGCCCGCGATCCGGGTGACGAACAGATCGCCAAAGCCCTGGTCGAACACGATTTCGATCGGCACCCGCGAGTCGGCGCAGCCCAAGAAGGCGGCAAACGGCGTCTGGCGGGGTGCCACCTCCCGCAGTCGCTGGATGTCGCGATTCGGCGCGGCGGTCTGGCCGGCGACGAACCGGGCGTTGCCTGCCTGCAGGAAATCCAGCGCCTCCCGCGGACTCATGCCCTCCGCCGCCGACTCGCCTGCGCGGGAACGCCGGGCGAGCCATCCGTGCCCCGCTGCGGCGATGCCGCCGGCCACCATGCCTCCCAGCCACCGCCTGCGACTGCCCAACGAACCGCAATCGACCGTGCACATCTCCAGATCTCCTGAGGGAACGGCCCACGGGCGGCCGTCGATCCGTCCCGAACTCCTCGATGGTTATCGTTCCGCCGTCCCGCGCATGCCACGGCGATAATTGCGCGCAAACGATAGAAAAAATCTATTGCTTACGATCTCGTGTGAAGGCGGACGACTTGATCCCTGCGGGAAAGCAAGGTGGTCGATCCGTCTGGCGGCGCATGGCCACGTACACTAGAGACAAGGCTCGTGAAGGCGAGGCAGCCATGCGTCATCGGCCGATCGGCAGCAACTCGAAGTCCCCGGCCCGGAACGGGCGAGGGTGGTGGAAGGTCGTCGCCGTGTTGATCGCGACGGCGGGTGCGGGTGCCTTCGCCGCGCAGTCCGCTTCCATGGCCGCGCAAGACATCGCTCCTCCAGCCGCATCGGTATCGTCCTGCGTCTCGATCACGCGAGCGCACCCGGGTCGGCACGCCGCATCGCCTGAACTGCCCCGCGAAGCGCTCGCGGAAACGGAACGGGCAAGCGAGGACATCGAGACCGGTGATCCGTCGACATACTCGTGGCCTGCCGGCACCCATGAGCGCCGCCTGACCGCCAGTTCTCGCGACAGCGGTCACTCCGACGGATCGGCCGGGAGCGACAACGCCCGCATGAACGCCGTCCATCTGAGCGTTCTCTGCCGACTCCTGATCTGACGGCGCGACCGCCTCCGTGGACCGGCACGATGCTCCCGGCACGTCCGGATGGCCCGTGGCCGCACCCCTTGCTGCTTCGCCGAGGCACGGTCCCCCGCCCCATGATCCGCCCGATGCGTGAATCCCTGCGCATCATTCCCCAGAGTTGAGACACACGATGATGGACCGACTGTCGTTGATCACCATCCCACTGAATCGCTTCCACGCCGACCGTCGCATAGGCGGCGCTTGCGCCCTCGCGATCGCCCTGCTCGTCGGCTGCGAAGACCATCGTGAAGCGTCAACCGTGCAGATCGAGGAGGCACCGTTCACCGTGGTCGAGGACGGAATCCTGCGCGTCCGTTCCGACATCGCGAAACTCCTTGAATTCAGCCGGGTCGAGAAGAGCGACGTGTATGCCGAGGTGCATGGAGTCGGCGAGATCGACTTCACGCCCGGGGCGCTCACGGCGCTGCGGATTCCCTTCGAGGGGATCATCGAATCGGTCGATGTGGCCGCCGGTTCGAAGGTTTCCCGCGACGATGTGCTGGCGAAGATCCGGAGCAGTGAACTCGCCCGCATGCGGGCGGACGTGCGCCGCCTCGCGGCGGAACTCGGCGGACAGTACGACGCCCTGAACAGGATCAAGGATCTGGTGCAGCAGGACGTCGTCTCCACCCGGCGGCTCGTCGAACTGCAGGCGAAGATCGGCAGCCTCGAGGCCGACCGCAACGGAATCCTCGTGGCCTTGCGGGCCGCCCGCACCACCGGCGAAGGCGAGGACCTCTTCGAACTGTGTTCACCCCGCGAGGGACAGGTCATCGAACGGCACATCGACCCTGGTGAGCACGCGCACGACCCGGAGAACCAGCCGGCATTCATCATCGCCGACCCGTCGTCACTCGTGGTCACCGCCAGTTTTCCGGAGCGTGACGCGCCGCTTCTGAAGGAGGGATTCCTCTGTCGCGTGGAAGTCGCGGCGCTCGGCGACGTGCCATTGACCGGCCGGGTCACGTCGGTGGTCCGGGCGATCGACCGGCAGAAACGGACCGTCGACGTCACCTGCGCGTTCGACGCGCTCGTTCCGGGAGTGCGGGCGCACATGCTCGCCCATGTCACCGTCGCCGTGCAGGGTGAACCGCAGCTGGTCGTGCCGCGCGAAGCGGTGCTCTTGCGACGCGACGCCCGCGTCGTGCTCGTGCGGCATGGAGACAACGAACTCGAACGCAGGGCCGTCATCGTGGGAGCGAGCGTCGACACCCGCCTCGTGATTCTCTCCGGGCTCGGCGAGGGGGAGGACATCGTGTCGGCCGGGGCGGTGCTGCTCGATGGCGAACTCGATCGGTTGCTGTAGGAGCGAGCGATGCTTGAACGACTGAGCCGGCTCGCCGTGGCGCGGTGGCGGATCGTGCTCGCCCTTACGGCCCTGTTCTGCCTGTACGGCTGGCGCTGCTTCGATGCGCTCCCGATCGAGGCGTTTCCCGACGTGACCGATCCCCGCGTCGAGGTCGTCGGCACCTATCCGGGCCAGGCGGCCGAGGAGGTGGAGCGCCGCGTCACGGTGGAACTCGAGCGCGTGCTCGCGGGCACGCCGAAGCTGCTCGACCTGCGAAGCGTGTCGGTGTTCGGCCTGTCGCTCGTCACGCTCACGTTCGAGGAGGGCACGACCGACTTCGAACTGCGGACAAACGTGGCGGAGCGGCTGCGCGACGCCGTGCTGCCGGAGGGCGCCGCCGCCCAGATGGGCCCGCAATCGACGCCAGTCGGCCAGATCTACCGCTACACGCTGCGGGGGCCGCTCGGCCTGAAGGACTTGCGCGCGGTTCAGGATTTCGTCGTGGAACGACGGCTGCGGGCCGTTCCGGGCGTCGCCGACGTCGTCACCTTCGGCGGCTTCGAGCGGAACTACCAGGTCCGCGTCGACCCGATCCGCCTCACGGCCGCCGGGATCTCCGTCGACGACGTGCATGCCGCGATCGCCCGGGCCAACGAGAACGCAGGGGGCGGCTACAGCGGGATCGGATCGCAGGAATTCGTGGTCCGCGGGATGGGCGTGCTCCTCGACCCGAAGGAACTCGGCGACATCGTACTCGACACGCGCGGCTCGGTGCCGATCCATATCCGCGACGTCGCCGACGTGATCGAGGGCTCGACGCCCCGGCGCGGCGCCGTAGGCCGCGGTCACGCCGACGACGTCATCGAGGGCATCATCCTCCTGCGCCGCAAGGCGCACCCCAGCGTCGTCCTCGCGGCCGTGCATGAGCGGATCGAGGAGCTCAACCGCACCGTGCTTCCGCCGGGCGTGAAGATCGATACGTTCTACGACCGCACCACCCTCATGCGGGCGACGCTGGCCACGGTGCGACGCAACCTGCTGGAGGGAGTGTCGCTCGTACTCCTCGTCGTCTGGCTGTTTCTCGGGTCGCTGCGGGCCGTCGTGGCCGTTGCAGCGGTCGTACCGATTTCGATGCTGTCAGCCTTCATCGGCCTCACCTGGCTCGGCCTGCCGGCCAACCTCATTTCACTGGGGGCGATCGACTTCGGCATCCTCGTCGACGGAGCGATCGTGGTGCTGGAGGCGACGCTGCACCTCTTCCACTCGCGAAGCCACGGCGGCCGGCTCGGCTCCATCGAGACGGCCGGCGTGATCGCCGAGGCCGCAGCGAGCGTCGTCCGGCCGGTCGTGTTCGCGATGGCGATCATCATCGTGGCGTTGGTGCCGATCTTCTTCCTCGAGCGGGTCGAAGGGCGGATCTTCGCCCCGATGGCCTACACGTATGCCTTCGCCCTCGCTGGCGCCCTCGTGTCGGCGATGGTCGTCGTGCCCGCCCTCGAGCGGCTGCTGTTTCGCGGCCGTTTTCGCACCGCCGAGCCGGCCTGGCTCGTGGGCGTGCGCTGGGCCTACCTGAAGCTGCTCGCGGGCTGCGACACGGTTCGCTGGCTTCTTCTGCCCGCGGCCGCCGCCGGATGCGTCGCGCTCGGATGGTATGCCTCGGGAATCGGCTCGGAGTTCCTGCCCGAACTCAACGAGGGGGGCTTTTACGTGACGTCGATTTTCCCCTCCACGATCTCGCTCGACGAGACACGCCGCCAGGTGTCGCTCATGCGCGAGGCGATCCTGCGCTCACCCGAGGTGCTCGACGTGATGTCGCACGTCGGTCGGCCTGAGAACGCCACGCAGGCCGAGGGACCGAACAATGCGGAATTCTTCATCGCCCTTAGGCCGGAGCGGGAGTGGAACACGGGACGCACGCGACAGGGTGTCGAGGCCGAACTCCGTCGCAGCCTCGCGGTGATCCCCGGCGTCCAGCATAATTTTTCCCAGCCGATCACCGACCGCGTGTTCGAGACGATCTCGGGGATTATCGGCCAGGTCGTCCTCAAGGTTCGCGGTACGGATCTCGAGCAGATGACACGGCTCGCCGAGGAGGCCAAGGAGCGGCTGGCTGCGGTGCCGGGCGTGGTCGATCTCGCGATCTACCAGGCAGGGGACGTGCCAACGCAGCGGATTGAACTCAATCGCGACGCCCTGTCACGCCGTGGACTGGCCGTGCATGACATCCAGAATTCGATTCGCATCGTGCTCGGCAGCGAGAAGGCGACCGAGATCTGGCAGGGGGAGCGCCGCTATCCGGTGACCATCCGGCTGCCCAACGAGGTCCGGGCCAACATGGACATCCTCGGGCACATGTTCGTCGGCAACCCCGAGAAACGCATCACGCTCGCGGAGGTGGCCTCGATCGGCCAGGTCCAGGGGCGGGCCGCGATCTGGCGGCAGGACTTCGCCCGGTTCGTGGCGGTGAAATTCAACGTCCGCGGCCGGGACCTCGGCAGCACGGTGAAGGACGCTCAGGCCGCCGTCCGCACGATCGAGATGCCGGCGGGAATCTATCCCACCTGGAGCGGCGAGTTTCAGAACCAAGAGCGGGCCATGCGGCGCCTTGGGGTGACGGTGCCGATGGCGCTGTGCGTGATCGTCGGCGTGCTGTTCATGAACTTCGGCCGCTGGCCCCCCACGCTCGTGATCCTCATGCTCCTGCCGATCGCCGCGCTCGGTGCCGTGGCGGGCTTGCGTCTCATGCACGTGAACTTCTCGGTGTCGAGCGCCGTCGGCTGCATCGCGCTCCTGGGGCAGGTGGTGCTCTCGGGCGTGATCGAGTGCACCCAGTACCTGCGCGCACTCACCGTGACGCGCGACCGCCGGCAGGCGCTGCTGCAGGGGGCACGGGAGGCATTTCGACCGGTGATGCTGACGACAACGCTCGCGCTGCTCGGCCTCGTGCCGGCTGCACTGGCGCATGGCATGGGCAGCGAGACGCAGCGGCCCTTTGCGATCGCAATCGTCTCGGGACTCGTGGCGTCACTCCCGGCCGTGACGCTGGTGGTGCCGATCCTCTTCTCGATGGTCGTCCGACGGCCGGCGGAGGAACCCTCCGTCGATGCCGGGTGACGCCGCCGCCGTCACGGCCTCCGCCACGCATCCCTTTTTCCTATCGGAAGCGGCGGTTTTTCTATTTGTGGCCGTAGAGCCGAATGACGATCGTCTCATGGCAGGCAGAAACTGCAGTGCGCTCTCTCGAGGAGGTCGGTCACATGAAGCCCGTCAAACGCATCGAGATCATCACCGGACCGATCGAATTCCGGAGCCTCGTGGACGTCCTCGAGGCGTCCGGCGTCACGGGATACGCCGTGATGCGCAACGTGCTCGGCAAGGGGGATCAGAAGGTCGACTCATGGGACTCGCTCTCGAGCGAGGTCGAGAACCTCCTCGTTGTCACAACAGTCCCGGAAAACCGACTGATGCCGCTGGTGGAGGCGATCCGTCCGGTGTTGAGGCAGTTCGGCGGGACCTGCCTCGTGTCCGACGCGATGTGGGTCATTCACTAGGCAAGGAGCTTCGATGGACACGCAGACGATCCTGGCAAACGTCCTCAGCCCTGCAGCGCTCTTCTTTTTTCTCGGCTTTCTCTCGGTGCTGCTGCATTCCGACCTGGAACTGCCCTACCCGCTCCCCAAGTTCTTTTCGACCTACCTGCTGATCGCGATCGGCTACACGGGCGGAGAGAAACTGGCCCAGGCCGGCCTCACGACCGAGGTGGGGGCCACGATCCTCGCCGCGATGGGCATGGCGCTGTTCGTACCCTTCTACACGTTCTTCTTTCTGCGGAAGATCCTGAGCGTGTACGACGCGGCGGCGATGGCGGCCACGTATGGCTCGATCAGCATCGTCACGTTCGTGGTCGGCACCGAATTCCTCGGTCGCCAGCACGTGGAATTCGGTGGCCACATGGTGGCTGTGATGTCGCTGATGGAATCGCCGGCCGTGATCATGGGCATCATGCTCGTGCGGATCTTCGCGCCGCGGGGCGACGGTGCCGGGCATCGGCCCGGCGTGAAGGCCATCCTCCACGAGTCGTTCTTCAACGGCACCGTGCTCCTGTTGATCGGCAGCCTCGTCATCGGCCTCGTCACGGGGCCGACGTCCGGCGAGAGTCTGAAGCCGTTCATGTCGGGCATCTTCAAGGGAATCGTGCTCTTGTTTCTGCTCGACGTCGGCATGCTTGCCGCGCGGAAGGCCGGAAAACTCGTCGAGGTCGGCCCGAAGCTCGTGGCATTCGGCATTCTCGCCCCCTTGGCAAACGCGGCCCTCGGCATTGGCATCGCCTCCGCCCTCGGGATGAGCAGGGGGGATGCGCTCCTGTTCACCCTCCTCTGCGCCAGTTCGTCGTACATCGTCGTGCCGGCGGCGATGCGGCAGGCGGTGCCCGAGGCGAACCCGGGGCTGTTCGAACTCCTGTCGCTGAGCGTCACGTTTCCGTTCAACATCAGTGTCGGGATCCCGCTGTATGACGGGGTGATCGGCCGGCTGTGGGCCTGACCAGGCCGCGGAATCGAGGGCGGAAATCGGGCCGGACCCGGAATGAGAGGGTCCTTCTCGTCGGCGGCGGCCGCGGGCTGTATAACCTTGGCGGTTGTGACGGCTTGGCCGGTGGGCGTGGCCCCCCGGCTTTTTGAGGCCGGGACTTTGTGACAGATTTCACGAAGTCCCTTCCTGCGGCCGATTTTCACACGTGCGTGGTCGTCCGGAGCCATCGGGGCCCGGGTCGCCGCGAACGCCTTCCGACCGAGGTTCGAGCCCGCCATGGACGCCATCCTGCCGGTTCTGCTCTTCGTGGCGATCGCCGCGGCCGTGTCCGTGGGCCTGGTGGTTTTCGCGCAATTGGTCGGCCCCCGGCGGTCGGGAGCGGTCAAGGAGATGCCGTACGAGAGCGGCATGGATCCCGTCCACGACACCCGGCGGCGGTTCGACGTCCGGTTCCACCTCGTGGCGATCACGTTCCTCGTCTTCGACGTTGAACTGCTCTTCCTCTATCCGTGGGCCGTGGCGAGCCGCTCCCGTGCCGGGATCGATGCCGCCGTGGCCGACGGTCTGGTTTCCTCCCGCGGGCTCGTGTTCGCCGGCGCGATGCTGTTCATCGCGCTGGTGATTGTGGGCTTCGCCTACGACTGGCGCAAGGGGGTGTTCCGATGGCGGTAGAGAACGGTCCGAAGCTCGAGCTTCCCGAGAACGTGTTCGTGAGCAAGCTCGACGAACTGGCCAGTTGGTGCCGCAAGAACAGCCTCTGGCCGATGCCCTTCGCCACGGCCTGCTGCGGCATCGAGCTGATGGCGACCGGCGCGAGCAAGCACGATCTCGCCCGGTTCGGCGCCGAGGTGTTCCGGTTCAGCCCGCGGCAGTGCGACCTGATGATCGTGGCCGGCCGCGTCGTGATGAAGATGCTGCCGGTGCTGCAGCGGATCTGGCAGCAGATGCACGAGCCCAAGTGGTGCATCTCGATGGGTGCCTGTGCGAGCACCGGCGGCGTGTTCGACACCTACGCCGTCGTGCAGGGGATCGACCGCTTCATCCCGGTCGACATGTACGTGCCCGGCTGCCCGCCGCGGCCCGAACAGCTCATCCAGGCGATCATCGACCTGCAGGACAAGATCCAGCGCGAGGGCACGATCACCGGCCGTGAGTTCGACACCGCCGGCCGCCAGGCCCGCAAGCGGGCCCTCGTGGAGATCGCCGCTCCGCTGTCGATCGACGCCTCCCGCAATCCCGTGCTGCAGCGCGAGCTCGCCGCCGCTGCCGAAACCGCCCCCCGTTCCTGAAGCCTCGTCCCGCGCCACGTCCACACCTGCCCGTCTCATGCCCCACACGCCCCCCGCCGTCGATGACGTGGTCGCCGCACTCGCCGAGCGGTTCGGGGCCGTGGAGCCGTCGGTCTACCGCGGGCAGACGCGGGTGGTGATCCCGGCGGAAGTGGCCTTCGAGGCGTTCGAGGTGCTCAAGAACCAGGGTTTCGACCTGCTCGTCGATGTCACGTGCGTCGACTATCTCGACTACAAGGGGGCCAAGCACCGCTACGGCCTCGTGTATCTGCTCGCCAATACCGCCACGAATCAACGGCTCACCGTCCGCGTGTTCGCCGACGACCCCGATCCCACGGTGGCGAGCATCGTGCCGCTCTGGGAGGGCGCGAATTGGCTCGAGCGAGAGGTCTGGGATCTCTTCGGCATCCGCTTCGAGGGCCATCCAGACCTCCGCCGCCTCGTGATGCCCGACGAGTTCACCGCCCACCCGCTCCGCAAGGACTATCCCCTGCAGGGCCGCGGCGAACGCCACAACTTCCCCGTCATCACCCGGGACCACAGCTAGGCCATGTCGATCGCCCCTCCTGAATTCGACGTCATGAGCCGCGGCCCCGACACGGGTGCGCGGTCCGAGGACTACCTCTGGACGCTCAACTTCGGCCCGCAGCATCCGGCCACCCATACGACGCTCCGACTCGTGCTCAAGCTCGAGGGGGAGCGGGTGGTCGACGCGATGCCCGAGATGGGCTACCTCCACTCCGGCTTCGAGAAGATCGGCGAGCACCTCACGTTCAATCAGTACGTGACGGTCACTGATCGGATGAACTACATCTCGCCGATCGCCAACAACGTGGCATGGCACCACGCCGTGGAGGCCCTCCTCGGCCTCGAGCTCACATCACGGTGCAAATACATTCGTACGATCGTCGCGGAACTGGCCCGGATCAGCGACCACCTGCTCTCCAACGGCGCGGTCGGCCTCGATACGGGCGCGTTCACCTTCTTCCTCTACGCCTTCTATCAGCGTGAGGTGATCTACGACATCTTCGAGACGCTCTGCGGCGCCCGGTTCACGAATTCCTACACCCGCGTTGGTGGCGTGTCGCAGGACTTCACGCCACTGGTGATCGAAAAGATCCGCGCCTTCCTGAAGACGGTTCCCAAGACGCTCGACGACATGGAGCGGCTGCTGACCCGCAACCGCATCTTCGTCGATCGCACGAAGGGCGTGGGTGTTCTTACCAAAGAAGAAGCGATCAATCGCAGCGCCACCGGCCCCGTGGCGCGGGCCAGCGGCGTGACCCGCGACCTCCGCAAGGACGAGCCCTACCTCGCCTACGGCGACCTGGATTTCAAGGTGGCGTGCGCGAGCGCCGGCGATTGCTACGCCCGGTATCTCGTGCGGATGCAGGAGATGCGGGAGAGCCTGAGGATCGTGCAGCAGGCGCTCGAAAACCTGCCGGGCGGCCCGGTGAACGTGGGTATCGACCAGCGGACGGCCCTGCCGACGAAGAAGCAGGTCTACTCGTCGATCGAGGGCACGATCTCGCACTTCGAGCTCTCGATGGCCAACCGCGGCTTCGAAGTGCCCTTCGAAGAGTCGTACGCCGCGATCGAGGCGCCCAACGGCGAACTCGGCTTCTACATCGTGGGCGACGGCGACGACACGGCCTACCGGGCCCGCTGCCGGCCCCCCTCCGTGCTCCACTTCGCGCTGTTTCCGTTCCTGATCCGCGGCCACACGCTCTCCGACGTGGTCGCCGTGCTGGGCAGCCTCAACATCATCGCCGCGGAGCTCGACCGATGATCGCCCAGCGAAAAATCCTCACCGACGAGATGGTGGCGAAGATCGAGGCGCTCGCGCCGCGGTATCCGAATCGCCGGGCCCTCACGCTGCCGGCGCTGCACATCGTCAATGCCGAGTTGCGGCACGTGCCGCTGGAGGCGGTGGTGGAGATCGCCCAGATACTCGGCCTCGCGCCTGCCGAGGTGCAGGACACGCTCACCTTCTACCAGTTCTTCCACCAGGAGAAGCCGCACGGGAAGGTGCGGGCGTTCGTCTGCCGCTCGGTGTCGTGTGCACTGCGGGGCGGCGATCACCTGCTCGAGCACCTGTGCAAGAAGAACGGTGTGGAGCCCTACGGCACGACGCCCGATGGCGAGCTGACGATCGAGCCGGCCGAGTGCCTCGGCGCCTGTGACTTCGCGCCGTGCATCCTCGCCAACGACGACCTGCTCAAGAACATGACGCCCGAGGCCGCCGAGGCCGAGCTCAAGAAGCCGCGTGCGAGGGCCACCTGACATGACGCCGTTCAAGCCAGTCCTGCTCGAAGCCGTCGGCGTGCCCGACGGCCACTCCATCGCGAGCTACAAGAGTCGTGGCGGCTACACGCCGCTCGAGAAGGTGCTCGCGGAGAAGCAGCCGGTCGATGTCGTCGAGATGGTGAAGTCGTCGGGCCTCCGCGGCCGCGGCGGCGCCGGCTTCTCGACGGGTCTCAAGTGGACGTTCCTGCCCAAGGATCACCCGGGCCCGATCTACCTGTGCGTGAACGCCGACGAGAGCGAGCCGGGCACGTTCAACAACCGGATCCTGATGGAGGACGACCCGCACCAGGTGATCGAGGGGATCATCCTCTCGTCGTATGCCACGCGGGCCTCCACGGCCTACATCTACCTGCGGTACGAGTATCCACACTCCTGGCACCGGCTCCAGGCCGCGATCGACGAGGCCTACGCGGCCGGCTACCTCGGCAAGAACATCCGCGGCACGAACTTCTCGCTCGACATCTACCTCCACCGTGGCGCGGCGGCCTACATCTGCGGTGAGGAGACGGGCCTCATCGAGAGCCTCGAGGGCAAGCGGGCCTGGCCGCGGATCAAGCCGCCGTTTCCGGCGATCGAGGGTCTGTTCCGCAAGCCGACGGTCGTGAACAACATCGAGACGATGGCCTGCGTGGCCCAGATCGCCCGCCGCGGCGTCGACTGGTTCAAGTCGATCGGTGTGCCGGCCGATCCGAACAACCCACGCGACCCGGGCTCCTACGGCCCCAAGCTCTACTGCCTCTCCGGCCACGTGGAAAAGCCGGGCTGCTACGAGGCGCCGCTCGGGATCACGGCGCGACAGCTGATCGACGATTTCGGTGGCGGCGTCTGGAAGGGCCGCAAGGCAAAGGCCGTGATCCCCGGCGGCATCTCGATGGGTCTCATGACCGAGAGCGAGCTCGACACGCCGCTCGACTTCGCCGGCCCGGGCAAGGTGGGCTGCCTCGGCCTCGGCACGGCGGCCGTGGTCGTGATCGACGACCAGACGAGCATCGTCGACTTCCTCCACAACTCCTGCCGGTTCTTCGCCCACGAGTCGTGCGGCCAGTGCACGCCCTGCCGCGAGGGCACGAGCTGGAGCCTGCGGATGCTCGAGCGGATCAAGGCCGGCAAGGGCCGGCTCAAGGATCTCGACATTCTTCTCGAACTCGGCCAGACGATGGGCATGATGCCGGGCAGCACGATCTGCGGCCTGGCGGACGGCGCCGCCTGGCCGATCAAGAACGCGATCAAGAAGTTCCGCGGCGAGTTCGAGGACTACATCAAGCGGACCAATCCCTCGGGCTGGATGGTCACCGACCCCGTGCCCGCCCTGCAGATCGTCGGAGCCCACTGATGCCGGTCGTCATCGTCGACGGACAAGAGATCGAGATCGGGGCCGACGAGCGGCTCAACTGCATCGAGGCCGCACGGCGCGCCGGCAAGGAGATCCCGCACTACTGCTGGCATCCGGGCCTGTCGGTCGTCGCCAGCTGCCGGATGTGCCTGATCGAGACGGGGCAGCGCGATGCCGCCACGGGCAAGATCTCGATGGTGCCGAAGCTCGTGCCGGGCTGCCAGACGCCCGTCAAGGACGGCACGGTGATCGTCACCGAGAGCCAGACGGTGAAAGACAGCCGCGCCCGGGTCGAGGAGGCGCTCCTGATCGACCACCCGATCGACTGCCCGATCTGCGACAAGGCGGGCGAGTGCCTCTTGCAGGACTACCACTTCGAGCACGGCCAGCCCGAGCGGCGGGCCGACCTCCATCCGTTCACGAGCCGCAAGCGCGACGTCGGCCCCACGGTCACGCTGTTCGTCGATCGCTGCATCATGTGCACCAGGTGCGTGCGGTTCACCCGCGAGGTCTCGGGCACGGGGGAGCTGATGGTGACGAGCCGTGGCGCGAAGGAAGAGATCGACGTCTTCCCCGGCTTCCCGCTCGACAACAAGCTCGCGGGCAACGTGGTCGATCTCTGCCCGGTGGGCGCGCTCGGCGACAAGGACTTTCTGTATCAGCAGCGGGTCTGGTTCCTGAAGCGCGAGGCCAACGTGTGCGGCGGCTGCTCGGCCGGCTGCTCGATCTTCACGGAACATAATCAAGATGCGGTCTACCGGCTCAAGCCGCGCGAGAATCCCCACGTGAACACATGGTGGATGTGCGACGACGGCCGCTACGGCTGGCACCATCTTCATGATCAGTCGCGGGTGCTCGCCGCCGGCCGGCGGCGCGACACGAGTCGCAATGGCCACGGCGCGCCGGGCGACGCCTTCGACGCGGTCGAGTGGGCCGACGTGGTCACGCGGCTGCGGGCCGACCTCAAGGCCGCGGGCCGGCTGGCCGTCGCCGTCTCCCCGATGCTCACGATCGAGGACGCCTGGATGCTATGCGCGGTCGCACGGTCGATCGACCCCGAGGCGTTCCTCGCGGTGGGCCACGTGCCCACGGTCGGCGGCGACGAAACGTTTCCCGGCGGCTTCACGATCCGCGCGGAGAAATGCCCCAATCGGAAAGGCGTGGAGGCCGTCATCGCCCTCTTCGACCCCGCCGGCCGCTCCTGGGGCGACCTCCTCGCCCACGTCGAGGCGGGCAACGCCGACGCCGCCTGGATCACCGGCGGCTATCCGGCGCCGTGGATCGACGAGTCGATGGCCGCTCCCTTCGCGAACCTCGCCTGCGTGATCGTCCAAGACCTCTTCGACTCGCCGCTCATGCAGCTCGCGACCTGGCGGCTGCCCGCCGTGGGCTTCGCGGAGCGGGCCGGCACCTGGGTGAACGTGGCCCATCGGGCCCAGAGTTTTGGCCAGGCGATCAAGCCGCCGGCCGGCGTCTGGCCGGAAGGGCGACTGTATTGGAACATGCTCGGCCGCCGCGGGCTCTACGACCCCGTGGCGGTGCGGCAGCAGATCGCGGGCTCGGCCGCCGTGTTCGCGGCGCTCGCCGGCGAGATCCCGACGCACGGCGTGGACCTCCGCGTGGGGCAACTCGCATGAATCACGACTTCACGTGCGTTCCCCCTCTCCCCATGGGAGAGGGTGGCCGAAGGCCGGGTGAGGGTGTTCCGATGCGCTCCGCATTCCCCGCACCCTCACCCCAGTCCTCTCCCAGAGGGAGAGGGAGGAGGCATCCATGAACCTCTTGCCTTCCCTCCCCACGATCGTCGCCCTCGTGAAGATCGGCCTTCTGGTCGGCGGCCTGATGACGGCGGCGGCCTACCTCGTGCTCGTCGAGCGCTGGATGGCTGCCTGGGTGCAGGACCGCAAGGGCCCCAACCGCGTCGGCATCCCGCTCACGAAGGTGCGGCTCTTCGGTCTCGGCCAGCCGCTCGCCGACGGCCTCAAGATCATCCTCAAGGAAGACTTCACGCCGCGGCACGTCGACAAGGTGCTCTACACGGCGGCGCCGCTCGTGATCCTGGCCGCGTCGCTGGCGATCTTCGCCGCGATCCCGTTCGGCAGTTCGCTGCCGCCGATCCCCGCCCTCGGGCTCACCGGCGAGGAGCCGCTCCTCGTGGCGCCCGGCCTCGACGTGGGCGTGCTGTGGGTGTTCGCGCTCTCGAGCATCGCCGTCTACGGCGTACTCCTGGGTGGGTGGGCGAGCAACAACAAGTATGGCTTCCTCGGCGGCCTCCGCAGCAGCGCCCAGCTCGTCGCCTACGAGATCCCGCTCGGTCTCGGCCTCCTGGGCGTGGTGCTCGCGGCCGGGTCGCTCAAGCTCGACACGATCATGAACGCCCAGGCCGACACCGGCGTGTGGTACGCGTTCGCACAGCCGCTCGGGTTCATCGTGTTTCTCGTGGCTGCCTTCGCGGAGGCGGCGCGGCTCCCCTTCGACCTGCCCGAAGCGGAGCAGGAGCTCGTCGGCGGCTATCACACCGAGTATTCCGGCATCAAACTCCTGCTCTTCCTCGTGGCCGAGTTTCTCCACATGGTCACGGCGGCGTTCCTGATCGTGATCATGTTCCTGGGCGGCTGGCACCTCTGGGGCCTCACGGGCTCAGGCCCCGTCGAAACCTGGACGGTGGCGCTCATCCGCTTCGCCGTCCTGTCGGCCAAGATCCTCGGCGTGATCCTGTTCTTCATGCTCGTTCGCTGGAGCTGGCCGCGATTCCGGTTCGACCAGCTCATGAACCTCGCCTGGAAGGTGATGCTGCCCCTGGGCCTCGCCAACCTCGTCACCGTCGCCGCCGTCGAGGAGTTTCGGCCGCAGCTCGTGGCGACTCTCGGCGAAGGCTGGGCGAAGGCCGCGGCGATCGGCCTGCCATGGGGCATCTTCTTCCTCGGGTGGATCGCGGCCGGCCTGCTCACGCCGTCGGGCACCGACAACACGCCGATCCTGGCCCGCGGCCCGCTCGACATCGAACACGAACTGGTGGAGGCCTGACATGAAGCCGACCGATCCGGCCATCACGTGGCTCGAGGAAAAACCGCTGGGCCTGGCCGAGCGGCTCTATCTGCCGCTCTTCGTGAGCGGCCTGACGACGACCGCGCGGCATCTCGTGAGCCCGAAGGTGACCGTGAGCTTTCCTGAAGAACGGCCGACGGTGGGCAACCCGCTCATCTACCGAGGCGTGCACAGGCTCAACCGCGACGACGACGGCCGTGTGAAGTGCGTGGCCTGCTTCCTCTGCGCCACCGCGTGCCCCGCCCACTGCATCGACATCGTGGCCACCGAGAGCCCCTGGCCCGACCGTGAAAAGTATCCCGAGAGCTTCCAGATCGACGAACTGCGGTGCATCTTCTGCGGGATGTGCGAGGAGGCCTGCCCGGTCGACGCGATCGAGCTCACGAGCCTCCTCGACCTCACCGGCAAGAGCCGCGAGGAGATGATCTTCGACAAGGAGAAGCTCCTCAGCGTCTACGACATGACGAAGGACGCCGAACCGATGAAGTCGGCGGCCCTCGGAGGGACGCTGTGAACGGCACGCTTCCCGCGCTCACCCCTGGCATGCTGCTCGCGGGCGCCGTCACGGCGGCGGCTGCGAGTCTCTGGCTGCTGCTCCCGCGCGGCGCCGAGAGCCGTGTGGCCCGCTGGCTCGGCCTCGTGCTCGGCGCGGCGGCCCTCGCCGGGTTCGTCGCCGCCGGCCGCCGACTGGGCGGCATCGGTGAGGAGGCCGTGTTTCTCACGGTGGCGCTCGTGGCCGTGGTGTCGGGTGCGGCGACGATCGTGACGCGGTCGCCGGTCTATTCGGCGATCTGGTTCGCGCTCTCGCTCGCCGGCGTGGCGGGCGTGCTGCTCGTGCTCGGGGCGCAGTTCCTGGGCGTGGCCACGATCGTGGTCTACGCCGGGGCGATCCTCGTGATGTTTCTGTTCGTGCTCATGCTCGCGCAGCCCTCGGGGCTCGCGTCCTACGACCGGGTCTCGAACGAGCCATTGCTCTCCGCCGTGGCTGGAGCGGTGTTGCTCGGGCTGCTCTCGCTCTCGATCGGCCGGCTCTCGACCGACGCCTCGTGCTGTACCGCCCCGGCCCGGGCCGCCGCCGTGACGGGCGCGGCCCAGCCGCCGGCTTCCGCCGCGGCCGAGAGCTTGGCCGCCGATCCGCTCGCCGTCGATCAGGTCGCGCGGCTGGGCGGAGAGCTCTTCGGCCGGCATCTGCTCGCCGTCGAGGTCGCCGGCGTGCTGTTGCTCGCAGCCCTGATCGGCGCGATCGCCGTCGTGGCCCGTGGCGAGGCCGCGCTCGAGAACGACCGCCGGCTGGCGGCGGGAGGGAACCGCCGATGATGCCACTCATGGCTGCCGGATCCACCGCGCTCTTACACAACGCCCTCGTCGTGGGCGCGATCCTGTTCGCACTCGGACTCGTGGGCATCCTCACGCGACGCAACCTGATCGTGATGTTTCTGTCAGCCGAACTGATGCTGCAGGGCATCTCCGTGAGCCTCGTCGCCTGGAGCCGGTATCACGGCGACTGGGGCG